>CAZBWH010000203.1:0-1552 GCA_964495595.1 uncultured Burkholderiales bacterium | reverse complement strand
CATTCTCTGACTACACCCTGCGTGTTCTGATGTATCTGGCCCTGAACCGCGATCGCCTGGTCACGATTGCGGAAATAGCTGCCGCTTACGACATTTCCGCACATCATCTAATGAAAGTGGCACAACACCTGGTACGCAGCGGCCTGATTGAATCTACTCGTGGCAAAGGTGGCGGCGTGCGGCTGGCGCAGGAGCCGAACGCCATCCGCATCGGCAGCGTGGTGCGCAACAGCGAAGGGTACGGGCCAATCGTCGAATGCCTGTCGGAGCAGCCGGACTGTTGTCGCATTGCGCCGGCGTGCCGGCTGACGGACATACTGGTACGCGCATTCGAGGCGCTGTATGCGACGCTCGACAAATATACGCTGGCAGACCTGGTGCAGCAGCCGCAGGCCTTGCAGACCACACTGCTGCACCGGTAAATTCCTCCCCTGCCCCGGCAGCCTTGATGCACAATGCCGGGCTTGCCGCAGGCAATGCCTGTATCCGCCACTTGCTGGATTGTTGCACCACCATGATCGTTCGCCCACGCCCTAGCGGCATCGAATATTTCTTCCTGCTGCGCGGCTCGGTTCTGCCAACCATCTGGCTGAAACTGACCATTACCATCGTCACGGCGATTGTTGTCGCTTTTAATCATGGCGTGCTGTATCACCTGAAAATATCCCTCACGCCGATCCCGTTCAGCCTGATGGGGCTGGCGCTGGCCATCTTTCTCGGTTTTCGCAATTCGGCGAGTTACGATCGCTTCTGGGAAGGCCGCAAACTATGGGGCGGGCTGACCAACGCCAGCCGTAATCTGGTGCGACAGGCTTGCGCCTATCTGGAAGCGCCGGCCGGCAGCGCAAGCACCGAACAGGCTGCCGTTGAGCAGATGCGCAGCAAGCTGGCCTATGCGGCGATTGCCTTCGGCCATAGCTTGCGACATCAATTGCGCGACGAAGACCCGTGGGAGGATATCGCCCGGCTACTGCCGGCGGAACAGGTTGCCGGCCTGCGCCGGCTGCAGAATCCGGCCGCCCGAATCCTGCATGCGATGGGGCAGGACATACAGAGCTGCCAGCGGCGTGGCTGGCTGTCGTTGCAAATGGCGCAGGAAATGGATCGCAGCGTAGAGCAGATGGTCGCGGTGCTTGGGGGCTGCGAAAGACTGAAGCACACGCCGCTGCCGTTTTCCTATTCGGTGCTGCTGCATCGAACGGTATACGTCTATTGCTATCTGCTGCCGTTCGGGCTGATCGACTCGATCGGCATGCTGACCCCGCTGGTAGTGGGCGTAGTGTCGTACACCTTTTTCGGACTGGATGCGATCGGCGATGAAATCGAAGAACCGTTCGGTTTGACTTCGAACGACCTGCCACTGACGGCATTGAGCTACGGCGTAGAGATATCGGTGCGTGAACTGCTGGGCGAAACCGACCTGCCACCACAGCCTCAGCCGGTTGATTATTTCTTGCAGTAATGCCGGCAGGCACGATCCCTTGCGCCTGCCAGACACTGAGCTTCCCCCGGAATTTCGTCTGCCAAAGGTAACGTAAAATCGAGGTTGCTT
>CAZBWH010000202.1:0-1581 GCA_964495595.1 uncultured Burkholderiales bacterium | reverse complement strand
CAGCCGGATTACGTGAAGGAGGCTGTGGTGAGTATATGCGCGGAGTCGCGCATTGTAAATGCAATAATTGTTCGAAATCGAAACTTTCCGATCTGTTCGAGTTGGGTGATGTGGCGTTCGCGGGCGGGCTGAGGCTGATGATGCGGCAGTCAGGCCGAAGACAGTGGTCGTCCCTTGCCGGGCATGCGGGTATGACCATCACGGCCATAGGTGGAGGACTGATCGCTGTCGTCGCGGAGAATGGAAAGCGCTTCCTGAGTGCGCTGGAGTCGCAGGTTGATCATTTTGCCATTGGCCTGGTTTTGTTTGCTCGCCAGGGATGCGAGGTCGGAAAGCTGCTGCCACAGTCCTGGGTGGCTGGTCTGGGGAGGTTGGGGCGAGCCGGCCCGTTGCCGGTCGACTGCCTCGATTTTTGCTACGCACGCCGATTTCTGAGGCGTGACGCGGTTAAGCGTTTCGACGTCGCCTTGCAGCAGTGCCTGGTGTTCCTCGCTTAGCAGGTCGACGAGTTGCCCGTAAAGGGTAATTTCATCGGTCAGCCAAGCGGTCATATGATCCGGGCCGGTGCAGTCGCCCGTGGTCATCCGTCTTTCCTGCCGGCGAGCAGTTCCTTGACGCTGGCGACCAGTTTGTCGGCAATTGCGTCCGGGTTGACCCGGAATCTGCCGTCAGCAATGGCCTGGCGGATTTCGTCGACTTTGGCACTGTCGATCGCGGGCTGGCTGCCCAGCCCGCTTTCCAGTGCGGCAAGCTTGAGCGAACTGGACTTCAGTTCGACGCTGTCCGCTGGGGCGGTCGCGGAGGCGGGCCGGCCTTCTGTTTCGATGGTTTTGCCCTGGCCGGGTCTTGAACTGCTGGCTGCCGGTGTAAACGGCTTGCCGGTTTGGTCGATTTTCACGTCAATTCTCCATACAGGGCCGGCGTTGTCCGTGCAAGCGCAACCAGATGCACTGGCACAGGATGATCTGCTGCTCTGAAAACACTAATCCTGTCATGCTAATCGGCAGCCGGCTGGAATTCTTTAGCGGAATTTTTGATATTGTTGTTGTCCATCAGATTGTTTTCAAGCACGACGATTCCTGGGGCGCGGGCAATGCCCCGGAGGATCCGGCCTGAACGGCTGCGAACCTGGACTGGCTGACCGGCTGCTGCATTGCCCAGAGCAACGCCATCGTTGCTGACGCTGAATCCATCGCCTTCGGCGATCAGGGACACTGTCTGGTTTTGCATGATCACGTTCGGTTCGCGCAACATATCGGTGCGCAGCGAGATGCCGCGCCCAAGACTGACTACGGCAATCTTGCCGATGGCTTGTTCGATCCTGGTCAGCGTCCGGGGTGGAACCGGCTCACTGGGCGCGAGGGGTTTCAAGGCAAGATCATCGATGCCTAGCGCTTGCCCGGAAGGGATGGATCGGGTGAGGGTCAGGATTTTGGTTATGGCATGAATGCTGGCAGGAACGATGACTACCCATTCGGTCGGATGCAGGCATTGCACGCCAATCCGGGTTTTGCCGGCCAGTGCTGCTCCTGGAGGCAGGAAGGCTTCTCTACGGGCTTGCCAGAGAAAAGATCGACATGA
>CAZBWH010000201.1:0-1633 GCA_964495595.1 uncultured Burkholderiales bacterium | reverse complement strand
CCAGCGACCACTTGGTACCAGCGACAGTGACATCGTTCTGCCAACTCAGCTGCCGCTGGCGAGTACGAAAGCGGCTCTCGCTCAGGCCACCGCTATCCTTGTAACTATCGACCCCCTCGCCCACGGTTACAGTACTGAGCCATGCCTGATTCAGCTGATTGCGGCTGACCAGCGAGCGCGATGCGAGCTGCTGCTCAATGCGGTAATTCCACTCGGCCGAACCGGAAATCGGATTAAAGGTTACTGGATCGTATGCGCTGCCGGCGTCGTATTGCACCCGGCCACGGGATTCGAGCAGATTCAGGCTCAGCTCCTGCCCCGGCATCCATTCGTGACTCGCAGCCAACGACACGGAACGGCTCTGCAATCCGTCATCATCGGAACCGAACAGCCCCCACGGATGCGACTCATTGCTGGCAGAAAAACCGCGATAATTTTCCGCACTGACATTCAGCGCCAGCCGCGACTTGGCCGAGCCGGCAGCGAGACTGGCATGCGCCTGGCGCAAACCGTCGCTACCGATGCCGACGCCGGCACCGAGCTGATCGCGTCCGGCAGCGGCACGGGTAAACACCTGCACCACGCCGCCAATCGCATCGGCGCCATAGCGCGAACTGGCCGGGCCACGCAGCACCTCGATGCGCTCCACCTGGTCCAAAGGCAGCTTTTCCAGCGCCGCACCGCCACTGGTAGCGGAATTGACACGTACGCCATCGATCAGCACCACGGTCTGCGAGGAATTGGCCCCACGCAGGAAAATCGAACTCAGCTGACCGCGCCCGCCATTAGTGGAAATCTCGACGCCGGGAACAGTCTGCAATATATCGGTGACGCTACCACCGGCAAATTCATCGATCTGTTTGCGGCTAATCACGCTGACATCGGCAACCACCGACGACAGTGGCTGCGGCAACCGGGTGGCGGTCACGGTAACCGGATCAAATTCAACAGGCTCGGCAGCCAGCACGACCGAACAAGGCAAGGCCGCCAGTACAGCGGCAATCAGGGATGGGCGAAACATGAAAGGAACTCCTGCACGCATCCGCCCCACGCGGATGCAGTTTGAATGCCACAGGAGCCAAAGCCCGGCAGGCGGCCAGGCTACAGGTTCGAATCGACACCCCGCGACTCCTGCACACCTCGGGCCGGTCTCCGGGCTTACGAGCACCCTGCGCCCAACCGCCTTCCCGGAAATCCAGTCCAGTGGCACGATGATCGGGCACTACTCGCTTACCGTTGCGGGGGCAGCACAGGCATTGCACCTGTTTCCCGTTTCACCCGGCAGACCATTCTGCGGGCACCCAAGGCGGGGCGGAGTATAAGCGCTGAATGAAATAGCAGCAATAAAAAAACCCGATCGCACGGATCGGGTTTTTTGCAGACTGACCAGCGGCTCAGGCCATCGCCTTGATCGCGGCAGACAGGCGGCTCTTGTGACGAGCGGCCTTGTTCTTGTGGAAGATTTCCTTGTCTGCAATACGGTCGATGATGCTCACCGACTCCTGAAATACGGTTTGAGCTGCAGCTTTATCGCCAGCTTCGATAGCTTTCAGAACTTTCTTGATTGCGGTACGGAAAGCGGAACGCTGCGAAGCATTGCGCGCACGGGCGATGTCCGCCTGGCGAGCACGCT
>CAZBWH010000200.1:0-1809 GCA_964495595.1 uncultured Burkholderiales bacterium | reverse complement strand
GCGCCACCGATCGCAAACTGGGCCTGATTGCTGCGGCGGCACGCTGCATCGCCGATCCGCGCAATCCGCTGCTGATCACACACGGCATCGTGGACATGCTGCGCCAGCGTGTGTATGGGCTGGCGCTGGGATGGGAAGATTTGAACGACCACCAAAGCCTGCGCCAGGACGTGGCCATGCAAACCGCAGTCGGTGTGGATGACGATATTGCCAGCGCTCCTACCTTGTGCCGTCTGGAGAAGTGGGCGGATAAAACCACCGCGTGGAAACTGCACCAAGTTCTGGTGGAACAATTCATCGCCAGTTTCAAGACAGCGCCCGAGGAACTGGTGCTGGACTTCGATGCTACCGACAACCCGCTGTACGGTCAGCAAGAGGGGCGCTTCTTTCACGGCTACTACGACTCGTACTGCTATTTACCGCTGTATGTGTTCTGCGGCCAGCAACTGCTGTGCGCCTACCTGCGCCCCAGCCGCATTGATGGGGCCAGGCATACAGCAGCCATCTTCAAACTGCTGGTCAAGCGGCTGCGCCAGCAGTGGCCCCAGGTGCGTATCGTCTTTCGCGGTGACTCCGGCTTTTGCCGCCAACGCATCCTGAACTACTGCGAGCGCGCCAATGTGAATTACATCATTGGCCTGGCACGCAACGCACGGCTGCAGCAAGTGACCGAATTCATGGAACTGTCCATGAAAGATGCGTTCGAACACACCGGTGTCAAGCAGCGCGAAATCGGTGAATTCATGTACGGCGCGCAGTCCTGGACCAAAGAGCGCCGGGTGATTACGCGCCTGGAATACGGCGAGCAGGGCAACAATCCACGCTACGTGGTGACCAACCTCACGCAAGAACCCGCAGTCTTGTACGACGATGTGTATTGCCAGCGCGGCGAGGCCGAAAACCGGATCAAGGAGGCTCAGGTCGGCCTGTTTGCCACGCGCACGAGTTGCCAGCAGTTTCAGAGCAATCAGCTTCGCGTACTGCTCGCTGCGTTGGGCTATGTGCTCATTGAGCGGCTGCGTGCATTGGCGCTCAAGGGCACCAAGCTGGCCACGGCCCAGGTCGACACGCTGCGCATCAAGCTGCTCAAACTCGCCGCCGTCGTCACCCGCAATACCCGGCGTATTCGCCTGTATCTGGCCTCCAACTGGCCCAGTGCCGACATCTTCGCGGCAGCGATGCGTCAATTGCGCTCACCGTAGATTCAAAAACAGCGCCTGGCCGGCGCGATGACAAAAAAATGGCCCGCAACCCAAGCCGGGGTGGGGGGAACTGCGCTTGCTGGGCACAGATCACCGCTCAAGACCTGCTCACATCCCAAAAATCACTCCCACCCGGCTCGTTCTACGCAAAAACCAATGCCGACTCGGTCATATAGCGGGGTAGCGTGAAATATCCAGGCTAGGAACATCTGCCACGCGCCACGCATGATCAGCCAACGTCCCTTAAGCGAATGAAATGCATCCCCCGCAAAGTTCACAAATGGCAGGCCGCAAACCAGTAGAACCAGCGCGGCTACCGCCACACGGCGTTGCCACCTCTCGCCCATCCAGGCCAGCGCAACCCAGCCCATCAGCAAAGCGGCAAGCCAGGCTTGTCGGCTTTGCGTTGCCCAAAGCGCTGCCAGAAGCAGCATTGGCGCAAGCCAAAGCCATGCCTTCCCTTCACACGCAGCGCGCACGGCCAGGGGCAAACCAACCACCAGTACCAACGATGCCCAGATCGGGTTGCCCAACGTTGAAAATCCGGCCAGTTTCCCGGACGCGGCAAGGCCAATGTCCAGCCAGTCCGGCACAAGAACCTGCTGCA
>CAZBWH010000199.1:0-1893 GCA_964495595.1 uncultured Burkholderiales bacterium | reverse complement strand
AGCATGCCGAGATTCAGCGTCAGCGCAAACGGCGCCAGCGAAACGATGTGGTTGCGTACCAGCGCAAAGTTCTTCAGCACTGCCAGCACCACAATCAGCAGAAACAGCAGGGTGGCGATACGCGTGGCGCGGCTTTCAAAGCGCTGCGCCCAGGCCGGCCAGCGCTGCCGCAGCAGCATGCCCAGGCTGACCGGCACACCCATCACCAGCGCCACTTGCCCCATCATCAGCCCCACCGGCACATCCACCGCGCGCGCCGCGCCCAGATAATGGCCGAGCGCCCAGGTGACGATCAGCGGCAGGGTGAAAATGGTCAGCACGCTGGCCACAGCGGTAAAACTCAATGCCAGCGCCACATCGCCGCGCGCCAGATAAGTCAGCAGGTTGGAGGTGCTGCCGGTAGGGCAGGCCGCCAGAATCATGAAACCCACCGCAAACACGCCCGTTATGCCCCACCAGTCCAGCATCAGGTGGCAGGCCAGCGGCAGCAGCAGAAAATGGCAGACGATGCCCACCAGCAGCGCGCGGGGCTGGGTGAAGATACGCTTGAAATCGGCCAGCGCCAGCCCCAGGCCGAGTGAGAACATGATGAATGCCAGCGTCAGCGGCAACAGCAGGATTGAAACCAGATCGTTTTGCACGGTGTGTTCCTGAATATATTCGAAATGGGTTAGCCGCTAACAATGGAGCGGCCCGCAGCCCGGGCGGTGAGAATACAGCCGGGCAGGAACGTACCTTCCAGCGAGCGCTTGCCGCTGGCTCCGCCGCCACCGAAACCCGCCGCCTCACCTACGCAGTAAAGGCCATCCACCGCTTGGCCGCTGGCACCCAGCACCCGGCTGCCCAGATCGGTGCGCAGGCCACCGAGGCTTTTGCGCGTTACCAGTTGCATGTGCATGGCGATGTACGGCCCGGCACCGGGTTTCTGCAACGGTGCGGGCTTGCAGGTGCGCAGCTTGTCCGGCCCCCATTGCCGCGCATGCAGAATGCGGCGGATCTGGTCGTCGTTTTGCAGCTTGCTGCCGTGGGCAAAATTGGCGTCAAAGGCATCGGCGGTGGCTTGCAGCGTGGCGGGGTCGATGTCGTGCGAGGCGGTGAGGGCGTTCATTTTCGCCGCCAGCCCGGCCAGCGTGTCGTCGACCAGGAAATGCCGGCTCTCCTGCTGCATTTGCCGCAGCAGGCGGTGATTGCCGAGCAGGGTTTCCTTGAGAAAACGGATGAACTGCTTATCGCGGATGCGCGGGTTGTGTTCGGCGCCGGAGATGGCGAACTCCTTGGCGGCAATGCGCCAGTTGAGCAGGTGCCAGGTCCAGGGTTTCTCTTGTTCTGCCACGCGCTGGCACAGCCAGTGGGTGTCAAAGCCGGTCACCAGCGGCTCGGGGCCGATGCGCTCGCCGCGATGATTGAGCCACAGCGCCGATTTGCAGGGGATGGTGGACAAACCATGCCCTTCGAAATGCGGAAACGGATGCGGAAAACCGGCGGCGTAGTTCCACATCTCGCCGGCATGGGTGATCTGCCCGCCAAGCTGATCCGCCACCCAGTGGTGCAGCTTGCCGTCGGCAAACGGATGCGCACCATTGAGCATGGTTGCCGGCATTGGCCGCTGCGCAGGCCAGTTGGCGCGGGTTTGCTCATGGCCACCGTTGATGCCGCCCATTGCCAACACCACGTTGGATGCACTCAGACGCACGCTGGCGCCGGTTTCATCGTTGCGCGCCAGCGCGCCGACCACCTTGCCGCCAGCGTGATCCAGCCCGGTAATCGAATGCCGGTGCAGCAGCATCAACCTTCTGCCGCTGTCGGCGCGGTGCAGCGCCGCCACCAAACAGCGCACCAGCTCGCGCGAGGTGCCCCACACCACGTGATAACGCGGCAGGCTGTTGCCATCGC
>CAZBWH010000198.1:0-1901 GCA_964495595.1 uncultured Burkholderiales bacterium | reverse complement strand
CGGTCATGTTGGCCGTGGTGTTGATCTCTTCCCGCAGACCACGCAAATCGACCGGGATGGTGAATCCTACTTCCCCCTCACCGTGCTTGCGGGCGTGTTGCGCCAGAAAAATTGCCATCTTTGGCAGCATGCTGCCGATGTTTTTGTCGACAATGGCGCGCCGCCAGACGTATGCCAGTTTTTCATCCTTGCCGTTCTGACGGGGGCTGGGGGGAAGGATGGGCATGCACTCCATTTCGACTTGCTGGCCCTGAATTTTTTCCTTGAACTTGATGCGAACGTCGTAATCAGTCAGGGTGGATGTTGACCCGACGGGATCTTCTCCGCGCAGTACACGGAAAATGTCCTTGACGAAGTGCTGGAGTCCGCGCGCATCCATGGCAGCGTGAAGAACGCGAACGACGATACGGATCGCATGGCTGCCATTGCCGGAATTGCCGGCATTGCCCGGAATCAGGTAAAGATCGCAAACCGGCCCGTTTCCGTGAATGTCGAAGGAGCCTTCCATGAAATCGGCCCCCTGTTCGGAAAAACAGTCCCAGTGCGGCGTCTGTATTTCATGAACCAGCGGGGCAATACCGCTGTCTTTCCATTTTGAGAAGCCGAGAACGGATTTCAGCCGTACCCGTGCGCCGGGATTCTTTTCGGCGGCGATATTGACGGCAGCCTGGAGCTCGTCTTTTGTAAGGTTGCCCTGACCTTCGGCCAGGGCAACGATGTTGTAGCGGTACAGCTCATTGATGGCCAGCGAAAAACGCTCGGTGGCGGACATGAATCGAACATATTTCTTGGGCCGGGTGTCGAAGATCATCGTGAATGTCTCGTAAATGGAGTGCGGCGTGTTGATCGTGTTGAGCGAGTTCAGGTGGGGGTGACCAGGTGGGCGATGGTTTCCGGGGCAACTCCCAGATGCCTTGGCAGCAGTTCCGGGCCGATGCGAAGGAGCTCCTGAATGCCTGTCAGGTCATCCGGAATGGCCGCATCGTGCCAGCCATTGGCAGAATGTCGCGCGAGGTCGACGGCCAGAGAAACATTCCGGATTCGGGGGTTACTGGCACGCGTATGATCCATCAGCATGGCCAGCAATTCCGGCAGACCCCAATAGTGGATCAGTGCCTGCTGAAGGTCGAGCAGGGTAATGCCGAAAACGCCGACCTGCGCGCTCGAGCTGCGTAATTGAGGATCGGCAGCCTTCATGTCATCGACGCGCAAGGCCAGTTGCGGGGCGAAACACCACATCAGCATTTCAGCAATATCGTGCAGCAAGGCCGCGATCGTAATTTCGTCGGCATTCAGATCATGGCGGTGAATAGCCCAGTCCCGGGCCCATTGCGAAGCATGGCGGGCACGATTGACAACCCTGAGCAGCCCTAGCAAGGACTTTGGCGAGGACTTGAGGTGATCTTCAACCAAGGGGAGTTGCTGGAAGGTTTCAAAAAAAGGGCCGATGCCCATCATCATCAGGGCTTGTTCCAGCGTTGTGATATCCGTGTGCTGCGATTTGCGCCGACGCTCGGCCAGGCAGGCGAAAACACGCAGCGTGAGCAAAGGATCCTGCAGAATCGTGAAGGCAAGCGAACGAGCATTGATATTGTCGCGGTCGTCACGCATGGCATCGAGTGTTTCGGCTGTGCGGCGCAGAACTGGCAGTTCTGCCGCTGCCAGTGAAAGAACCCAGGCATCGGTATCAGGAAGCGGCTTGTCGATCATCATGGCACCACCTCTTGTCGTCAAAAAAACAGGCGATTCAATTATGGCAGCACACATGAACAAAAGGGGTAAGAACGAGTGGCAAGTTCTTGCTGGCAGAGGGATGCAGAAAGAGATGAAAAAGCTGAACGATCGAATTTTGAAAAAATCTTCAAAAATTTGTTTACAAGCTCTGAAATGTTTCCTATAAT
>CAZBWH010000197.1:0-1935 GCA_964495595.1 uncultured Burkholderiales bacterium | reverse complement strand
GACCTCGGCCGGGGCAGGGCGACTCAACGATCGGCTGTCGACACGAAGCGCATAGCGGCTATCCCCCAATTGCAGTTCGACCGCATCACCCAACTGCAGGCGCTGCATGGCCTGTAAATCCGCCAGTTCGATACGTGCCAGCCAGTAGGGCGAATGCTCGTCACTACTGATGCTGGCCGACAGCACATCAAGCCACTCGCCGGCATGCCAGAGGCGGATAAGCGGCGAATGTTGTTGCAACTGCGATTGCTGCGGTTCGAACAGCGAGCGGTGTTGTCGTGCTACCGGATTCAACAGCGCCAGATCGAACTGGACAGCGATGTCACTGGTGTTCCGTTCGGTGAGGGCGTGGCATTCACCGTGGCGGACGCTGACGATCGGACGCAAGGCGTAGTCGCTGGCCAGCGCTGCGGAACTGCGTGCCATGGCTTCCCAGCGTGCACCATGCTCGTCGGCACAGCGCAGGCCGTAGCGGCTTGTATGTGCCAGGCACTGGCGATCGGCAGACCGCAGGCTGTGGCTTGCCGCATGTTGCTGATACAAACCATCGCGTAGCGTGAACCTTATCGCCAGCCGCGATGAGCAGGGCGCACAAGCCTGCCAGTGACTCTGGTGCGATGCCTGCAGATATGGGCTTTGGTGCAGCGGGGCGCCGTGTTGCCGTGCCAGGCGAATATCCGCGCTGGCACTATGCATGGCGCTGACCGGTGTTCCCGTTTGCAGACCGTAACGGCCAGCGTGCCCGCAGGAAACGGGATGCGTTAGGGCGTAACGCCCGCCATGTGCGGCCGATTCGCGCCAGCCATACGGCGCCTGATGTGCGCTGCCGACCGGTAAGCGCCAATGTGCGCCATGCTGGGTGGCCAGTCGCAACGGGTAGCGCGCACTCAAGCGCGGCTTGGCCCATATCCCCATGTCGTGCGCAGCCATCGCCTGCTGGCAGAACGGCCGGGTCAGCCACCAGCGAGACAGCTGGCGCGATTTGGCAAAGATACCCAGATCGGCCGGTGTCGCATGATCGGCCCGCACCGGCTGAGTCAGATACCACGCGGCGGTCAGGCTTCGTCGGGCGATGAACACATAGTGCAGCCCGCCGGTGATGCCCGGCGCAGGAATGCCGATCTGGCCCACCAGTTGTGGCGGGTTGCTCAGCGTGAGGCTGATCTGTTGCGCCGGTATGCCAACGCTGGCATTGAGATGGATTGGCACCGTCAGCAACAGATTGCCGGCCAGTTGCTGGCCGGGAATGCCGATCGTGCCGCTGAGATTGCTGTTCGACAGCAGGCCGGTCAGGGTTTGTTTCGGAATGCTCCACGCCATCGCGCCGTGCTCCGATCAGTTGGCCGGCTGAGTGATGGTGCAGTTGGTGAGGGTGACATTGCCGCCACTGACGATGCTGGTGGTATTGATGATGAAATCGGTTCCGGTCGTACCCACCGAGCCGTCGATATTGCGCGTGCCGTCGGTGAGCCGCGCCCAGCCAGCTGTGCCGGTCGCGATGGCTGTGCCCTGGGCCTGTGTGCCGGTGGCCAGGCCGGCGGAACCATTGGCGCTGGCATTGAATCCCTGTAGCTGGATTTCCACCAGCAAAGTGCCGGTCGGGGCAGAACCGGCGCTGGCCGGCTGGCTGCCGCTGTAGACGCGCAAGGTGGCATAGCCGAGGTTGCCGGTCAGGCTGTCGACGATCAGGTTGCGGGTGTCGGTGTTGAAGCGGATGGTCATGCTGTTCCTCAAAGCGTGTCATACCATTTCCAAATAGCAACGATACTTCCCCGCTGAAGCGGGAGGCACGAGTTCTAGGCTCTGTCGTCGGCCCTCGCCGTACTCGTAGTACTACCTTCGGGCGTCCTTCGCGTCTCGTTTCTATTTGAAATGGGTATTTAGAAATAGGTCACCACGGCCGTCACACTGTCGCCCGGATCAACCCGCCCGAAA
>CAZBWH010000196.1:0-1944 GCA_964495595.1 uncultured Burkholderiales bacterium | reverse complement strand
TTGCCGATGGTGGTGGTCTTGCCGACGCCGTTGACCCCGACCATCAGGATCACGTAGGGCCGGGATTCGCTGGGTCGCCACGGCTGCTGGCAGGGTGCAAGAATGGCGAGCAGTTCCTCGCGCAGCGCCTGGAGCAGCGCCGGCACGTCGTTCAACTGCTGGCGCGACACCCGTTCGGTCAGCCGTTTCATCAGGTGCTGGCTCACCTCCACGCCGACATCGGCCAGCAGCAGGCGGCTTTCCAGTTCCTCCAGCGCCTCGTCATCCAGTTTCCTGCCAGCGAACAGGCCGGACAGTCCGCTGACCAGGCTCTGGCGGGTGCGCCGCAAGCGGTCACGCAAGCGGGCGAAGCGTTCGGGCTTGGCTTCAGCAGGTCCAGCGGATTCAGCAGCGGGTTCGAACGCGCGATGTCTGCCAAACGGCAAGTGAATGGGCCGATTCAGAACCTCGAACAGAGTGGGTTTCCTGGCTGGCGGATCAGCGGGGTCACGGTTGAAGTCGGTCATTACCAACGAACCCGCGCGAATCAATCCGTGGCCAACAGCGCCCTGTCGATCCGGGTTATCCAGATCAGCGCCTCGTCCTGGGTCAGCAACCAAATCTGGAGATTGTTGCGGAAATCCTGCCAGGACTTCTCAACGCACTCGGTCATGGCGTCCGCGTAGCCCGCCAAGAACTTCTCTGGCGAATCGGTGATCCTGGCCTGCTGCGCATACTCCGCCCCGTGCTCCAAACACACCAGATACGTGTCCAGCGATTTGCGCACCGCGCCAAGCATCCCGATGCCCATCAATCCGCTGATCCGCAACACGGATTGCAGGACCAGCCAACTCGCCGCCTGGTTGCGCTCGATCATCCTGTATACATTTGCCATCACAAGCCTCACCCTATTTTTGATTTATTGCATCGCAACATAATTTACGATCATCGTCAAGCCAATTCGGCCCTGTATGCGTTTTTACCAGCGCCACGGGGATCGCGGATTGTACGCGACAGTCAAGAGCAGGCTCGAGACACCCATAGAGGCTGGTATCGTGCGGCTTTCGGTCACACCGCCACCGGCGCCTGGATGGCCGGATGTGGTTGATAACCAACGATTTCAAAATCCTCGTAGCGGTATTCGGCGAGCGCCTCTGGCCGGCGATGGATCGCCAGGCGCGGTAACGGCAAAGGCTTGCGGCTCAGTTGCAAGCGGGCCTGCTCCAGATGATTCAGGTACAGATGACAGTCGCCGCCGGTCCAGATCAATTCACCCACCTGCAGATCGGTCTGTTGAGCGACCAGGTGAGTCAGCAACGCATAGCTGGCGATGTTGAACGGCACGCCGAGAAACAGGTCGGCGCTGCGCTGGTAAACCTGACAGGACAGTTCGCCATCGGCGACGTAAAACTGGAACAGCAGATGACAGGGCAACAGCCGCATTCGCTCCAGTTCGCCGACGTTCCAGGCCGACACCAGGATCCGCCGTGAATCCGGGTCACGCCGCAGCAGTTCGATGGCGCGGGCGAGCTGGTCGATATGGCGCCCGTCCACCGCTTCCCAGTCGCGCCACTGCTTGCCGTAGATCGGCCCCAGATCGCCGTTTTCATCGGCCCACTCGTCCCAGATCGTCACCCCATGCTCGCGCAAATAGCGCAGATGGGTATCGCCGCGCAGAAACCACAACAGTTCGTGAATGATCGAACGCAGGTGCAGCTTCTTGGTCGTCACGAGAGGAAAGCCGATTCGCAGATCAAAGCGCAGTTGCGCACCGAATACGCTCAGGGTCCCGACTCCGGTTCGATCGGATTTGCGCGCGCCCTGCTCCAGCACTCGCCGCAGCAAATCGAGATAGATCTTCATCGCGAGGCAACCATCGCAAACCATTTACAATCAAAATCGTAGCATTTTATGCTGCAATGCAATATAGTGGCTCCCGATTTCACAAAATATGAATGGGCAACC
>CAZBWH010000195.1:0-1966 GCA_964495595.1 uncultured Burkholderiales bacterium | reverse complement strand
CGACCAGAACTTTCCGGTGCACACTGTCACATAATCGAACGTATATGTGACAGGTGAAACATGCTGATTGGCTACATGCGGGTATCGAAGGCGGACGGCTCCCAAGCGACCGACTTACAGCGCGACGCGCTGATCGCTGTCGGCGTCGATCCGGCCCATCTCTACAAAGATCATGCATCGGGCAAGCGCGAAGACCGCCCCGGCTTGGCGGGCTGTCTGAAGGCATTGCGATCAGGCGACACCTTGGCGGTGTGGAAACTGGACCGGCTCGGACGCGACCTGCGCCACCTGATCAACACGGTGCACGACCTCACTGGGCGCGGTATCGGCCTCAAGGTGCTAACCGGTCACGGTGCGGCCATTGACACCACGACCGCCGCCGGCAAGCTAGTCTTTGGCATCTTCGCGGCACTGGCGGAGTTCGAGCGCGAGTTGATCGCCGAGCGCACTGTGGCAGGCCTGGCCTCGGCACGAGCGCGCGGCCGAAACGGCGGGCGGCCGTTCAAGATGACGGCCGCCAAACTACGCTTGGCGATGGCAGCCATGGGTCAGCCAGAAACCAAGGTCAGCGACCTTTGCCAGGAACTCGGCATCACGCGGCAGACCTTGTATCGGCACATTTCACCCAAGGGGGAATTGCGCCAGGACGGGATGAGGTTGTTGTCGCGAACGTAACATAGCCGGATTACGCTGGATGTCGGTGTCGGCACACGTTAAGCATGTAATTTTCTTGGAAAGAACTTCAATGGGAACCAAAGCAGCTGCTGGAGTAAAAATCGCGGTTACATGTATTTTTGCAGCATTTCTCTCTACCCCCGTCTTCGCTTAAAACACAGCGAAGCTGACTGAGGTTGTTCAGGCAGAAGAAAGCGCGTTGCAAGCCAGGGTAGGCATGGCTGTGTTTGATGCAAACACCGGAATGACTTGGCAATATCGGGGCGACGAACGCTTTCCTTTGAATAGTACGCACAAGGTATTTTCCTGCGCGGCAATGCTCGCGAAAGTCGACGGGAAGCACCTCTCGCTGGATCAGTCCGTATCGATCAACAAGGAAATGCTGGTCACCTATTCGCCGATTACGGAAAAGTCGCTGTCACCCAAAACCATCACATTAGGCAAAGTTTGTCAGGCGGCGGTGAGCTATAGCGATAACACGGCGGCTAATGTTGTCTTTGATGCCATTGGGGGATCAGCCGGATTCAACGCGTACATGCGGTCTATCGGCGATGAGCAAACCCGGCTTGATCGCAAAGAACCCGAGTTAAACGAAGCTACGCCAGGCGATGTGCGTGACACTACCACCCCCAACGCCATCGTCAGTAGCCTGAGAAAGATACTTCTTGGCGACGTGTTGTCAGACCCATCCCGATCCGAGCTGACGCAATGGATGCTGGACGATCAGGTCGCCGGAGCACTCCTGCGTGCCTCTCTGCCATCCGACTGGAAGATCGCCGACAAGACCGGAGCGGGTGGCTACGGCTCACGCTCCATCGTTGCAGTGATCTGGCCACCATCGAAGCAGCCATTGGTAGTCGGCATCTATATCACGCAAACCAAGGCATCCATGCAGGCCAGCAATCAGGCGATCGCAAGAATCGGAGCGGTGCTGAAAGATGCAGTTGGCCCTTGATAGTCGGCTATTGATGGTGAAGGCATCACCTGACTGTTCGAGGTCGGTAACTGTTACTTGCATAGGGGCGTCTGGCGCATCACCGTCGTATCGGGGAACTCATATCTGGTCCCGTGAAGTCCACTCCTGAATTTTCGTGCAGTCGCCTTCTGAAAATGACAGATAAGTCCGCTGACGGCATTCTTGGCCGGGGGTAGCATGGGGGGCCAAATTGCCTATACCCAAATGAACCGGAGGACACCATGACCAGCCGCAACGGCTACTTCCCAGGGAAGAAGCCGGCTGTCATTTTCAGAAGACGACTGCACCAGTTGATTGGGCGTAATGGCTGTTGTG
>CAZBWH010000194.1:941-1987 GCA_964495595.1 uncultured Burkholderiales bacterium | reverse complement strand
CGTTGCAGACGTTAATGTTACCCATCGCGGTTTGTTGCGCCATGTTGTGGCCTCTGAGTGCCGTCGCTTCGGAAGAAGAGCCGCCAGTGCTTGAATTCGCCATGGCGGAAAGTCTGGGGTTTTCTGAAAATGTGTTATCGATTGATTCTGAAAGCATCGGCGCATGGTCGGCACATGGCATTGCAACAGGGATGACTTTTCGTCAGACGAATCCCACATCGATTAATTCGACGAGCTATTCAGGATTTTCCAATGCGCAGGCACTCATCCAGAAAACGAGTGGCCCGGTACGGCTTCTGGTGCAAACGGGACTGTATTCGATACCCATGCTTGGTGTTTCCTATATTCGTGCGCAACCCAATACAGAGACGAGCTTTGGTTATTTACCACAAGCCTATGTGTCCATCGTCCCTGATCAGCATTGGTCACTTGCCGTTGGAAAGATTCCCTCTATGGGGGGCGTAGAGGCGACGTTTACTTATCAGAACACTAATATTCAGAGAGGCTTGCTCTGGATACAAACGAACTCTGTGAGCCAGGGCCTTCAGTTGAACTTCGCCGACGGGCCGATCAAGGCAGCTGTCACCTGGAACGATGGCGCCTATTCTGGTGTATATAACTGGGTCGGGGGTCAACTAGGTTGGCAGGCAAGTCAGCAAAGCGCATTTGCCCTTAGCTGGACAGGTTCTCTTTCGGGTAACGCAAGGAATACGTCGGCGACCCCTCTCTTGCAGAATAATTCTCAGATCGGGAACCTGATTTATCAGTATACGGACGACTCTTGGACGGTGACGCCTTATTTGCAATATACCTATGTTCCTGAACGAGTGGACATTGGCATCATGGGCAGCTCGGGGACGTTCGGTGTAGCGGTGATCAGTACCTATCATGTGACAGCTAAAGTCAATGGTACGGTGCCCAAGCATCATGTGTCCGTGCCGATGCGGCTGGAGTACCAATCGAGTCATGGAAATAGCGCGGTGGCGGGTAACCCGGCAGGGCTCATGTACGGTCCGGGTAGTTCTGCATGGTCGGCAACCGTCACG
>CAZBWH010000194.1:0-931 GCA_964495595.1 uncultured Burkholderiales bacterium | reverse complement strand
CCATGCAATGGAACAAGCTGTTCGCCCGCGCGGAGTTCAGCTATGTCAAAGTGTTCAATCCGTTAGCAGAGGCTGCGTTTGGTACCAACGGGCTTAATAATAACCAGGTGCGCCTCATGCTCGAGGCCGGTCTGCTCTATTAAAGCGTAGTTGCAGCACGTTGTTGTTCAAGCTGTTGCTCTGCGAGTTCAATGCCGCTTTGCACACAACGCTTTAAATTGTAATAGTGGCGGATATGTTGAGACTGTACCCAGGTACTGGCTATCCGACTTTTCAGCTCCTGGAATCCCAATAGAATCACCTCTGTAGTGGCCGGATCGCGAGCGTTGCTGAGCAGGTCTTCGAGAAAGCGTAGCTCCCAAAAGTGTTTCCAGAGCAGTTTGCTTGAGGCGCCTGCGCGCAGGCCAAACAGTTTTTTGCTGATCGCCAGTATCACTAGCAGCGCGGCGAGTTGAAGCACCCACACACTGTCGATGAGCGCGGCAAGCCAGAGCGGCAGGTATTCAAAAAATGTCGGTACACCGCTCTTATAAAAGCGTTCGGCGACCGGGCTCAGCGGAAAGGATTTGTCCTCATAGGCGGGGTACGGTCCGGTGGCGGTGAAAAAACGTTCGGATTTGAGGTTGAGATCCTGTGCCGCCATCAGATAGGCCCACTGGGTGGCGGGGTGTATGTCCTTCTCGACGAGCAAATTGACGCCGGTCGCCAGCAGGGTGATATCTTGCGCCGGGCGAATACTGTCCACGTCAATCGAGGCTTTCGGCACGACGACCTTTTTCAGGTAGGGCAGCTTGCGGGCGTAGGCATCGGCCAACGGAAAGTTCATTAACTTGAGGCTGGGGTCATTGAGCAGCGATTGAATGATGGGGGAGCGGTAGCCATCGACGATGAACATGGCCTCAATATCACCATTGCGCAAACGATCGGCAGC
>CAZBWH010000193.1:0-1995 GCA_964495595.1 uncultured Burkholderiales bacterium | reverse complement strand
TCCTCGACAGCGCCTGCCTGGCCGCCGAGCAAACCCTGCTGGATCAGCGCCTGTTTATGGTGTCGGGCAGTCAGTACCAGGCTCTGATGGATCTGCTCGATCGCCCCGAGCAGGACAACGACGGTTTGCGAGATTTGTTTGCCCGCAAGGTGCCTTGGGACACGAAGTGAAGTTGCGCGCACCGGAGCCTCTGGCTGCCCAGCATCGGCTGGAAGGTTTTGATTGCGGCAAGCCCGCACTCAACGATTGGCTGTTACGCCATGCCCGACAGGCGCAGGGCAGTGGATCGGCCAAGACCTTCGTCGTTGCCGAGGAGGATGGTCGTGTGGCGGGCTATTTCAGTTTGACCGTCGGCCAGGTCGACACCCTGGAAGCGTCAGATCGCATCCGCAAAGGGATGGGGCAATATCCGGTTCCGGTGGTGATCCTGGCAAGGATGGCCGTGTCGCAGCAGGATCAGGGGCGCGGCATTGGCCTTGGTCTGTTGCAGGATGCCATCCGGCGGACGATGCTGATTGCCGAGCAGGCGGGCATCCGGGCAATGCTGACTCACCCCATCGATGAAGAAGCGGCGAGGTTCTACACCCGGTTCGGATTCATCGCCTCGCCACTGCGCGAGCAGCAATTGCTGCTGCTTTTGAAGGACGCCCGTCGCTGTGTACGTTGAACCATGAGCATTGAATCACTGCCCACTTTCACCCAGCCCGCCCGCCACCACCTCCTGCTGCGCTGCGACACGATTCGTCGCAGTGTGGGTTTATCCTGTGTTTATCCACATAGACGGGTGCCTTTCAGGAAGGGAGCTCTCATGAAAGCGCGATATTCGAAATACCCGGTAGGCCAGGCCTTGCTGGTGGCCATGGCTCATTCGGGATTGGGCTGCCGCGAGTTTTTCCTCGCAATCGGTTATCGCAACCTCTCGAAAGCGATGCGTGCGCTGGACGACTGGCTGCAGCAGGGGGAAGGGAGCACGAGCCTGATCGAGCGGCTGCAGGCCAGTCGTTTTGCCATCCCGGCCGATGAGTTTGCCACTGCCCTGGCAGCCAATGAGATTATGGTGGCCGCCAGAAAGCTACGGCAGGCCAAGGAGGAGGAAGAGCGTGCCAGGGCAAGTTTCGTGCCGCTGCTTGAAGTGATTGCAGAGCGCACTTACCCCGAGACCGGCGTCACGATTTTCATCATCGGTGGCGGGAACAGCCGCTACAACATGTTGCTGCCACCGGACATCGTCAGCTGGCCGGAAGAGGCGCAACTGGCGCATGTGCGGCAGCTTGTCCGGGAGAGTTATGCCCGGCATGGCGGGAAGACGCTTTTTACCGGAGCGATACGTGGCTATTACTACCGGGCCTCTTTCGATGCGCCGCCGTTGCGGCTGACAGTCGATGGGCTGCCGGAGTGTGTGGGAAGTTCATCGGGCAAGTGGCATCCCTTGTCCGGTACAGGGCGGATTTTGCTGAAGGATGGCAAGGATGTGACGACACTGCTGCAATCGATCGCGCCGCCGCCGGATGCCCTGGTCCGGTGAACCGGCCAGCTGTCGGTTTATCTCCAGGCTCAGATGGGTACATGGGCGCGTCGTTGGTTGAAAAAATCACTGAACGCACCGGCGATTCCGGGTGCCTTGCTCAAGGTCAGGGTGAGCAGGCTGCGTTTTCGGTGTGCCATGCGCGCAACGTATTTTTACGGCTGCTCGAACTGTTGGGCTAGCCCCTGAAAAACCACGGCCTTCTGTTGAGGACGGCGTAGAGGTGGAAATCTCGATTTCAAAGTCGATATTTCAGGGGCGACTCCTTAATTTCCCGGCAGCTTGCAGAAAACCAGGCCGCTGACCTCAGGGGTGTGAAACTGCGGTCGTGGATATTCGTGCACTCCGAAGAAGAAAGTAGATGTACTCCGGCACTGTTGCCGAAGTGCCGTAAGCAGTGCTTTCAAGGTGCGGACTGTCCGCGCGCGTTCAAATTTGACCACTGGTGCGCGTTGAATTTTGACCAGGGG
>CAZBWH010000192.1:0-2016 GCA_964495595.1 uncultured Burkholderiales bacterium | reverse complement strand
TCGTCCGGAAGTTCCGGTGCCGGCGGATTTTTGTTCCAGCCGGTCGATTCCAGCCAGTCGCGCACGAACTGTTTGTCGAACGATGGCGGATTACTACCTTCCCGGTAGCTGTCGGCCGGCCAGAAACGGCTCGAATCCGGCGTCAGCGCCTCGTCCATCAAGACCAGCGTGCCATCCGCATCCAGACCGAACTCGAACTTGGTGTCGGCGATGATGATGCCGCGTTTGGCCGCGTATTCGGCTGCGGTCTGGTACAGGCGGATGGCGGTGTCCCGTACTTTTTCCGCCAGTTCGCGGCCGACCTTGTCGACCATCTGTTCGAACGAGATGTTTTCGTCGTGATCGCCGACCGCCGCCTTGGTCGACGGCGTGAAAATCGGCTGCGGCAGCTTCGATGCTTCCTGCAGACCGGCCGGAAGCTGGATGCCGCATACGGTGCCGGAGTGCTTGTATTCCTTCCAGCCCGATCCGGCCAGGTAACCGCGCACTATCGCTTCCACCGGCACCGGCTGCAGGCGCTTGGCGACAACCGCACGGCCTTCCACCTGTGGCAGGTCGGCGGCGCTGACCAGATCTTCGGCGCGGTCGCCGGTCAGATGATTCGGCACCACGTCTTTCAGTTGCTCGAACCAGAAGTTGGAAATCGCGGTGAGAATTTTGCCCTTGTCCGGAATCGGTTCCGCCAGGATCACGTCGAACGCCGACAGGCGGTCGGTGGCGATCATCAGCATGCGCTGGGCATCGATTTCGTACAGATCGCGCACCTTGCCGGCGTAGATCTTCTTCAGGCTTTGCAGATTGGATTCGGTCAGGCCGTTCATGCGGTGTTCCTTCAGGTGCGTGCACCCGGCCTGGGCCGGGCGCAGCGTGTGTTGCGGATTATTGTTTCAGCGCGTCTTTCAGCGCCACTGCCTGTTGCAGCGCGCTGTCGGCGTTGTCGGCCAGTACGTTGAAATGGCCCATCTTGCGGCCGATGCGGGCTTCTTTCTTGCCGTACAGATGCAGCTTGGCGTGTGGCTCCGACAACAGCTTGTCCCACGCCGGTTCGTCGTCGCGCCAGATGTCGCCAAGCAGGTTGACCATTGCTACCGGGCTCAGCAGATGGGTGTCGCCGGGCGGCAAGGCGCACATGGCGCGTACCTGTTGCTCGAACTGGCTGGTGAGGCAGGCATCGATGGTGTAATGGCCGCTGTTGTGCGGGCGCGGCGCGATTTCGTTGATCAGCAGGCTGTTGTCCTGCAACACGAAGAATTCGACCGCCAGCACGCCGATGTAATCCAGCGCCTGCGCCAGTTGCAGCGCCATTTGCCGCGCCTTGGCCGCAATTTCGTCGGCGACGCGTGCCGGCACGATGCTGATGTCGAGAATGCCGGATTCGTGCTGGTTTTCCGCCACCGGGAAGGTGTTGACCTCCTCGGCCGAGCTGCGGGTGACAATCACCGATATCTCGGTTTTCAGGTCGAGCATCTTTTCCAGCACGCATGGCTTGCCGCCCATTTGTTCCCAGGCGGCTTTGACTTCGTCGGCAGTCTTGACGCGAATCTGGCCCTTGCCGTCGTAGCCGAGCCGGGCAATCTTGAGAATGCCCGGCAGGTGGCCGGCCATGTCCCGCGCCAGATCGTCGGCTTTTTCGATTGCCAGGAACGGTGCCACGCCGAGGCCGGCGTTGCTGATATAGCGTTTTTCCTTGATCCGGTCCTGTGCGACCGACACGCATTCGGCCGACGGGCTGACGCGCATGCGGCTCTGCAGGAAGCGCATCGATTCGGCCGGTACGTTTTCGAATTCAGTGGTGACTGCGGCACAGGTGTCGACCAGCATCTGCAGTGCGCCCGGATCGTCGTATTTGGAACAGATGTGTACGTCGGCCAGACCACCGGCCGGGCTGTCCGGGTCCGGGTCGAGCACGGTGACGCGATAACCCATCGCCCGTGCCGCCATGGTGAACATGCGGCCGAGCTGGCCGCCGCCGAGGATGCCGAGCATTGCATTGGGCAGGATATGGTCCGCCATCAT
>CAZBWH010000191.1:0-2021 GCA_964495595.1 uncultured Burkholderiales bacterium | reverse complement strand
TGGTTGCCCATGTCGGCGCCAGATGCAGCCACTCGATGGTTTCCGCGCCGAGCGCAGCTATTCCCGATAACGCGAGCGGCCACCAGGGTTTGGCGGGCTCGCTGGTTTCTTGAGTTGGTTGCGAAGTCGGCTCGACAGGCTCCGCTGTCATGCCTATCGATGCAATCGCCGCCTGTATCGGATCCACGGTCGTCAGCGTATGTCGCACCTGCAAGGTGCGCTGCAACAGATTGAATTCCAGCGATAGAATGCCGACCACCGGAGTGAGCGCCTGGCGAATCAGCGCTTCTTCAGTCGGGCAATCCATCGCTTCGATTCGGAACGAATCCGTACGGCCTCCCTCCGGCGTCGACATGACAACTGGCGCGATCGGGATGGCGCAAGTACTGCCGCACCCACAGCCAGAGTCTATTGCCGCCTTGGCAGCATCTGCGGAGTTAACGGCTGCGCGGGAAATAGGTGGACGATATGACATTAGGGGCCAAGCTCAGGTGTTTCGATTTGAGCATTGCACACCCTGAAGTTACTATAGAGTCAAGCATCCGGAGAAAATGGTCATGAAAATTGGCGAGCTGGCTCAGCAGGCAGGCTGCAGCGTGGAAACCATCCGCTATTACGAGCGCGAAGGACTATTGCCGCTGCCCGGCCGAACCGCCGGCAACTATCGCCATTACGATGTGGCGCAATTGGAACGACTGCAACTGATCCGCCGTTGCCGCTCGCTGGACATGACCCACGATGAAATCCGCACCTTGCTCGGCTATCGGGATCAGCCCGAGCGGGATTGCGATGCCGTCAACCTGTTGATCGACGAGCATATCGCCCACGTCAGACGGCGTATCGCCGAGCTTGTGTCGCTGGAACAACAACTGCAGACCTTGCGCCGGCATTGTTGCGACAAACGCACGATTCGCCAGTGTGGCATCCTCAAGGATCTACAGGAGCCATCGTCGTCCGCTTCCGGAGAAGTCAACGCTGCGGGGCAGCATCCTGGTGGTGTACATGGACACAACCTTGGCAAAACGTCATGAGCCGCTCGGTCGAACAATATTTACAGGCGGCGACACGCGCCAACACTCAGCGTAGCTACGAATCCGCCGTCCGCCATTTCGAGGTCGAATGGGGGGGACTGTTACCCGCCAGCATTGATGCGATCGCTCGATACTTGGCAGATCACGCCACCACATTGACCCTCAATACCCTGAAACATCGTTTGGCAGCGCTGTCACGTTGGCATCAGGATCACGGTTTCCCCGACCCCACCAAAGCCGCAACCATCCGCCAGTTGCTCAAAGGTATCCGCACGCTGCACCCCGCACCAGAAAAGCGCGCCAAGCCGCTGGAATTGGAACTCATGCAGCGGGTGTGTGACTGGCTGACCGAGGCGGCAATCGTAGCCAACTCACGCGGCAATGCTGGCGAGGTGCTGCGCCATACCCGTGACCGGGCGCTACTGTTGCTGGGTTTTTGGCGCGGGTTCCGCTCGGATGAATTAGTCAATTTGAGCATTGAGTTCATCGAAATCGATTCCGGCGAGGGGATGACGCTGTTTATTCCTCGCAGCAAGACTGACCGGCAACTGGCAGGCCGGCGCTTTACCTGCCCGGCATTGTCACGTCTGTGCCCGGTGGAAGCAGTGGAAACATGGTTGGCGCTATCCGACCTGAAACAGGGCCCACTATTCCGCAAGATTGATCGCTGGGGACATCTTTCCGCATCCGGGCTGGCGCCCAGCAGCATTATCCCATTGATACGCCAGTTGCTTGCCGATGCGGGCATTACCGATGCGGGTGAATTCAGCAGTCATTCGCTGCGTCGTGGATTTGCCCAGTGGGCCCACTTGAGCGGTTGGGATCTGCGAGAGTTGATGAATTATGTCGGCTGGCGCGATATCAAAACCGCGATGCGTTATCTGGATGGCGCCGATAGCAGCCTCAAAAGCCGGTTTGAGCAAGGCCTGGCCCAGAATGTCGCCAAACTCTCGGAACCGGCGCAACGACTAGCACTGACCTTGCCAAGCA
>CAZBWH010000190.1:0-2071 GCA_964495595.1 uncultured Burkholderiales bacterium | reverse complement strand
CTGTTGAAACCCAGCAACGGTTCTATTCGGAGATTGAGGAACAATACCAGTCGTTGATTGACTACCTGAACAAGACGAATCAGAACGACCTGGAGCCAAGGACGTTCGATTTTGATGCGAAGGAAACACGCCGGGAAACGCTGGTGAAGGCATCAGGCAACAGCCCATTTGAGCAAGCTGCGGATTACATCGAATTCTCGATCAAGGCGCAAGGCAAGGCGATGACGCCAGACGAGATAAAGGCGGAAATCAGCGATAACCTGCAAGGCAAGCAGCCAAGCGAGCATGCCAGCGATATGGTCGCGCAACTCAACGACAAGTATCAGGCATTCATTGGCGAGCAGCAGAGCGATTCGGCAAAGGAAAAGGCAGCCGGCACCAAGATGGCTGGCGAGCGCTTCATTCTGCAGCACCCCATTGGCTCAACGTGGCGCGTAGATATAAACGACGACCATTACAACGCGGTAATCATCAACGTCAAGAACGGCCACAAGAGCGCAGGCAACCCGTTCAGTCTTAGCAAAACGACCGTTACCATTGCGGTAAACGGCTCGCTGCGCCAGGTATCTGTTCCGGCCACTCAATTTGAGAAAATCACCACCAGCCAGATTTACAGCTACGGCCCATATCAGGCCAGCGTGGATCGGTATTTCTCATCGCGCGTTGCCGACGAACGCGAAACGGCGAAGATGATTACCGGCAATCTATTGGCCGCGTATGGCGAATTAAGTGGCGTGCATGGAACCATCGTCAACTTTAGCCGCGCCGATGGCAGAGTGGATCAAGGCATATTGCTGCCCAAGCGCTTCGACTTCAAACAGAACACCAGCGGCGATTATCGTTTCAAAAGCGCATCGGATATCTATAAGTTTCTGCGCGAATCGAATAGCAAGGGCGTCGATAAGATTGGCGTGCAAAATAGGGAGCAGACTGTCCGTGTCACGCTGGATAGCAATGGCATTGCCATTTCTGTGCCTAAGTCAAAAGCAAAAGGCGGGAAATATTTTGGCGATACCGCGCTGACCAAGATTACCGGCGATTTTGTTACTGCCGGCGGCATGATGAATGCCTACGTTGACAAGCTGAACGCAGAAGCGGCGATAGACGCACTCACCAAGAAAACCGCGCTGTACGCCATTCCATCGATGGCCGAAGAAGCCAGAAAGATTGTTGGCGATGAAATGCCAGTCAATGCCGAGGCAGCGCCAGGCACACTAAATAGCAAGGCAAACGCCCACACCAGCACGCAAGGCATGTCGGCCAAAGATCTGCAGGCCATCATCGCCAAGGCGCTGCCGGCGCATCTGCGCGAGCGGGTCAAGGTAGCGCAAAGACGCAGCAACAATGCCCAACAATCGGCACGGTCGGAAGATAACGACTTGATCGAGGCTGAGTACGATCCGGCAACCGGGCAGCTTACGCTATACGCGGACGCCCTCCCGACACCAGAACGCGCCTTGTTTGTGCTGTCGCATGAGCTGACACATTACGGCCTGGATGCGAAATACGGTTCTGGCCTATCCAGTATTCTGTTGGAAGCACGCAATAACCCGATGATTGCCAAGCTGGCCAATGCAATTGCGGCCGACCGTGGCATGACCGTCAACAGCGTGCGTCAGGATATTGCCGATGCGCTGGGCGTACCTGTTGCCCGCGTGGCCCACAGCGCGGCCGTTCACCGCCTGCAAGTGGAAACCACCAACGAGGCGCTGGCAGA
Source organism: uncultured Burkholderiales bacterium (assembly GCA_964495595.1). Taxonomy (GTDB): domain Bacteria; phylum Pseudomonadota; class Gammaproteobacteria; order Burkholderiales; family SCOH01; genus CALMFQ01. The sequence goes on along the minus strand of CAZBWH010000190.1, from coordinate 354 downwards.
GTTGAATGCGGCCATCGAGCGCAACGACTTCACCTATCTGCAGGATCGGTATGGCGTGGCGGTGCCGAAGATGATGCGCAATGATCTGCGCGGCCGGCTGTCGCGTCTGGCGGCATCGGTGAAAGCCTGGCTGGCCAAATTGACCGGCAAGCAAGCCACTGACTACAGCGATAAACAGGTGTGGGATTTGCTGGATGGGGTGCGTGAAACGGTGCGTGGTGGCGGAAAGTTGTCTGCTGGGTATAGCGATGGCGTTGCACAGCACAGCATGGCCGCGTCATCGAAAACAATCAACGTTGACGGAGTGACACGCCAGACCACTAACAGCAACGGCCAGCCTATCGCACAGACTGA
>CAZBWH010000189.1:0-2119 GCA_964495595.1 uncultured Burkholderiales bacterium | reverse complement strand
CTGTTTTATCGCACTGACAGCCACTGGAACAAACTGGGAGCCTGGTTTGGCTACCAGGCCATTTTCAACACCGGCCACCGCCTGGGCTGGACGCCACAACCGGTGCCAGCCAGCCAGTTTACCCTGCACAGCCAGCCCGGCTTCATGGGTGACCTGGCGCAGATGTTGCTAGCCCGCCATCGCTTCGCCGACACGGCCATCGAAATCAAACCGCGAACCCCCTGTCGCTTAACGGTTGATCGCAGCGAACACACAGCATTCGCGCCGTTCGGCCGGGATTTGCGGCGCTATCATGCTGAGTGCAGTTCGTCTGGCACACTGCTGATGCTGCACGATTCGTTCAGCTGGAATCTGATTCCCTACATCGCACCGCACTATCGCAACAGCTACTTCGTGCAACAATCCGGCTTTCCGGTTGGGTTGATTGACCATGTCCAGCCGGCGATAGTGATTCAGGAATATGTCGAGCGCGATCTGCAACTGATCCTGGCGGCGGCCCAGGCCGGTGAATTGCAGCCCACTTCCGACCCATTGAAGGCCAAGCCTTGAAACCCGCATCCTCATTGCTCATTTCGCTGCTCAAGCGCAGCCCCCGCCTGAAACGCCTAGCCCGCGCAGCCATCCACTCACTGTTGCAGGAAAACCGGCAGCATTCCGGCCTGGCCGAGATCACCCCCATTGCCGGCCAGCCAGCAGCCAGCGCCCGGCCACGGCTGAACCTGCTGGTGCCTACCATCGCGGCCGACCAACTGTTTGGCGGTGTCGCCACCGCCTTGCATTTTTTCAGCGAACTGGCAGCCAGCGACTTCGACCTGCGCGTGATCCTCACCGACAATGATGGCCACGATCCGCAGCCTCCCGCGCTGCTGGCCGGCTGGCAGTTTATCCGGGCAGAAGACAGCACCGACGGCACCCGGCAGATCACTCCGTTTGCCCACCGCAACGGCCGCCAACTGCCCGTTCGGCGCAACGACATCTTCATCGCCAGCGCCTGGTGGACCGCCTACACCGGCCAACGGCTGATCCAGTGGCAAGCGCAGCACTACGCTTGCCCGATACGGCCACTGGTGTACCTGATCCAGGACTTCGAACCCGGCTTCTACCCCTGGTCCACCCGCTACCTGCTGGCACAAAGCACCTACACCCAGCGCGAAGTACCGCTGATTGCGGTCTTCAACACTCGCCTGCTGCAGGATTATCTGGCCGCACAAGGCTTTGAGTTTACGCCAGCGTATGCGTTCGAGCCCTCGCTACACCCGCAGCTCAGGCAATGGCTGCAGGCACACCCGCTGCAGACCGTCAGAAAGCGGCAGATTCTGTTTTACGGCCGCCCCAGCGTCGAACGCAACGCATTTCCGTTGATCGTACAAGGCCTGCAGTACTGGCAGCAGCACGACCCGCGCTCGGCCGACTGGCAAGTCATCTCGATGGGCGAACGGCATCCGCCTGTCGCTCTGGCCCCTGACCGCCCATGTCAGGTAAAGGGCAAACTGAACCTGAACGATTACGCCACCCTGATCAGCGAATCGGCGATTGGCATCTCGCTGATGGTATCGCCGCACCCCAGCTATCCACCGCTGGAAATGGCTGCCTTCGGCATGCGAGTCATCACCAATTCGTTCGGCGCCAAGCAGCTTGATCAATGGTCGCACCAGATTCATTCACTCGCGGACCCCACACCGGAAAACCTGGCAGCCACCCTCAGCCGCTTGATCGACCAGTTCGAAGCCCGGCAGCAACACTGGCCCGACGATTCACTGCTTGCCGGGCACCGTGACTATGTCAACGCCACCCAGCCCGCCTATCCATTCCGGGAGCCGCTGCTCGACACCCTCAGGCAGGTACTGGCGAGGCCTGAGCGGCCGTAGCCGGTGCCAAGAGTTTCAGCACAGCCCACCCACCGGAAAAAGCCGCCAGCAAAAGCGCCCGACTCGTTCCACACTGGCCATGCACACGACCTATAACCAAATAGACCCGTTGCCAGACAGCGGCACACGAGCACCTTATCGTTAACCCAGCCCGGCCAACGACCATGACATCCCTGCCCTCCCCCTCCCATTTTGGCCTGCCCATCCGCCTGCGCTTTGCCGACGGCTATCAACTGCAGGCCAGCGCCAGC
>CAZBWH010000188.1:0-2157 GCA_964495595.1 uncultured Burkholderiales bacterium | reverse complement strand
TCCCTTGCCCCGCTTGCGCTACCTGCTATTAATTTTCCGCAAAACGCATCCAGCAACCGCTCGTACACAATCAGCCCCGGCGCCACCACCATGAACTGCCGCGTAAAGCGCGCATCGTCCAGCCCCTCGGTCAGCGCGGCGTTTTTGTTGAGCAACTGCCAGATCATCAGCGCCTGCAGCACCCAGGTCTTGCCGGTACCGGTGGCCATTTTCAGGCAGTATTTCGGATGCTGGTGCTTGCCTTGGCTGATTTCCGCCAGACGTTGCCCGACCAGCAGCGCATCCGGCGCCACCTGCAGGTACAACGCCGGCAGCGAATCGGCTGCCAGCACCTCGTGCGCCACAATCGCATTCAGGATCGCCTGCCGCTGGCCGGGGTGGAAATTCAGCTGGCTGCGGGTGGCCATCGCCTCGGCGCCAAACCACCAGTGCAGCAGCTCCGCCGTGGTCGGCGTCACCAGCTCGAAAATATCCGCCGTACCGTCTTCCAGCCCGATGCACAGCGCGCTGGTTTTGTGCGTCAGCGCGTCGGCCAGCGCCAGTTGTTCGCGTTGGCTCATAACCCACCCTCCGCGCTGACGCCGACATTCACCGTCACCTCAGCCTCGAAGCCAAACACATCCACCGCCCGCACGCACACCCGGCGCGGGCCGGTTTTGGCCGGCACGGTGAGCACCGCTTGCGTCACCACCCGCAGCGGGTCGCCGTCGTTTTCCACATTGCCGCGATAATCCTGCCACACCGAACGGAACACCTGCCCGTCGTAATCCGGATCAACCGCCCAGTATTCGATCAAGGCCAGCGGCTCGGCATTCATCACCGCCTGCAGTTTGGTGCGGTTGGCCTCGTCGAGATTGATCGCCTCCGGCGACAGCAGCACGTAGTTGTCGAGCGTGACGATGATGCGCTCCTGCATCTGCACCGGCACTCCCTCTCCCCTCGCGGGATGACCAGCGACTTGGCCGACGTTGTGTGTCGGCTTAGTCGATTGGCCAGTTGCATTGCCAGAGGGTTGGGGAGAGGGGGCAAGACCCGATTCAGCTGAACTCGCGGCCCCATCACCCCTCTCCCCCAACCCCTCTCCCGCAGAGGGGAGAGGGGAGCCGAGGCGGACGCGCTGAACCGGCTTGATCTTCAGGTATTGCAGGCTGGCAAAACGCACCGTACCGCGCAGTTTTTCCAGACTGCCCTTCTTTTTCAGCCGGTCGAGCAGATCGGGGGGAATCACCAGCACCTCCAGCCCCGGATCGTTGAGCGCGGCGATGCTTTCGCCAATTGCCGGTTCAAAATTCCAGCCCAGCACCACCACCTTGTCCCAGCCGCCCAGCAGGTTGTCGCGCTGCGCCAGCGCCTTTTTCAGCGTGGCCGCGCCGGTGAGCTTGTTGGGCGAATCGGCATACACCAGCGTGCGCACCCCGCCACCGCTGATGCTACCCAGATTGCGCGTCGGGTTATCCTCCGGCGCCAGCGGCAGCGCGCCGTACAGCGACAACACGATCTGCGCCAGATCGCCAATGCGGAAATCGCGCCCGAGCGTGGTCTTGGCCGCTTCCACCTGATAATCGCCGATGGCCTGATACAGGAACGGCTGCGCGTTCTGATCGATCAGCCGCTTGCGCATGATCATGCACGCCGGCTTGCCCAGATCGGACGTAATCCAGCGCCGACCAAGTTTTTCCGCCACGGCAGCAGTGGTGCCGGAGCCGCCGAAGAAATCGGCGACCAGGCCATTTTCGGGACAGGAGGCCTGGATGATGCGTTCGAGGAGTTTTTCGGGTTTTTGGGTGGCGTAGTCAACACGTTCAGCCGATGTATTCCCAATTCTGCCAAGGTCATTCCATATAGTTGTGAGGGGCTTACCCTTTGTTTCATCTAAATAAACCTTTAATCCGTCAAGGCGTGGAGTTCCATCCTGCTTTAGCAAAATACGGCCTTCTTCATAAAGCTTTTCAAGCGCTTCTAGCCCGTAGCCCCATGAACGATTTGCCGGCGGCTTGGTTCCACGCCATTCAAATTGTCTATTTTTGTTTACTGTGGAAAACGTTAAGTCACGACCGGTATAAAGGCGGCCAGTCACATCAGGCTTATAGCGGGAGAGTTGGGCTAAAGTGGACCCCGAAATCGAGACAGCAGTTTAAGCTATACGCCTCGGTAAAA
>CAZBWH010000187.1:0-2165 GCA_964495595.1 uncultured Burkholderiales bacterium | reverse complement strand
TTCGCTGCGCGCCACGCAGTTTCTCGAACTCCAGCGCCTTGTCCTGCATCGCCAGCTCGTGGCCACGCTCCCCCTTGCGGTCGAGCCATTTCAGTATTTCAGGCGCGAGACGAAAGGCCCCGCCGAGGAGGCCGCCAAACAGGGTTTCGATCATTGGCCCCCTCCGAACAGTTTTAATTTGATGATCAGCCCGGTGATCAGTGCCAGCAACAGGCCGGTGGTCAGGGTTTTGACGACGGTTTGCAGCGCGGTGGCGCGAGCGTCGCGCCAGGCGTCGAGCAGGTTGCGCAGGGCGCGGATGTCGTTTTCGGCGTCGTCGCCATCCAGGCCGACTTCGTGCAGCGCGTTGCGGGCACCCTGGCGGGCGGCACGTTCCAGCATGGCTTCCAGTTCGTGCTGCGGCAGGGTGATCATCTTGCGCCGTTCTACGGGAATGTTGTCCATATCGGGTTCTCCTTGAACGAGAGCCGCCGGCGTTTTGGGCGGGCGGGTAGGGCGATATCAGCGGTGCTTGTCGCTGGTGCTGCTACAGGCGCTGGCTGGCCGCCTGAACGATGGCGTTCTGAATCAGCGGCAGGCGTGCCCTGACCAGCGCGACGACATCCAGCCGGCGTCGCAACTGCACCCGGCTGACCAGTTCCGCGATGGGAATCGTCGCACCGCGTTTCAGCGATTTGAGTTGGTGACGTTGCCGATGGGCGCGTTTGAAGCGCGCCAGCGGTTTTGCGTTTTCCGGGATGTTTTCGGCGAACAGGAACACCCGCCCGGTTGGGGTGCGCTGAAACCAGGCATTGCCGGAGCGCATCAACGCGTCGATGATTTGCCGGAAACGCTGCCGGCCGATGTGGGGGCCGAACGGAATCAACATGCGGCCGGCGATGCTGCCGCCGCGTTCATGCAGCCCGACCCATGGAATGCTCGAACCCAGTATCAGCAAAGGCGGGCGGCGCTTGTCACGCGCATAGACCCGGTGCCGGAAGCTGGTGACGAAGCTGCGCCGCTTGGTCTGCAAGCGACCGGCAACATGGGCCTGCATGGCCAGACTGATTTGTGCGCCTGCTGTGCGCATGCCTTCTGCCGCTGCCGCATAAAGCTGTGCTTGTGCCTGTGCGCCCCATTGCTGGAACTGCCGCACCTGTTCGGCCAGATTGAGGTCAATGTGAATGTCCATGGCGGCCTCACACGAACCAGATTTCTGCTGTGGTCGGTGCGCTCACCTGGATCACATTGCCTTGCCGAACACCGACCTGATCACCCGGCTTGACCGGCAGCGCGCAGCGGACTTTCTGCAGCCCGCAGGCGGTGGCGACATCGGCCCATTCACCCTCGACGCGCAATACCTGGCCACGCAACAGATCAGGCTTGCCATCGAGCAGGCCGCGTAATTGGTGCAGAGTAGTCATGGCAGGGGTATCTCCAGATCCAGGTGGCTGAGCAGCGCCCCATCGGCCGCAATGTGCTCGATCCCGACCAGCTTGCCTCGGCTGATCTGGCCACGCAGGCTATCCTGTACGTCGATCAATTGCCCGAGGCGCAGGTCGCCCTGAAACGTGGTGGTCAGCCGCAGCTTGCGCACCGGGTGGGCAGCATCGATTTCAGCACGACCACGGCTCAGCGCCGCCGGCACGCTGCCCAGCAGCGGATCGACGATGTCGCTGCCGGGGCGGTCGCCCGCAGCGCGCTGGACGATGATATCGATCATGCTGCTCAGCTTTCGTTGCTGTTACCGAGAATGAACACGGTGATCGCAAAATTGCTGCTGCCACCAGAGGTTTTGGGGGCCTTGATACCCCATGACTGGGCCTGGGCGGTGTATTTGGCCCGTGCGGCGGCAACGCCGGCACGTTCTGCCTGCAGGCTCATCTGATCGCTGCCGAGTTTGACTTGGCCCAGACTATTGCCAAACCAGCTGATTGTCGGTGTGCTGCCGGCAGGTTTGCCGAGCTTGGTCTCCCGGCTATTGGCGAAGCTGAGCATGTCGTCTTGCGGCACGCTGACCGCGCTGCCACGCAGCAATTGGCCATCGGATAGCTGCGGCGGGGCGTAACTGACGCCCGGGCCGGCATACACCAGCAGCCACACGACGTCTTCCGGCTGAAACTGGCTGCGCCCGCCGTTCAGCCCATCCGGGCGGCTGTCGACTTCGGCGCTGAGATAGCCTTGTG
>CAZBWH010000186.1:0-2176 GCA_964495595.1 uncultured Burkholderiales bacterium | reverse complement strand
GTTCGACGGTTTGCTTGCGCAGGGCGTAAAGGGCTCGGCCTGACTGGGTTTTCAGCTTGTGCGCCATGGCCTGGGCAGGGGGGGCTCCGCCGGCAGGGCGGCCGGCTCGGTAAAGCGCTCGTGCGGGGCAGGATGGTGGTTCTCACGCTTGACCGCGATAAACGGGTCGATCCCTTGCGCCTGGCAGGCCTGGACGTTTTTCGCGCTGTAAAAGCCGGTGTCGGCCAACAGCTGTTGCACCTGTCCGAGTGAATCAGGCAGCGCCGCCAATTGCGCCAACATCGGCACGACCTGCTCCTTGTCGTTCGCGGCCTGCGTGACGGCAGGGGCAATGACCAGCAGGCTCGCGGTGTCGAGCGCTGCCTGGGCGTTGTAGGCTTGATCAAAGCCGCCGCCGGCAACCGGCATGATGCGGGATGCTTCGTCGGTCAGGTTGATCTGGTCTTGCTCTTTGGGTCCGGCGACCGGAGGCTTGGGCGGTTTGCCACCGGGCGGCTTGCCGCTTTCCCTGGCTTGCTGCTCACGCCGTGCCTGCCTGGCTTAAAATTCGACCTGCTCTTGCTCGAACCGGGCTTTCGCCCGTGCTTCGATCCTGGTCTTGGCGCCGCCATGGCATCGAGTCGTGCCTGGCGGCGCGCGATTTCCGCCGGCAGGCTCATGCCGTCCGGCACGCTGGACTGGTCCGCCTGTTCGGCTTGGGCGAGCAGGGCTTCGACTTCTGTCTTGAGCTGGACTTCCAGCTGCTCAATATGCCCGTGCGACAGGGCGCTGTGGCGGGAGGCATTGGCCTTGACCTTGGTGCTGTCCAGGCTGATGGTGCCCAGCGCAAGCAGTTTCATTTTCCGCGCCATCTCCAGTACCTGGACAAACAGCCCGGACAGTTCGTCGAGAAAGCGGCGGCGGAAGCTGGCCAGTGTGTCGTGATCCGGGTGTAAGCCTGCCGCGATGTAGCGGAAGGCGAGCGAGTCGTGGGTCGCCCGCTCGATCTTCCGGCTGGAGAACACGCCGTTGGCGTAGCCATAGACCAGCAACCCCAACAGCACCGAGGGATGGTACGCAGCACTCCCCCGCCCTGCGTAGGCTTTCTCCAGAACACCGAGATCGAATTTGATGAGTTAGTCCGACAGGCTGCTAGGTTGAAACTGGATGTGATTCGTTGCCATGACGTGCTCCATGTTGTAACTGTAATTATGTGCAGTATATGCTATTACGGCCATGTCGGCACGTCTGGCTGAAGATTGTTGCTAATCAGGAAAAGGTATGCATGAACATGAGATATCTCCTGGTGGTGAATGTACTGCTGGCGTATTTGCCCGACGATGCTGCCGGGCAGTGCCAATGCGGCCCTGATGTAGTGTTGGTCAGGCCGAGCACCTGGGAACACCCATTTCCGGGTTGAACGGATGCCAGCCCGGATTGGGTGGGTAACGTAGCGGCAAAATCTCAACGGGTTTAGTGGTTTTTGGGATGGAGAACCAGATGTCAGCGGCAAAGTGGCTGCCTTGAAACATTTCGTCATTGGAGCACAACTCAAAGGCAATTTGAATTTTGTCAGCCTGCTCCGAGATGTTTATTAGTTTCAGAATATGCATTCTGGCTGACCACGCATCGACAATCACTATCGTGTTTTTCTCGAAATAGTCGCTCTGCAGTAAAGGCAGAATAGGCGCACTTGAAGACGTGGAAGGTTGGATCATTGCCGTATTCAAGTCTGCACGAACAAATGCTCTGATGGCATCAAACGCCGCTGGCGACTGCAGTGTGCCATACAACCGTACGCCAAAATCGGGGGGGGGCAGCCCGTTGCACCGGCAAGCCGCCTGCTTCGGTAATCAGGAAGGTGGTCGTAACATTGCTTGCATTGCCTTGCAGATCGGAGAACTGAGCCGCCGATGTGCTGGGTGTCAAACCGTTGACGGACGTTTCGCCTGCCTGCGTGCCGGACGACGTGGGCTGCGATGATGTAGTCGAAGGTTGTTGCGTATCGTTGGAGGTATCGCTATTGCAAGCAGCGAGGGCAATGGCAGCAGCAAGACAGGTAAGCCAAGTATGATTTTTTGACATTTCAAATTTCCCATCCCTGCCCAATTCCCGTGTAGCGCCATGAAATTAGACAGGCAAATAATTGCCGGCATTTTTAGAAGTGAGCTTCCCTCGGTTTTTCGTCTGCCAAGGG
>CAZBWH010000185.1:0-2261 GCA_964495595.1 uncultured Burkholderiales bacterium | reverse complement strand
CTGCTGCGGGCCTGGGCGCAGATTGCCTTGCTGCCGGTCACGCCGAACAGCAGCAGGCATTTGCCTTCGCTGCTGCCGCGCATGGCCAGATACGATTCCAGCAAGCCGATCAGATTGGCATGGCCGGCCAGCTTCAGCGTGGTCAGCGTTTCGGTCGGGTTGGACAGGCGCATCATCGACAGCGGCAATTTGGCCTGCGCCACATTGCGCACCGCCGTTTCGGCCGCATCCCAGCAGGGGAAAAACACCGCGTGGAAACTCTCGTGTTGCGGCAGCGGCGTGACCCGAACCGTTGCTTCGGTCAATACGCCGATACGGCCTTCCGAGCCCATTACCAGCTCGCGCAGGTCCGGCCCGGCGGCAGAAGCCGGGAAGGTGGGAATTTCGAACGTGCCATTGGGCGTTTCCAGCCGGCCTCCGGCAAACAGCTGCTCGATACGGCCATAGCGCAGCGATTGCTGGCCGGACGAGCGTGTCACCACCCAGCCGCCGAGCGTCGAATATTCGAACGATTGCGGGAAGTGGCCAAGCGTATAGCCCTGCGCCCGCAATTGCGCTTCCAGATCCGGCCCGACGACACCGGCGCCGAAGGTGGCCAGCTGACTGCTGCGATCCAGGTGCAACAGCCGGCTCATGCGCGACAGATTCAGGCTCAACACCGGGCGGCTGCCTTCCGGCGGCGTCAGATGACCAACCACGCTGGTGCCGCCGCCATATGGAATCACGATCACGTTATTCGCCTTGGCGTAGTCGAGCAGCTCGCGCACCTCGTCCGACGTTTCCGGAAACGCCACGCCGTCCACCGCACGGGCCACTTCACCGAAACGCAGCTTCAGCCAGTCCGGCAGACTCTGGCCGAAGCTGGCGCGTACCCTGGCCTCGGCATCGACAGAAATTTTCGGGTGCGGCAGCAGCCGGCTGGCCGGCAGTTTGCGGCAGGCATCCGGCAGCAAAATATCGTTGTTCGGGGCGCCGGCACCGATTTTCTCGGCCAGAAACTGCAGCGCATCGGGGTTGAGGGGGAATTGAACCGAATCGTCTCCCCAGCCATTCCAGCGTCTCACGTTATACTTTCCCTAGAAGAAAATTGGATCGCCGCCAAATTGCGGCGATGGATGGACGGCATGTTAGCCTGCGCTGCAGCGGCGCAATTGCGCATTCATGCCAGATGAATTGTCAGATTATGCCAAACCCGTACATTTTGCCCGCCTTGGGGCACCTGCCGCGTGTCGTCGGTCCTTATGCGCAGACCGCAGTCGATACCGCGGCCGAATTCGGCGTCAGCCCGCAGCGGCTGGCGCAACACCTCGGCCTGCCGGACGACGCGCTGGCGTCATTGCCCGAGGCGTTGCCGGTCGAAACCTATATCCAGCTGCTGAACGCCGCCGCCGAACTGAGCGGAGACGAGTGTTTCGGCCTGCACGTCGGCGAACGGATGAAACTGGCCACCTACGCCATCTACGGCATTGTGCTGCTGGCGTGCCGCAATTTCGGCGAAGCCACGCAGCAGGTGATGCGCTACGAAGTGCTGGCACACGATCTCGGCCGCTCGCAGCTGCGGCTGGAGCAGGGCAGTGCGCTGTACGTCTGGCACAGCCAGTGGAGCGAGCGCTGGCCGTGTCGCCATCTGGCGGAAAGCGTCTGCGCCGGCATCCTGGCGTTTGTCGAATGGGTGGCGCAGCGGCCGGTGCCGATCATCGAAATCGGCTTCAGCCACGCCGCGCCTGCCAGCCTGGCCGAATACGAACGTGTCTTCAAGGCGCCGGTACGCTTCAACCAGCCGGAAAACTACGCCCGCTTCGACCCGCAAATCCTCGACTGGCCGCTGCCGAACGCCGACGTGGCAATGTTCCCGGTATTGCAGGCCCACGCCGAACAGCTGCTGCAGGCAAGGCTGCGCGCCGAAGCGGAAAAAAGCGTGGTGTCGCTGGTGCGCGAAGCCATCACCCAGATGCTGGCGCAAGACCGCGCCCGCCTGCCGGAAGTGGCCGAACGCCTCGGCTTCACCGCCCGCACGCTGCAACGCAAGCTGAAAGACGCCGATACCAGCTTTCAGGAAGTGCTCGACGGCACCCGCCGCGAACTGGCCGAGCGCTACCTGCGCCAGCCCGAGCTGTCGATCACCGACATCGCCTACATGCTCGGTTTCCAGGAGCAAAGCTCGTTCAACCACGCTTTCAAGGATTGGACCGGCATCAACCCCGGCGCCTACCGCCAGTCGGGCAAATAGCAGGGCAGGGCTGCAGACCGCTCTGGTATTG
>CAZBWH010000184.1:0-2266 GCA_964495595.1 uncultured Burkholderiales bacterium | reverse complement strand
GGGGTTCTAAGCCCAAACCCCAGAAATTTTGGAATACTTTAAAATACAATAGCCTAAGCTAATACAATGTTCGCTAATAGGGCATCCAAGTCTATCGGATGCGTGTTGTCTCGGAAAGTGTAGTGCCCCAGGAAGTAGATATGCTGCCATGCCACGGGCGAGATTTTCTTGAGCAAGGCCAGCGCCTTCTGGTTGTCCGTCGCCCGATACCGTTCGAGCAACATCGAGAGCAGGATCGAATTGTAGGCAATCACCACGTTGGCGATGAGCCTTCCGCACTGGTTGCTGATCGCGACGTCCAACTCGGTACTGCCAATGAGTTGCTTCTTGCCGCCTACTTGCGCAATAGATGAGCGCAGTTGGTGGTAAGCCTCAATGCGGTTCTGGGAACGATGGACGTCCTGCTGTATCTGGGGATCGCGTAGATAGTTCAGCGTGTAGATGCTGCGGATCAGCTTGTCGAACTCGAAGATCGCTTTGCGTGTCCGGTTGTGCTGAGACAGGGTGCAAAGTTTCCGGACTAGGGTACTCTGGGTCATTTCCTTGAGGCCGAGCGTGGCGACGATCTGGTCGATGTTGGCTTTTTCGTCGACGATCAGTTGCCGATCGATCTGCCCGACCGGCTGGATCAGGTAGCGTTCGCATTCCGCGGGATCGTTGCCGCAGTACAAGTGTTTCAGCTGCGCCTGCAGGTTGGTGAAGCGCGGCGCCAGTTTAAGGCCGAACCAATGCAGGATCGCAAAGTTGGCTTTGTTGATGCTGTGCATGTCGCCGGTAATCACGGCTGGCAGGATGTCTGAGGTGTTGTTGTAACAGATGTCGAAGACGAAATGGCTTTCGTGCTCGTTGGCGCCGATCAACTCGGTTTGTAATGGAATGTGATTGGCAAGCAGCGTGTAGGCCACAACCCCTTTTCCACGGCCAAAATATTTGCGCGAGTGGCGCGCCTTGACCGTCGGGTTGGCCGCCTCGAATTTTTGCCCATCGACGCTGCCGTAAAGCACTTCCAGGTCAAACGAGTAGTGCGGGAAGATGGCGAGCTGGGCAATGCAATTGCTGATTCGGTCGTTGGTAGCCTGCAGGGTGGACAGGCGCAAGTACTGCTGGGACGTCGCTTCCAGGATGTGATACGAGATGTCGCTGGTCTCAGCCATGCTGAGGTTGCCGTGGTTCATCGCCTGGGCAAAAATCACCGCCATCAGGCTATCCTCGTCGGCGATCTTTTTCGCATAGCGCGGCTGTAGCGGGGTTAGTGCCGACAGGAAGCGGCAACGCCCGCTCACAAAGCGGAAAATGTCGGCAATATCACGCGCCGGCAGCTTGGCGTAAAAGCTGGCTTGCAGCGCTGCTTCCTTGTCGACCTTGGGTTTGCGCCAGGACAGCGTCTTGCGGATCGGGTCATACTCCAGATGCTTGAGTTTGCCCTGCTGCAACTCGCGGTCGAACGTGCGCCAAAGTCGATCAAGATCGGCGAACAACGTGTCAAGCGCGACATCGAGCGGCTGGCGCAGCCAGGGGATGTCCAGATCTTTGAGCACATCGGCTTTCTGATCCGGCGCGACCAGTTCGTCGCTGAAGCGGCGATGCCGGATGCTGTCGTTGAGGTACACCTCGCCGGCGGCAAGACGTTTCCGTATCTGGCGATAGACCCAGAATTCGTAGCGGTCGCCGCGCAAGCTGGTGGCATTGCCGTTCGCGTCCGTGTCCAGGAGATGGGGGCGCAGGCGTTTCGGTATCGTGCCATCCGGAATTTCGCCGACCGGTCGTTGCGCGAGTCTCTGTTGGCGGGAGAAGATGTCCTTCATCCAGCGCAGCGCCGCCAGCCAGGGGCTGTCAGCCGCCGTGCTGGAGAATTCGAGCGCCATGGCGAGCGGGCGCAAATGCATCTTGCACCGCGCGGACAACCGGTCCATCGACTTCCAGCGCAGTTCCATCTGGCTCACGGGCCGCTCGCACAGGCGTTGGCCGGTGACTAGGACGGTGTCTTTGGGCATGATGCCAAAGGCATGTTGGCGTACCGTGCCGAACGGCGTGGCATCGTTGAAATCGTCGCCGACATACAGCAAGAGCAGGCGTCCCACCTGCGGCGATTCCCTTTGTTTGTTGGCTTGTAACTGGGAGAACAGCTTCTCGGCGCTCTCCTTGGTGCTCTCTTCAAGCCGTTTCATGTGGTAGCCCAGCGCATCGACCAGATTGTCACCGAGTTGGCGATAGCGCTGCCAGGCGTAGCACAACAGATACAGGTAAGTTTGCCCGGGCTTAAGCC
>CAZBWH010000183.1:0-2299 GCA_964495595.1 uncultured Burkholderiales bacterium | reverse complement strand
AAGCGTATTTGATAATGAGACGCCCGTCCGTTGGCGCTGGTTAAAGATTTTCTGGGTTTACTTCGTGTCCGCAGTGTTTCAGCTCGCATTTCCTGGCTTTGCAATCTCGATTGCATTAGGTGTGTTCAGAGGTGATCTGCCAACTCAGCTTGACTGGTGGTGGAAATTCACGAAATACGGGATACCAGCTTCTGCCATGATTGTGGTTTCTATTGAGCTTTTCTGTGCAAAAAAACCAGAAAAGCCTCGTGACTAGATGCCGCAGGTCTACGCCCGCCTGCAGAAAGGCGACCTCGCCCCCTCCGGCGCCCTGCTCGCCGGGGTTGAGACCAGCCTCAAAACAGGCAGCGAAGGCACCCTGATCAACGGCGGGCGCATCGCCGGGCGGCAACTGGTCAGCCTCAACGCCGCAAACATCCGCAACCTCGGCGGCGACGTCGCCGCCAGGACAATCCTCGCCGACGCCGGCAACGACCTGCAGATTCTCGGCGGCAGCTTCACCGCTCGGGACCGGCTGGTCGCCAGCGCCGGGCACGACCTCACCGTACAGAGCAGCACCGTAGACCACGACTACCGCTCGCCAACGGCCAACGGCACGGTACGGCGCACCGACATCGACCGCATCGCCGGGCTCTACGTCACCGGCGGCAACGGCGCCCTGAGCGCCAGCGCCGGCAACGACCTCAATCTGCTCGGCGCCGCCGTCGCCAGCGCCGGCAGCGCGACGCTCTCCGCCAGGCACGACCTGACGCTGGGCACCGTCAGCGAAAGCCACAGCGCCGCCACCGACAGCAAAAAGAACCGCTGGAACGAATCGGCGAGCACGGAAGTCGGCACCCACCTCCAGACGGCCGGCAAACTCACGCTGCAGGCCGACAACGACCTCAGCGCCCAGGCCGCCTATGTCGAAAGCGGCGGCGCCCTCGACGCCCGGGCCGGGCGCGACCTCAGCGTCAGCGCCGGCCAGGCGAGCTACGCCACCGAATACTTCCACCAGGGATCGGGCGGCGGCCCGCTCTCCAGGAAAACCACCACCGTCCACAACACCCGCGAAAGCACCACGGCGATCGCGAGCACCTTCTCCGGCGACAGCGTTACCCTCCATGCCGATCGCGACATCGCCGTCACAGGCAGCAACGTCGTTGCCACCCACGACACGGCGCTCAGCGCCGGCCGCAACCTCACTATCGAAGCCGCCACCGAAACGCACAGCGAAAGCCACACCCGCAGTACCAAGCCCAGCGGCGTCTTCAGCAGCGGCGGCGCCGGCGTCATGATCGGCAGCCAGTCGCTCTCCACCGACCAGAAGACCGACGCTACCACGGTTGTAAAGAGCACCATCGGCAGCATCGACGGCAATGTCACACTACTCGCCGGGCAGGGCTACCGGCAGGTCGGCAGTGACGTCCTCGCCCCCCAGGGCAGCATCGACATCAAGGCCAGGACCGTCGACATCCTCGAAGCGCGGGAAACCAGCCGGACGGTGACCGAGACCAAGAGCAAGCAATCCGGCCTCACGATTGCCGTCTCCAGCCCGGTGATCACGGCGATCCAGACGGCGCAGCAGATGAGCGAGGCGGCCGGCGATACGACGGACGGGCGCATGAAGGCGCTGGCCGCCGCCAACGTCGGCCTCGCCGGCTACACCGCCTCGGAAGCCATCGGCAAAGCCCCCGACCAACTCGGCGGCATCGGCATCAACGTCAGCATCGGCGGCAGCAAGAGTAGCAGCAAGAGTACGCAGACCAGCAATACTGCTGTCGGCTCGAACCTCACCGCCGGCCGCGACATCACCATTACTGCCACCGGTGCCGGCCAGGACTCCGACCTGACGATTCGCGGCAGCACCGTCCAGGCCGGCAACAACGTCACGCTCAGCGCCGAGGATGAAATCAAACTGCTGGCTGCCGCCAACACCACGGAACAGCAAAGCACCAACAAGAGCAGCAGCGGCAGCATCGGCGTCGGCTTCAACACGAGCAGCGGCTTCGCGATCACCGCCAGCGCCAGCCAGGGCAACGGCAAGGCCAACGGCAGCGACACGATCTGGAGCAACACCCAGATCGAAGCCGGCAAGCTGCTCACGCTCGAATCGGGCGGCAATACCACGCTCCAAGGGGCCACCGCCAAGGGTGAGCAGATCAAGGCCGACATCGGCGGCAATCTCGCCATCGAAAGCCTGCAGGACACCAGTACTTACAGGAGCAATCAGCAGAGCGCCGGTTTCAGCGTCAGCGTGCCGCTCGCCGGCGGCCTGCCCGGCGGCAGCGTCAGCGGCGGCAGCAGCAAGATCACCAGC
>CAZBWH010000182.1:0-2367 GCA_964495595.1 uncultured Burkholderiales bacterium | reverse complement strand
CGCGCTATTGGAAGGTGGCAACTGGGACGATTACGACGCTGTCCTTAATCGGGCGAAAGTGCTGATCGAGCAAAGCCTTGCTGAAGGGCAACCCACCCCTTTGCCACCGTTCAAATCGCTGGTGATGCCATTTCCCCCGGAGTTGCATTTTGCCATCGCGCGCAGCCAGGGGGATTTTCTGTGGTCCGGGATGATGGATGTCCGTCGGCGGCTGGCCTTTGCCTATCCAGCATCCTGCCCCCAACGGCTCAAAATCGGTTATGTATCCGCGGATTTTCGAAACCATCCGACGGCTCAGCTCATGCGCGGGCTGTTCCAGTTGCATGATCGGAAGCGGTTTGAAATTTATGCTTATGCTCTTTGTAAAGACGACCATAGCAGTTATTACCAGCAGATTAAGGCGGATGCCGAGCAGTTCGTCGATCTGAGCAGTATGACGAACGCCGACGCCGCATCGCGCATCCATCGCGACGGGATTCATGTTCTGATCGATTTGATGGGATACACGGCGTATGCTCGCTCGGAAATCTTCGCCTTGCAGCCTGCTCCGGTGCAGGTCAGCTATCTGGGCTATCCCGGCACCATGGGGGCATCTTTTATACCCTACATCATCGTCGATCCGGTTGTCCTGCCAGAGGATCTTCAAACTTATTTCATGGAACAACCCGTTTATCTACCCGACTGCTATCAGGTCAACGACCGCTGGCAGGAGATCGCCGAAACGGGCATTCAGCGGCGAGATGCCGGCTTACCCGAGGAAGTTCCTGTTTTCTGCTGCTTCAACATGCCTTTGAAACTGGAACCGGTCATGTTCGCGGTCTGGACCCGGATTCTCAAACAGGTCCCAGGCAGTGTGTTGTGGTTATTAGCTTCAGAACTACAAGTCGCTGCCAATCTACGGCGGGCGGCGGAACGTCATGGCATCGGTGGCGAACGCTTGATTTTTGCCGAACGCCTGCCCAAGGATCGGCACCTGGAACGCCACCGGCTGGCCGATCTGTTCCTCGATACCCGCCTCTACAACGCCCACACCACCGCCAGCGACGCCTTGTGGGCCGGGTTGCCGGTGCTGACTTGCATCGGCGAGACGTTTCCGGCGCGGGTGGCCGCCAGCCTGCTGCAGGCCGTGGGTATGCCGGAATTGATCGCGCACTCGCTGGCGGAATACGAGGAGTTGGCAGTCCGACTGGCGACCCATCCGAGCGAACTGGCGGCTTTGCGGGAAAAGCTGGCTTATAATCGCTTGCGAACTCCCTTGTTCGATACTGAGCGCTTCGCCCGGCATCTCGAACAGGTGTATGAAATGATGTGGGAACGCCATATCCAGGGATTGCCGCCCGCGCCGCTGTGGGTCGCACCGCTGCTGAGTGGCCCCTGATTTGAGGTCTGTTGTGGATTCCAGGTCGGAGATCCGTCGAGACCGGTTGCTTTACCAGGTTCTGCGCCAGTCCTGGCTGCAACGCTCGTTGTTTCTCAAGTTGCTGCTGCGCGATTTCGCCGAGCGCTACCGTGGTTCCTATTTGGGCGTACTCTGGTCCTTTGTGCTCCCGCTTTTGTCGCTGCTGGTATTCACGATATTCTTCGGCGTAATCTTTAAGATGCGCTGGGCGGGCCTGGCCAGCGATTCGCTGAGTGATCTGGGACTGGTCCTGTTCATCGGCATGGCGCTCTACAACTTTTTTGCCGAATGCCTCGGCCGCGCTCCGGGCCTCATTCTGGCGCATCAGAACTACGTCAAGAACGTCATTTTTCCCCTGGCGATGTTGCCGGCGGTGATGGTGACGTCCGCCCTGCTCACGCTGATCGCTACGCTGCTGGTGATTCTGCTGCTGCAAGTGGTTTGGGGGTCGGGTCTGGCATGGACGGTGTTGTTGCTGCCGGTAGTCGTATTGCCGCTGGCGCTGTTTGTGTTGGGGCTAAGCTGGTTTTTGGCGGCGCTGGGCGTGTACATCCGCGATATCCAGCAGTTGATCGTGCCACTGGTGCAACTGATGATGTTTCTCAGTCCGGTATTTTATCCGATCAGTGCATTGCCCGAGTCCATGCGGCCCTGGCTGCAATTCAATCCCCTGGCGATAGTCATCGAACAGGCCCGGGCCATCATTTTATTCGGGCAACTGCCGGCCTGGATTCCCTGCCTGCTGTGTTTCACCCTCGGGTTGGCGACAGCCCTGGTGGGCGCTTGGTGGTTTGCCCGCACCCGCAAGGGGTTCGCCGATGTCCTTTGAACCGGTTGCCGTTCCACCGGTCGGAATGGATGCGGTCATCGAGGCCCGGGAGGTCGGCAAGTGCTATCAAATCTACGAGCGGCCACAGGATCGCCTGAAGCAGATGCTGTGGCGTGGCCGGCGCCGTTTTTACCGCGAA
>CAZBWH010000181.1:0-2403 GCA_964495595.1 uncultured Burkholderiales bacterium | reverse complement strand
CCGAACAGAGCTCGGGCATCGAACAGGTCAACCAGGCCATCACCCAGATGGACGAAGTCACCCAGCAGAACGCCGCCCTCGTCGAAGAAGCCGCCGCTGCCGCTGAATCTCTCGAAGAACAGGCGCAGGGACTGTCCGAGGCAGTCAGCACATTCAAACTTGATGATGCAGGCCACGTCATGGGCACCCGACTTGCCACACCCCGAAGCACTGCACGCGTCTTGCCAGGCAAATCTGCTCATGCTGCACCTATCCGATCTGCCAAACCCCAGCCTCCCGCGAAACCTGCTGCGGACGAGGATGAGTGGGCAGAATTTTAATCAAAACAACAAAACTTACCGAACCTAAACACCCGTTCCAGGAAAGCGCCATGAGAACCAACCTGCCAGTCACCCAGAATGAAGTGCATCTCCAGGATGGACAGACCATCGTCTCCAAAACCGATCTGAAAGGCCAGATCACCTATACCAATCGCACTTTCGTCGAAATCAGTGGCTTCACCGAGGCCGAGCTGATTGGCCAGCCGCACAATCTGGTGCGTCATCCCGACATGCCATCCGAGGCCTTTGCCGATTTATGGAATGCGCTCAAGGATGGACGCCCCTGGGTAGGCATGGTCAAAAACCGCTGCAAGAACGGCGATTTTTACTGGGTCGAAGCGCACGCCACGCCTATTTTCGAAAATGGCCAGAAAGTCGGCTACATGTCGGTTCGGCAAAAGCCCAGCCGCGACCAGATAACCGCCGCCGAGCAAGCCTATCGCCTGTTCAAGGAAAAGCGGGCAGGCAATCTGCGCATCGTTGACGGCAAGGTAGTCAAGCCTGGATTCGGGTGGGCCCGCAAAATTTCGATTCGAGCCCGCCTGATCTTTACGCTTGCCATCCTGATGATCGCCTTGGCCATTGGAGGGGCATGGGGACTGTTCATCAATCAGAAAAGCAATGCGCTGATCGATGATCTTTATCAGAACCGCATGCTTCCTTCCCAGGAAATCAACCGCATCGCTTTCCTCAACAGTGACAATCATGCCCAGATCATGCTTGCCCTGCAACACGATCCGAGCAGCAAGTACGCCAAAATGCATGATCATCCGGTGGAAAAGCATCTCGACAAGATCAACGCCAACCGCGATGAGATTTCAAGAATATGGCAGCAGTTTAGCGCCCGGAAAATGGATGCGGGGCAGGAATTGGCCACGCAGTATGAGCAGTCACGCGCTGCGCTGATTAATGAAGGCATTCAGCCCGCGATGGAAGCCATCAAGGGGGGAAGGTTTGACGATGCAAACACGCTTCTTCTGGGCAAAATCAGTCCGTTATATCAGAAAACGATTGATTCCGCAGAAAGCATCATCACCCTCCAGACCGAGATTTCTGCGAAATCCCATGATTCGGCCAATGAAGATTATGCCGCCACACGCCTGCTGGTTGGCGCTGGCATCGGTCTGACAATACTGTTCGGCATATTTCTGGGCTGGCTGTTACTGCGCTCGATCATGCGCCCGCTCACGGAAATCATTGACCACTTCCGCAACATGGGCCAGAACAACTACAACTTCCCGGTTGATCTCAGCCGCCGCGATGAACTGGGTTCGGTCATGGAAGCGCTCAAATCCATGCAGATCAAGCTCGGTTTCGACATGAACGATGCCAGGCGCGTAGCGGATGAAGCATTGCGCATCCAGAATGCTCTCGATAATGTCTCCACCGGCGTGATGATTGCAGATCACAATCTGGAAATCATTTACCTGAACAATGCCGTGACTGACATCCTCCGTCGTGCGGAAAGTGGCATTCGCAAGGAACTGCCGAATTTTTCCGTAGATTCCCTGCTTGGCAGCAATATCGATGTCTTTCACCAGAATCCAGCGCACCAGCGCAGTCTGCTGACACAGCTGAATGGCACACACCGGGCACGCATCCGGGTGGGTGGATATGTATTTGATCTGGCTGCCAGCTCGGTTTTTTCCGCGAATGGCATCCGCCTTGGCACAGCTGTGGAATGGCGTGATGTCACTGCCGAGGTCAAGGTGGAAGAGGAAGTCAATGGCATTGTCAGCAACGCCCTGCGTGGCGTCCTGACCGAGCGTATTGATCTGAATGGAAAGACCGGTTTCATGAAGCAGCTTGCCGAGGGGATCAATCTGCTGCTCGAAACCGTTTCCAGTGCCACGGAGGATATCGCCCGCGTTCTTTCCGCTCTGGCAAGGGCGGATCTGACCGAATCCATCGACAAGGATTATCTCGGCACATTTGGTGAACTGAAAGAAGATACCAATGCCACGGTAGCCAAGCTCAAAGAACTGGTTTCACAGATACAGGACGCTACTGACGCCATCAACACCGCGTCCAAGGAAATTGCTGCGGGCAACTCCGACCTGTCGCAGCGCACCGAGGAACAGGC
>CAZBWH010000180.1:0-2409 GCA_964495595.1 uncultured Burkholderiales bacterium | reverse complement strand
TTTCCCGGCCGACGCGTTCAGCGAAATCGGCTACCACAGCGTCTATATGGGCCAGAAAACCTATAACGGCGTCGCCATCCTTTCCAGGCAGCCGGCCAGCGACATCCAGTACAACCTGCCCAATCTGCAGGACGAGCAGAAACGCCTGCTGGCCGCCACCATCGACGGCGTGCGGGTGGTATGCGGCTATTTCCCCAACGGCCAGAGCCTCGATTCGGACAAATATCCGTACAAGCTCGGCTGGCTCAAGGCGCTGGGCGACTGGCTGGAAGCCGAACTGCAGCAACACCCCCAGCTGGCGCTGCTCGGCGACTACAACATCGCTCCGGAAGATCGCGACGTACACGACCCGGCTGCCTGGCAAGGCCAGGTACTGGTCAGCGAACCGGAGCGTGCCGCATTCCGGCGCCTGGTCGGCATGGGCCTGCAGGACAGCTTCCGCCTGTTCGACCAAGCGGAACAGAGTTTCAGCTGGTGGGATTACCGCGCCGCAGGTTTCCGCCGCAACCTTGGCCTGCGTATCGACCACATCCTGCTGACCGCGCCGCTGGCGCAACGCTGCCGCGGCTGCGAAATCGACAAGGCGCCACGCAAACTGGAGCGCCCGTCGGATCACGCACCCGTGATCGCCACCCTCGACTGACCCTGTATTAGCTGCCGATAACTGCCCGAAACATGCAAATGTTCACACCCAGTACCAAAGCCCTGTTGCTGGCCAGCCTGCTGGCCACCGTCGCCGCCTGTTCGAAACAGGAAACCCCACCCGGCCCGCAAACGGCACCGCCGCCTGCCCGGCAGGCCGATATTCCGCCGCCGACCGGCCCGCGGGTGGGCGTCAATCTGCCGGATTTCACCAGCCTGATCGAGCAACACGGCCCGGCCGTGGTCAACATCAGCACCACCCAGACGGTTGGTGGCCGCAAGTCGCGCGACGAAATGCAGATGCCGCCGGAAGACGACCCGCTGTTCGAATTCTTCCGCCGCTTCATGCCACAACATCCGCGCCAGTTCCAGACCCAGTCGCTCGGCTCCGGCTTCATCATTTCGTCCGACGGCATCATCCTTACCAACGCCCACGTCGTTGCAGATGCCGAGGAAGTCACCGTCCGGCTGACCGACAAACGCGAATTCAAGGCCAAGGTACTCGGCACCGACAAACGCACCGATGTCGCCGTAATCAGGATCAACGCCGACAAACTGCCGATTGTCACCCTCGGCCAACCGGCGCATCTGCGCGTCGGCGAATGGGTGGTGGCAATCGGCTCGCCGTTCGGCTTCGACAACTCTGTCACCGCCGGCATCGTCAGCGCCAAAGGCCGCTCGCTGCCGGACGAAAACTACGTACCGTTCATCCAGACCGATGTGCCGATCAACCCCGGCAACTCCGGCGGGCCGCTGTTCAACATGCGCGGCGAAGTGGTCGGCGTCAATTCGCAGATATATTCGCGCTCCGGCGGCTACATGGGCATCTCGTTCGCCATCCCGATCGACGTGGCCATGAACGTCGCCAAGCAGCTGCAGACCTCCGGCAAGGTCAGCCGCGGCCGCATCGGCGTACAGATCCAGCCGCTGAGCCAGGAACTGGCGCAATCGTTCGGCCTGAAATCGACCGACGGCGCGCTGGTATCGATGGTTGAACCGAACTCGCCGGCAGCCAAAGCCGGCCTGCAGCCGGGAGACGTAATCCTCAAATTCAACGGCCAGCCGGTGAAAAGCTCGAACGAACTGCCGCTGATCGTCGCCAACGTCCGCCCCGGCAGCAAAGTGCCGTTGCAGGTCTGGCGCCGCGGCCAGCAACTGGCCTTGCACGTGGTAGTAGGTGAAATGCCGACCGAAAAGGTGGCGACCACCGAACCGGCTCACCCGCAAAGCGCCAGGATCCAGCGACTGGGGCTGAAAATCGCCGATCTGGATCAGCAGGAGAAAAGCGAGCTGGGCCTGCGCGGCGGCGTGCTGGTGGAAAATGTCGACGGCGAAGCGGGCAAGGCGGGTGTAGAAGAAGGCGACGTAATCCTGGCCATCAACGCCATCGCCACCCCCGACGTCGCCAGTTTCAACAAGGTATTGGCGAAACTGCCGGCCGGCACCGTAGCACTGCTGATTGCACGCGAAGGCAACACCCTGTACCTGCCGATGAAAGTGCGCTGAACAAGCCGCAAGCCGCTGCAGTTGAGCGAAACGACGCCAATCCGGCCGCTGGCGTCGCAGCGGCAGCCGATCCGGTTGCCGGAGATTTCATGCCTGCCGATTCAAAATCCGCTGTTCTGCAAGCCGCGCCGGAATTGGCCTGCAGGCCAGTCTGCGAGGCAATGCCAGCGCGGCTTGCAGCGGTGGTAGGGCGTGATAGAAGCGCAACGCATCACGCCGAATGATGGGCGTGTCTGGGAGGTGCGGACGTTGGCCATGCGG
>CAZBWH010000179.1:0-2551 GCA_964495595.1 uncultured Burkholderiales bacterium | reverse complement strand
CGCTCGTCGGCAATGGTGATGGTCTGCACCACCGCACGGCCGCCGGGCTTGAGGCAACGCGCCAGTTGCTGGAAGTAGCTCGGCCACCAGCGTTCGCCCACCGCTTCCAGCATTTCAATCGACACGATGTGATCGAACTGGCCTGAAAGATCGCGGTAGTCTGTCAGCGACAACTCGACGCTGTCGCTCAATCCTGCATCGGCAATGCGCCGGCGCGCATAGTCAAGCTGTTCGGTCGAGAGCGTGATGCCTTTCACTTTCAGCCCGCGTTCTGCCGCCAGTTGCGCAAAGCCGCCCCAGCCGCAGCCGATTTCCAGCACGGTTTCGCCCGGCCTGGCATCCAGCTGATCGAGAATGCGCTGGTATTTGGCTTGCTGCGCCTGTTGCAGGCTCTGTTTCAGGTCCCCGTCAAACCAGGCGCTGGAATAGGTCATGCCCGGGTCGAGCCACAGGCGGTAAAAATCGTTACCGATGTCGTAATGCGCGTGGATATTGCGCCGGCTACCCGCACGGGTATTGGCGTTGAGCAAATGCCGCAGGCGGTACATCAACCGCCCCAGCCAGTGGCCGTGAATTGCCCGTTCCAGCACGGCTTGGTTCTGCAGTGCCAGTCGCATCAGCCCGGTCAGATCGGAGACTTCCACCTGCCCTTGCCGATACGCCTCGGCCAGGCCGATATCGCCGTTGCGGATGATGCGATCCAGCACCCGCCAGTCACGCAGGGTGATTTCCACCACCGGCTGCGATTGATGGCCAAACCAGTGGCCGTGGCCATCCGGGCCGATCAGATGCAGCCGGCCGAATTGCAGCTTTTCCAGCAAGCGCAGCAGCAGACGGCTTTTTGCCGGCACGTGTGCCAGCACGTTGGAGGCGGTGGAAACGGAAGTGTGTGCGGTCATGATCGATACCTCTTATCGGCTAAGATTTTCCAGCGGCGGCGCCGGCTTGGTGAAAAACGGCACCCGCTTCAGCAGCAGCCGCAGAGCCTGCCAGTGAATGCGCGCCACCACCGCCAGCGTCATCAAGGGATGAGAAAACAATGCCCGGCGCAGATTGGCCGGGGTGAATGCCTGCGGCTTGCCCCACACCGCGGTTTTCAGCAGCAGGCCATCGGCGTCGAAATAATCAATCGCCACCCGCGCCAGCCCCGGCTCGCTGCTGACAGCGAAGCGGTATTGCCCTTCCACCCGGCAGAACGGCGATACGTGAAACAGCTTGTTGCAGACCAGGCTTTGCCCGGTACGGATCGGCGCCAGCTCGGGTGCGGTAAGCAAATACAGATGGGTTTCGCCAAAGGTGTTGTTGACCTCGGCCAGCAGCACGCGCAATTGGCCGGCCGCGTCGTGGCACAACCAGAAATTCACCGGGTTGAACACAAAGCCGAACACGCGCGGAAAAGTCTGCAGCCAGGCATCGCCATCACACACCTGCGCCACACCCGCCTGCTGCAGAATGCCTTGCAACCACTGGCGCGGATCGCTGCCGTCACGCTTGCCGTAGTCGGCGTAACGCAGCGACAGCGGCGCCCAGCGGTTGATGCCAAACCAGCGCGACGACAAGCTTTCCAGCTCGGCCAGCCGCAGCTTGAGAAAAAACACCGGGTAGTCAAAACGATTGCCAGCCGGCCGCAAGCGGCGGTGCATCACCCGACCGCGGCAAATGCGGCTGGAGAGTGGCTGGCTCATAGCCCCTCCGCCTGCCACGGAATATCCACGCCCATGCCCTGCACCACGCGCAGCGCGGATTTCAGGCCGTCTTCATGAAAGCCGTAGCCGCCCCAGGCGCCGCAAAACCAGGTGCGACGGTTGCCCTGAATGCTGGCCAGCGAGCCTTGTGCGGCAATCGCACGGGTATCGAACAAGGGATGCTGATACTCGATCACCTTGATGGTCTTGGCCGGGTCTGGCGGTTGCAGCGGGTTGAGGGTAACGATCACCGGCTGCTTGAACGGCAGCGGCTGCAGCTTGTTGATCAGGTAACTGACACACACCGCCTGCTGGCCATGGTTATCCTTGCCGGCCAGATAATTCCACGCCGACCACACCTGCTCGCGGCGCGGCAGCAAGGCGGTGTCGGTGTGCAGATAAGCGCGGTTGGGCTGATAGGAAAACGCGCCGAGAATGCTGCTTTCGGCCGGATCGGCATCCTGCAGCAGCGCCAGCGTTTGCGGTGCATGGCAGGCCAGCACTACCGCGTCAAATACCTGCTCGCATCCAGCAGCTTGTAATCGAACACCTTCTGCCGCCCGCCAGATGCCTTGCACCGGCGTGTTGACGTGCACCTTCTGGATTCCGGCCGCCAGCTTGCCGACATATTGACGCGCGCCACCCAGCACCGTGCGCCATTGCGGCCGGTCGTTGACTTGCAGCAGCGCGTGATTCAGGCAAAAAGAAAGAAAAGTCTCGGCAGGAAAACGCAAAATCTGCGCCGCCGGGCTGGACCAGATCGCCGCTGCCATCGGCAGCAAATACCAGTCGCGGAAGTAGCTGGAATAACGCCCCTGCTCCAGCAACTGCTGCAACGTGGTATCACTGCCACGCACCTGTTGCAG
>CAZBWH010000178.1:0-2554 GCA_964495595.1 uncultured Burkholderiales bacterium | reverse complement strand
GGCGGGGGGCGTCGATTACGGACTGACGGTTTCCTGCTACCAGGCGGATGCGGATGGCCACGCCTGCGGCCGCTGCGACAGTTGCCGGCTTCGGGCCGAAGGATTCCGGGAAGCCGGCATCTCCGACCCCACCCGTTACATCTCGCGACACTGAAGTTGGCCGATTGCGGTTGCGCCGGTCAGAAAATCTCTGCTACAACGTCACCATAAAATATCCGGAACGGAATAACCCATGGAAAATCATCTCGTACTGGCCGCGCTGGGCGAAGACCGCACCGGCATCGTCGATGCCATCGCCGGTATCGCCAGTGAAACCCGCTGCAACATCGCCGACAGCCGCATGGTAGTCATGGGTCAGGAATTCGCCATCATCATGATGGTTTCCGGCTCCTGGGATGCCGTCGCCAAGTTCGAGACCCTGATTCCTTCGCTGGAAAGCCGCCTGAAACTGTCCATCGTCGTCAAGCGCACCAATCGCCGCGAACCGCAGAAGGAAGCCCTGCCTTATAACGTCAACGTCATCGCCCTCGACAACCCCGGCATCGTTCACGAAATCGCGAACTTCTTTGCGGTGCAGGGCATCAACATCGAGTCACTGGAAACCAGCACCTACGCCGCGCCGCACACCGGATCGCCCATGTTCGCCCTGAACATGATCATCAATATTCCGGCGCGCATGCACATTGGCGCACTGCGTGAAAACTTCATGCTTTTCTGCGATGACCGCAATCTTGACGCCATCATCGAACCCTACAAAAACTAAGTGAGAACCAGCATGAGCCTTGCCATTGGCGACACCCTGCCAACCCTGACCGTCGCCGCCACCGGAGGTCAGACCGTCGGGCTTGCCGCCCTCAAGGGAGCTCCCGTGGTTTTCTATTTCTACCCGCGCGATGCGACTCCCGGCTGCACCACGGAAGCCCAGCAATTCCGCGACCTGATGCCCGAGTACGAAAAACTGGGCTGCCGTGTTTTCGGAATCTCGCGCGACACCATGACCTCGCATGAGCGCTTCAAGGCCAATGAATGCCTGCCGTTCGACCTGCTCAGCGATCACGATGAAATCCTCTGCCAGGCGTTCGACGTCATCCGCATGAAGAATATGTATGGCAAGCAAGTGCTGGGACTGGAGCGCAGTACATTCCTGTTCGACCGCAATGGCGTGCTGGTGAAGGAATGGCGCAAGGTCAAGGCACCGGGCCATGCAGCGGAAGTGCTGCAAGCTGTTCAAGCCCTGTCCTGACGTAGACGGCGGATCAGAAACGGTCCGCCCCGAACTTTCGGATCTCGAACCGGAATTCGCCCTCTGCCGCCTCCTGGCTGACCAGCGTATGCCCCCCCTGCCGCAGGAATGCGGGAAAATCCCGTTGTGACCCCGGGTCCGTCGTCAGGACTGTCAGATCAGCCCCCGGCGGCAGTCCGTGCAGGGCTTGCTTCAGCTTCAACAGCGGCATCGGACAACGCAGTCCTCGGGCATCCAGCAACATGACCACTCCGTTTCATTGCAAAAAAAGTACAGGCTCAGCCACCCTGATCGCCCAGAATCGCCAAAGACATGGCGGGGTGCTTAATTATGAAGTTTTGGGCCGGTTTGGCAATGGTCATTCTGCTGGGAACAGCCCCGTGCGTATTTGCGGCCGGGGAATTACCGGCGCTGGACAGCGCATCAGCCACCGCGCCTGATGAAAGCCGCCTGGGCGACGCCTTTCTGCGCAAGCTGCGGGCATCGACAGACGTAATTGATGATCCCTTGCTGCAGTCGTGGGTCGAAAATCTGTCCTACCAACTGGCGTTCCATGCGGACATGCCGCAACCGGACTTACAGGTGGTGCTGATTCCGGACCGGCGCATCAACGCGTTTGCCGTTCCAGGGGGAATTATCGGCATCAATGCCGGGCTGTTCCTGTATGCGGAGAACGAATCGGAATTTGCCGCCGTACTGGCGCATGAACTGGCGCATGTGCAGCAACGCCATTATGCGCGCAGTCGCGATCAGGCCGGCAAGGATCACTGGATTTACCTGGGTGCACTTTTGGCCAGTATCGCTCTGGCTGCCTCGGGCAGCGACAGCGATGCCGCCATGGCGGTGGGAGTATCGTCACAAGCGGCCATGGTGCAGCAACAGCTGGCCTACAGCCGCCTGCATGAACAGGAAGCCGACCGCATCGGCATGCAGACGCTGGCAGCCGCCGGATATACCCCCACGGCCATGCCCTCCTTCTTCGGCAGGTTGGAACGTGAATCGCGTCAGGTCGGATTCCTGCCGGATTTCCTGCTGACCCACCCCCTGACCCAAGACCGGATTGCCGACAGTCTGAACCGGGCGCGCTCGCTGCCGCAAACCGGAATGGCTGACAGCCGCGCGTACAGGCTGATCCGGCAACGCTTGCTGGCGATGTCCGGCGATGCCGACCAACAATCCCTGAGCGGCTATCAGCAGCAATTGAAGGAAAAACCGGGTCTGGAGGAAGCTCGCTTTGGTCTGGCGCTGACGTTAAAGAACCTGCGCCGCTTTGACCAGGCCCGTTCCGAACTGGACACACTCCTGCTTAAA
>CAZBWH010000177.1:0-2590 GCA_964495595.1 uncultured Burkholderiales bacterium | reverse complement strand
AAATGGGTGTTAACGTAATATTATCAATGAGTTATTGATAAATCAGGGGCGACTAAATAACCAAAACGGTCGGGGACATTGCATACCAGATGTTCCTCATCAAGTCGGCGTCATCTTCACAGCGCGAATCTGCTCACCCCATCCGCGCAGCCAGCGGTGCAGTAATTCGGTGTCCACTACAGTTGCCGTTATTTCAAGCGTATCGCCAAGATCGCGCGTCGTTTGGTCTGCCGCCAATGGTGATTCCAGCAGGTGCTGGCCGCAGGCTTTATCGATCCGAAAACTGAGGCGGATTTTCCGACCGTGGCTGACGCCAAAATCACCGCCGGTGCAATAGTCCGCCAGAACAAAATCGACTGGCCAGGGAAATGACTCGTCGCTGGCTTCTGCCTGTGTGATGCGAGGCAGCGCCAGAATCCGCTCATTGTCATAGCCCTCGAAGCGGCTGACGAGATACAGCCGCACCCCCTGTTGCACCAGTCCCAGCGGCCAAATCGTGGCGGTCTTGCGCTTCCCCTGGGCGTTGCGGTAGTGAATGCGCAGCTTGCATTCGCGGTAGAGAGCATCGCTCACCGACTCGAACACGCCAGGGGAAACTTTCGGCGCCAGCAAAGGCTGGCTTTCTGGGATGCGCTGAACCTTCTTCAGCCAGCGCCGCTCCACCTGCGGTGCTGGCGTGGCTTCCAGTTCGCGGCGGGCCGTGGCAAACAACGGGGCCATGCTGACCAACGTGCGCGCCGGCAGCAACTGCGATACCTCGCTTTTCGCCAATTGCAGCAGCAATGCCTCGCTGGCCGTGAGCAGTGGCAACTTCAGACCCTCGGCGCCTTCCATCCAGCGGTAGCCAAAGGGCTTGCCGCGCGTATCGCATTCGATAGCAAAACGGCTGCAAATCGCGTCCAGATGGCGCTGCACCGTGCGCAGGGTCACCTCGTAACCGGCGGAAGCGACCTGCTCGCGCAGATGGGCGCTGGTGGTGTAATTCCGGCGTGGAATGCGGCGCAGAATTTCGAGGATCAACAGCGCGTTGTCGAGCGCGTAGGAATGCGATCCGGGCATGGGGTTCAGGAAGGCGTCAGCCACTGACTGAGCCGCCCCCACAGCGCCGACGCGGGGGAGCATGGCCGAACTTGCAGGTCGGCGTGCTGGCAATGGGGGCAAAATTCAGGTGGCAGGTCAGCGGCCGTGAGCACGTCGGATGCGGGCTGCCACACATGCTGCCATCCGCACTGCGGGCAACGCATATCAAGCGGGGGCGGGCGAATGGGCATGTGGGTCTCCGCGCAGGCGACGGGCCAACGGCATCATCAGGCGGCGTCCACCACCGGATAACAAGCTGGCCCCCAGTCGATTTCGGGGTGGTCGAGCATCAGCCCGATGATCACCGGCACCAGCTTGCCGAGCAGTTGCGCACAGTCGTGCAGTTGCTTGCGATTGACCTTGCCGTTCCAGGTTGCACCGCCATGGATCAGCTGATTGCGCAGCGTGTAGAGCCGGTTGAATACCACGCCCAGCAGTACTGGCGTCCTGCCTCCGGCCAACGCCTGCTGGGCGATCTTCTTGCCCTTGGCGAAGCGGGTTTGCCATTCGATCTCGTCGACCTTGCCGGCCTGAAAATCCCAGAAGCTCTGAAACACAAAGGGGGTATCGAGAAGTACACGAATTCCCCCGGAAAATTCCTGCCACACCAGGTTATCGATGCGCTTACCCGTATCGAGCGAACTCAGCCTTTCGAGAAAATTCATGAAAGTTGCCTGCTCCGACAACCCACAGCGTTCGTCGATCTCGCAAGCATAGGCGGCGTTGAAGGCGATCCACAAAAAGATGAAGCGGCCATCGTCATCATCGGCCATCTCCGAGCGATTGAGCCAACTCAGTGCGCGATGCACGCGCAAGTTGAGATTGGGCGGGTAGCCTTCGCGCAGGGCGCGGTGGCGTTGCTTCAGAGCATCGTGGTTCATTCCGGTCATTTGCTATCCTGGGATATGCACTTGTCGTCGAATTCGTGCGCCAGCGCCTGCAAGTGTGCCACCTGCCAGGTTTTATTTGCCAGCGCGGCGCGCAGGTATTCGAGGTCGGCGGCGAGCGATTGGGTGAGCGCCGCTTGCAACTGCCCGGCCATTGTGTCAAGTTGGACGCAGACCTGTTGCACGGCTTGATCAAGGCTCGTGACCAGCGTTTGTTGCAACTCACAGATAACCTGGGCCAGCCGTTCGCGCAGCGCAGTCATTTTGCTGCCGTGGCGCAGTTCACCAGAAAAGCCGGCCAAGGCCTCGCTGGGATCGGGCGCCGCGATATCCAGTTTCGGCCAACGCAGGAGGGTGAGCGAGCTTGGTTTCAATCAGTGTGCGCAAACCGCGTGGGGCGAAATCGTCACCGCGCGTATCCAGCACACCCAACAGCTTGCAGCGCAGGCCGGTGGAAAGGGCGTCGGGCGCGATCAGCGCAGGCAGCCAAGGCGACGATAAGGGTCATGTTGTCATCAAACGAGTTCTTATGATTGCCAAACAATCGTCAATGAACGAACTTCTGATATCAGAGCCGGTCCCGGAAATTTGGACAGCAGGATAAGTGATAGCCTTGCCCAACC
>CAZBWH010000176.1:0-2617 GCA_964495595.1 uncultured Burkholderiales bacterium | reverse complement strand
GAGTGGGAGTGACGGGCATCCGAAGTGGCAAGAAGTTATTTTGTATTATCAGTGGGTTGTTGGTTTTCGACGATCACTTCGGATACATTGTCAATTACGCGGGTTTTCGATGGTAACCAATTGATGTCGAAAGGTTTCACACCTGCCATCTGTCGGCAGGTCGCGCTATACAGCGCGAAGATTTGACGGTAAATTTGACGGTGGATTTGTTCTTGAAACTTTGGTGTCTGCATTTACCGTCGTATCCGTGTGGCTTCAGACGGTAAAACCAAAAGGAACTGGCAGTAGAGATCGAAATCTATCGTCCGGGACAATGATTGCCGGGTACCGGGTCCATGAGTGAGCGCGATTCATTGTTGGCGTTGAAGGCTGAAAACGCCCACTTGATCTCCCTGCTGGAAGCGAACGGCATTCAATGGCGCCCGCCACCGGAGCCCGTGCCGCCAGCTTCGACGCCGGAGCCCTCAAGGCTTTCCACGGACGAGAAGGTGGGGTTGTTTCGCCGGTTGTTCCGGGGGCGCACGGATGTCTACCCCATCCGCTGGGAGAGCAAGAGCACGGCCAAGTCCGGATACTCGCCGGCCTGCGCCAACGAATGGCGCACCGGTGTTTGCGAGAAGCCAC
This sequence comes from uncultured Burkholderiales bacterium, assembly GCA_964495595.1. GTDB lineage: Bacteria > Pseudomonadota > Gammaproteobacteria > Burkholderiales > SCOH01 > CALMFQ01. Next base: position 1,993 of record CAZBWH010000176.1, on the reverse strand, counting down.
GTATCAAGTGTGTGGACTGTGGCAGCCGACTACTGATCCCGCTATCGGATGCAGTCCTGTACGACCATCTTGCCGGCAAGCATACCGTCGGCGTCTATCCTTTGCTGGAGGACGACACCTGCTATTTTCTTGCCATCGATTTCGACGAAGCCGAATGGAAAGAAGATGCCCTGGCCTTCGTGCGATCCTGTACCGAACTTGGTGTCCCGGCGGCACTTGAGATTTCACGATCCGGCAACGGGGCGCACGTCTGGGTATTTTTCGCTGGCCGGGTGCCGGCGCGCGAGGCCCGCCGCCTGGGCACGGCCATCATCAGCCATACCTGCGCGCTTACCCGGCAATTGAAGCTCGCGTCCTATGATCGCCTGTTCCCCAATCAGGATACGATGCCCAAGGGCGGCTTCGGCAACCTGATCGCCTTGCCGCTGCAGAAGAGGCCCCGCGAGAACGGTCGCAGCGTATTTGTCGATGCGGAACTGCGCCCGTTCGACGATCAATGGGCGTTCCTCGCTGCAATCCAGCGAATGGCACCACACGACATCGAGTCGACCATTCTGCGTGCTACCGGTGGAGTGCATCCATTGGATGTCACATTCATCGACGAAGAAGATATGGCAAAGCCGTGGCAGCGTTCGATGCCGGTGTCGAATAAAGTGTCGGGGTCTTCCATGCCCAAGTCTCTTACCTTGACGCAGGCCAATCTCATCTACTTCGAGAAAGCACAGTTGCCACAGGCGCTGGCGAACCGCTTGATCCGCCTCGCCGCGTTCCAGAACCCGGAGTTCTACAAGGCGCAGGCGATGCGGCTTTCGGTCTGGGATAAACCGCGCGTGATCGGCTGTGCCGAGAATTATCCGCAGCACATTGCCTTGCCACGAGGTTGTCTGGATGCCGCACAGGCGTTGTTGAGCGACAACGGTATCCGCTGCGAGCTACGTGATGAGCGCTATGGTGGCGAGTCGCTGGAAGCTGCCTTCGCAGGTCAGTTGCGTCCGGACCAGCAAGCGGCGGTTGCGGAAATGCTGAACCATGACGTCGGCGTGCTGTGTGCGCCTACCGCCTTCGGCAAGACAGTCACGGCGGCAGCGATGATTGCCGACCGTGGTGTGAACACACTGGTGCTGGTGCATCGCACGGAGTTGCTCAAACAGTGGCAGGCGCGTCTACAGTCCTTCCTTGGCTTCGGCAAGGGCATGATCGGTACAATTGGTGGAGGCAAGGCTAAACCTACAGGGAAAGTCGATATCGCGGTGATGCAGTCCCTGTCGCGGCAGGGCGACGTGAATCCGTTGGTCGAGAACTACGGTCATGTCATCGTGGACGAATGTCACCATGTTGGTGCTGTGTCTTTCGACGCCATTTTGAAGCGCACCAAGGCGAAATACGTACTCGGCCTCACCGCCACGCCGATCCGTCGCGACGGCCAGCAGCCGATCATCTTCATGCAATGCGGGCCGATTCGGTACACAGCGGCAAGACCTGCCGGTGCTCCGCACGATTTGGAGGTGGTACCTTATTCGCTGCATGTGGGCATCGACTTGCCGCTTGATGCAGGGATTCAGGATGTGTTCCGGCATCTCGCCAGCGATCAGGGCCGAACGGCCGCAATTGTGAGCGAAATCGGACGCACTTTTAGCCAAGGTCGGAAGGTGCTGGTGCTGACCGAGCGTACCGACCATCTCGATGCCATTTCGGCGGCTTTGGCTGGAAAGATTCCAGAATTGTTCATCCTGCACGGCCGGATGTCGCGGAAACAGCGCGCGGCTCTGATTGAAAAACTCGATGCGCTACCTTCGGAAGCGCCGCGCGTACTGCTCGCGACTGGTAAGCTGGTGGGCGAGGGTTTCGACCATCCGGCACTGGATACCCTGGTGCTGGCGATGCCGGTATCGTGGAAAGGCACTTTGCAGCAGTACGCTGGCCGGCTGCACCGCGAACAAGAGCCGGTCCCGGAAATTTGGACAGCAGGATAAGTGATAGCCTTGCCCAACCG
>CAZBWH010000175.1:0-2643 GCA_964495595.1 uncultured Burkholderiales bacterium | reverse complement strand
AGATCAACCACAGCGCCCGCAGCAGTCGGGCGTTTTTATTGGGTGAAGCGATGGACTATCAGGATTTTATCAAGGCAAAAATCAAACTAGCAGACTCGCTTGGTTTTACCGTTCACGACAGCGAAATAAACCCGATACTGAAACCGCATCAGCGTGACATGGTGCGCTGGATGGTCGGCATGGGCCGCGCCGCCTGTTTCGCCGCGTTCGGACTGGGAAAGAGTGTGATTCAGCTTGAGACCGTGCGTCTGACGTTGCAGCGCGCAAGTGGCAAGGGTCTGATCGTCATCCCGCTGGGCGTGCGCCAAGAGTTCATGCGCGATGCAACAATGCTCGACATTCCAGTCAAATTCATCCGCCGGATTGAAGAGGCGGAAGCAGACGGAATGATCTACCTGACGAACTACGAGACAGTGCGAGACGGGAAACTAGACCCGCGCCACTTCACCGTTGCCAGCCTGGACGAGGCCGCAATTCTGCGCGGATTTGGCGGCACAAAAACATTCCGCGAATTTATGGCGCTGTTCGCAGGTGACCGCAAGACCATGAACGAGCGCGTGATTGGTCAGTCTGTGCCGTATCGATTTGTCGCAACGGCAACCCCATCGCCAAATGACTACATTGAGCTGCTGGCGTATTCCGCATTTCTCAACGTCATGGATGTCGGGCAGGCCAAGACTCGATTCTTCAAGCGCGACAGCGTGAAAGCCGACAAGCTCACTATCCACCCGCACAAGGAGCGCGAATTCTGGTTATGGGTGGCAAGCTGGGCGCTGTTCGTGCAGAAGCCGTCGGACTTGGGATATTCGGATGATGGGTACGAATTGCCAGAGCTGGACATTCACTGGCATGAAATACCGTCCGACCATTCGGATGCGGGCTTCGATCATCGTGGCCAAGGCATGCTGCTCAAGAGCCAGGCCGTCAGCCTGGTGGATCATGCCCGAGAAAAACGCGAAAGCCTGCCGGCTCGTATCGCCAAGATGCTGGAGATTCGAGCGGTTGACCCTGCTGCGCACCGCATCATCTGGCACGACCTTGAATCAGAGCGCCATGCTATCGAGAAATCGATTCCCGGCATTGTCAGCGTATTCGGTGGGCAAGATGACGACACAAAAGCCGAACGCATCATTGGATTCTCGAATGGCGAATTTCCAGAACTGGCCGGTAAACCGGTGATGCTCGGCAGCGGCTGCAACTTCCAGCGCCATTGCTCATGGGCCATCTTCCTCGGCATCGGCCACAAGTTCAACGACTTTATACAGGCCATCCATCGCTTGCATCGATTCCTGCAGCAGAACCGAGTGCGCATCGATCTGATCTACACCGAATCAGAACGAGAGGTTCGCCGTAGTCTAGAAGCGAAGTGGCAAAAACACAAAGAGGCAGTAAGCAAAATGACTGACATCATCAAGGAATACGGGCTATCTGGCGCTGCAATGGAAGAGGCCTTGCAGCGAGCTGTTGGCGTGGAGCGTATCGAAGTGACCGGGCGAGACTTCCGCGTCATCAACAATGACTGCGTGCAAGAGTCTGCGAACATGGCAGAGAACAGCCTGGACCTGATACTGACGTCGGTACCATTCTCGACGCAGTATGAATACAGCCCGAACTACTGTGACTTCGGCCACACCGACAACAACGCGCACTTCTTCCAGCAGATGGATTACCTGACACCAAACTTGTTGCGTGCGCTCAAGCCTGGCCGCATTGCTGCCATCCACGTCAAAGACCGGATTGTCCCTGGCGGCATGACAGGCCTCGGTTATCAGACTGTTTACCCATTCCATGCTGAGTGCATCAAGCACTACACGCAGCATGGCTTCGGCTACATGGGCATGATTACCATCGTGACTGATGTTGTGCGTGAGAACAATCAGACATACCGCCTAGGCTGGTCAGAGGTATGCAAAGACAGCAGCAAGATGAGCTGCGGCATGCCGGAATACCTGCTGCTGTTTCGTAAGACTCCAACAGATACCAGCAACAGCTATGGCGATGATCCAGTGGTCAAGACCAAGGACGAATACAGCCGTTCACGCTGGCAGACAGATGCTCATGGTTTCTGGCGCAGTGGCGGAAATCGCATGCTGACACCGGACGAACTGGAGACGCTAGACCACGACATCCTGTTCCGCTGGTTCCGAGACTACAACCTGCATAACGTTTACAACTACGAGCACCACGTCAAGATCGGTGAAACGATTGACGGTCTGGGCCGCCTTCCAGTGACGTTTATGCTGCTGCAGCCGCCTGCCCCTGCGCACGTTCCAGATGTCTGGACGGATGTTGCCCGTATGCGAACGCTGAACATGCTTCAGTCGCAGAAGGGGAAAGAACAGCACCTATGCCCGATGCAGTTTGATATTGCAGACCGTGTGATTGAGCGATTCACCAATCCAGGCGATACGGTATTCGATCCATTCTCCGGCATAGGAACCGTTGGATATCGCGCCATTCTCAAGGGTAGGAAGTACATCGGCACGGAGTTAAGCCCGCGCTACTTCATGGACTCAATTCACTATCTGAAAGCCGCTGAACAGGAAATGAGCATGCCCTCACTGTTCGACACTATCGACATGGAACAAGCGGCCTGATGGCCGCTTTTTTATGGGTGACCCATGGCCAAATCCAAATCACCGC
>CAZBWH010000174.1:0-2655 GCA_964495595.1 uncultured Burkholderiales bacterium | reverse complement strand
GAGTGAGGTGAGCATTCCCAATGCTCACCCTCTCTTTAGAGAGGAAACACCGGGAAGCCGGGAGTGCGTTGATTTCATTGGGTTTTAATCGTTTCCGGCTCGGCTGGGAACGATTCGCCCCGGGAACGATTTAAACCCTTGTGTTTGCTGGCGGTAAATCGTTCCCACCCCTTGCGCGTTCCCGGTGGGAAAGCGGGAAGCCGGGAACGATTGTCTGGGCTGGGAAGCATTACTCGGCAACCGGCCGACCGGAACTGGAGCGGGTCAGGTGGCCGGTGACGAATACCGCCTGACCTTGGGCGACCCGTCCGTCGGGCACGTCGAGCCACTTCACCAGCTTCGATCCCTCGGCCATGGCGGTGACCAGTTCACCCTGTGCCAGCAAGGCATCCACCCAGCCGGTGAGCCGATGCTTGCCGATGGCATGGAAGGCTTCGGGCAGTTCGTGGCGGCGTTCGTACAGACCGTTGCCGCCGGTCTTGGTGTAGGGCTGGCTATCCCGCGCGGCACGGGCGATGGCGGATTTGAGCGCAGGCAACAGATCATCTGGCTCCGGTCGGGTCTGGCGCAGACGGTCACTGCAATCGACCAGCAAGCCGCTGGTACTGCGCAAGAAGGTGGTCACGCGCAGGTTGGCGCGGCCATTGGCCTTGACCACGCCGCCCATCACCACGCGGCCGCGCTCAAAGGGTTCGCCCAAGGCCTCGCAGAGCTTCTTGGCCTGATCTTCCTTGGGGTGCCACAAGGCATAGACCGCCCTCACGCCATCGACCAAGCCGCCAGTGCCCCGAATCGCCTCGCGGGCCTGCTCGGGTGTGGAGGCCTCGCGCTTGGTGAAGTGGTGCGACACGATGACAGAGGCACCCGTGCGGGCCGCCAGCGCCGCCAGACGCGAGCATACGAACTGGGCGTTTTCTGGCACGTTCAAATCCAGCGCACACAGCGGCTGCAGCGGATCGAGCACCACCAGGCTCAGGCCGTGCATGGCCTTGAGTTGCCGCTCCAGATCCATCCACGCCGCCGTGGTCGCGGGGCCTCGGGTGGCCGGGTCGGGTGCGAACAGGGGCACGGCTCCACCGGCATCGGGCAGTGGCAGCACGTACAGCCGGTCTGGAATCGGCCCGAGGGCGTTGAGCCGGTTGTGCACTTCGATGGCATCGTCCTCGGCGGTAATGTAGATCGCCATGCCATGGCCTGCCAGCGCGCAGCCGAACAGTGTGGGGGCATTGGCCCAGACGCCATCGAAAGCTGCGACCTCCCGCGTGAGCGCCAGCAGCAGGAAAGATTTGCCGACCCCGCCCGCAGCGGCGATCAGCGCGGCTTGCGCCTGTGGGAACACGCCTTCGACCAGCCAGCGGCGTTGCTGGGGCTGCCCGGTAAAGCGCTCTGCGGCGAGCCAGCGGGTGATGTCCAGTGCAGGGGCGGCGGGGGTGGTAACGCCAGTGACCGGCTGGGAGGCACGCAACAGTGGCTCAACGTCAAAGCCTTCCGCCACGGCATCGGCAGCATCCCACTTGGCGGGCTTGTCCTGCGGCACATCAACACGGCGGACCGTGGCACCGATGCTCGCCAGTTTCTGGATGACGGCAGCGGCATAGCGCGCGCCCGCTTCATCGTGATCGGGCCAGATGGCGACTGTCTTGCCTGCCAGCGGCGTCCAGTCGGTTTTGTCGATGGCCGTGGCAGCACCGCCCATGGCGGTGGTGGCGACGATGCCCAATTGCCTCAAGGCATCGGCACATTTTTCACCTTCGACCAGCACCACGGCATCCGCTGCTGCGATGGCGGGCAGGTTGTAGAGTGGACGCGGTTCCGGCATCCGCATGGCGCGCGCCCGCACATCCCAGGGGCGATACTGCTTGCCGCTGGGGGTGTCGTGCCGATAGACACAGGCCAGCAGACTGCCATCGGCCGCCAGGTAATCCCATTTGCCGGTGTGGGGGCCAAGCTCGTCATAGGCACGGCTGGTGTGCAGCACTGGCGCAACGGCGATACGCGGCACCATCAGCCAATCGCCCGCGTCTTCCAACAGCTCGCTGAAATCGACGGGGAGCGTGTAACCCCGCGTGCTGGCCCACAGCGCCAGCACATCGCCCGATTCGCCGGTGGCGAAGTCGATCCACACTCCGCGTTTGGGGCCATCCAGTTCGACCACCAAACTGTCGCCCGGCTCACCTTGCAGATTGCCGATGTAAAACTGGCTGCCGCGCCGCTTGCCGCGTGGAAACAAGTAGAGCAGCACCGATTCCAACTGGTCCAACAATCGAGAGCGTACTTCATCCTTGTCGTGGCGCGACAGGATGAGGTCGGCGGCATCGTTGAAATCAAAGAAGGGATGGCTGGCTACCGTGCCAACTCATTCGGAAGGAGACCAAAATGGAAGTCGTTCACCTCAACCAAAAACAACTGGCCGCGCGCTGGCATCTCAGCGAGGCTAGCCTCGAGCGCTGGCGCAGCGAAGGCATCGGGCCTAAATTCATGAAGCTGAAGGGACGCGTGCTGTACAGGCAGGTCGACATCGAAGCCTACGAGGAGTCGTCCCTGGCAACGTCGACCAAGACCTCAACGACTCAAGCTAGTGCTGGCTGATGTGTTCCGTTTTCCGGCACCAAGCAGCCGGCCGTGCGGGGAATGCTGCAATCTATCTCCGCACTA
>CAZBWH010000173.1:0-2664 GCA_964495595.1 uncultured Burkholderiales bacterium | reverse complement strand
AGGCAAAAAAAATCCCAACCGATAAGGGTTGGGATTTTGCGTATTGGTGGTGGGATGGTACCCCGCATCAAACGACTATTGAAAGTACGCGATACCGGCGTTCTGGCAAGTTGCGAAGCCCTGCGTACTGGTGCAAAAAGCGGGGGTTGACAGGCGAATCTGCGGATAATCAAGCAGGTTTTTTGCCCTGATTGGTCGCCGGAAATGGGCCTCAACCTTGTCTGCTCTCCGGGGCCAGTTCAGTTCCCAAACCCGAATCAAACCCGTATTCGAGGTGTTCAGGCGATCTGCTTGGCCATCGCTTTGATGACAGTGTGCAGAATGGCCCTGAGGCAGCGAGATTCGCCTGCCATCGTCGCGGACAGTTGAGGGCGTGCCTGGGCGATCTGGGCGTTTTCAGCTTCGACCTCGGCATATAGCGCTTCCGCCTCCTTCACAGCGCGGCTGCGCAGATTTTCAAGCAGGCGCTCGGCCGTGCCTTTGGCTAGATTCAACGATGCTCCTGCCTCCAACAGCAGACCCCGGTTGATATCCGAGAAGTGCCGCACCCCCAGAATCGGCCACGCCAGCTGGGTTTGTGCCGGCCACCCTTTTTTGTCGAAAGCGGGGGTGTCATAGGTGGCGGCGCTGAGCAGGTCGTAGAACGGCGCCAACTGAACGCCCTCATGTGAGACCAGAAAGCTCAGGTTTTTCAGATGAGCATCGCTATTGCCGACAAGCACATTGAACACCAGCCAGCCAAACAGCCGAGCGCGCGCTACCGCCGGGCTGCGGCAGGCATTGGCTAGTGCTGCGAGATTCTCCATGCTGCCCTGGCTGTATTTGAAGCTGCGATCCAGCCCCAACAACTGGCAGGCATCAATCACGTGTCGACGTTGCCAGCCCTGATCCTCCTTAACCCGGTCAAAGCGATTGATCAGATAGATGGGGGAGGGCACGTAACGCCGATGCACATCGGGCACATCAAGCCCGAGCCTTTTGGCCAGCCGCATCACGAACCATTCATTGATCACCGAATGAGGGTAGTCCTCATCCGGGTGATCGGGTTTCAGGATATGAGTGGAGGGTGTGGCGCCGGCGGGTTCAAACAATGCGCCATCTTGCAGGACGACCGCCAGCTTGTGCTGGGCCCCCGCCAGCGACATGCGCTTGATGGCAGCATGCGTGAGCGGTGCCTTGGGCAACTGACGAATGCGGGTCTCCAGCGCATCATCCGGCAATGGTCGTAGTGGCTCTGCTGTTTGCGGTGCCGCATTTGGCGGCAGCAAAGTCACCGACCCTGCTGATTCGGCACCGTACCAAGTCAACAAGCCAAAGGCGTCTGCTGCATCCAGTCTCGCATCTGAGGCCAGTAAAACACGCTGGCCTTCTTCGGGCAGCAGGTTATCGAAATACCATTGCACCGGGCGCTGGCTTGCGCCGTCCAGCAAGGGTTGAGCCGTCAGTGGCAGGTGCGGACTGAGCGCGAAGCCCCTTGGGTTGCCCAGCCAGTCTGCTGCATACTGAAAACTCCACAGGCCTGCCACTTCTTGCAAGGTGCCAACTTCTGTCTGATTGATCGATGCGCGCAAGGCCCTGCCATTCATGGCTTGTCCTTACTGTTCGCTGGCTCGTTCAGCCAGGCGGCCACGCTCTCGGGCACATCCACCATGACGCGGACGCCTAGTCCTTCAAGCACTTGAAAGAGCTTGCCCCACTGCACGGATTCACTGCCGCGTTCGATCTTGCCCAGAAAATTCTCGCTAACGCCGATGCTGCCTGCAGCATCATCCTGGCGGATCTTCTGCGCCTTGCGGCTGGCGCGCACCACCTTGCCAATGGCTGCTGCATTGTCGATAGGTATCTTCATGACAAATCCTCACATTTGTAAGGATTCTGCGCCAAGTGGGCGCGCTTGGCAACGAATCCTTTTGATCGTGCGGATTTTGTGTATTTGCGCCCCTTTTTGCCTGAAATCCTCTTGACTGTGAGGATTTGAGGCGAGAGCCACGTTCCACTTCCTGCCGCTGTAGTCAAAAGTGCCCCCCATTTATACCCAATGTGGCGCAGTTCACCGAGTACATGCCCGAACTGCGCCACTTTCCTTTGCCGGATATGGGCTGTTACTCGTATCCCATCTTGAGTTCCTGGGCTTGGGCAGCGAGTTCGTCCAAAGCCTGAAGCCTAGCCAACTTGGCATCGTGCGCATAGGCTGCCGTCGGTGTAGTGGCCGGGTGGCTGGGCTCGCACTGGCTTGATGCAAACCCATTTAAGGTGAGTTCTCCACCGAGTGAGTCGACTACTCGCAGCACATGCTCGAGACGGAGCGTGGGCTTGCCTGCTTCCAGATCGACAATGAAGCGCAAACCCACACCAGCGGCCAGAGACAGCTGTGCTTGAGTGAGGCCAAGCTGTTTTCGAGCCGCGCGTACGGCGTGACCAAGATCTTGCGGCGTGGCAATACGAATCATGAGAGTGTCTTTTGTAACCAAATTCCCGATCGGTAAATTTTCACCCGTGGGTCTTGGTTTGGCAACAAAATATTCCCGATCAGTAACGTTTCGCATGCTGAGAATAACGGCATCAATCTCCACAAAAACTGTGGCGAATAGCTCTGCGCAACATATCGCTTCCGGCACCAAGCAGCCGGCCGTGCGGGGAATGCTGCAATCTATCTCCGCACTA
>CAZBWH010000172.1:571-2696 GCA_964495595.1 uncultured Burkholderiales bacterium | reverse complement strand
CCGCTGCCGAGTTTCTTGCCGTTCAGCCACCACTCGCCATCGCGCTCGGCGCTGAACCAGATCTGTTGCCGTTGCGGCGGGATATCCGGATCGAGGGCGATGATTTCGCCGTTGCCGGGGTAAAGGATGGTGTTGCCGCCGGCACCGGCCTGTTGCCAAACGGCCTGCTGCGTGCCGCCGATGAACCATTCGCGCCGCGCCGGTTCGACAGCCGGCTGGTAGCGGATCCGCTGCGCGACCAGGCCGCTGGGCACGGGCGGCGGCAGGCTCGGCGTGCTGCGGTGCAGATGGTTGAGAATCTCCTGCCATGCCGGCGCCGCACCGGTGACCCCCGACACATCCCACATCGGTTCGCCGTTGAAGTTGCCGACCCAGACGCCGACGGTGTAGCGGCGCGAGAAGCCGATACACCAGTTGTCGCGCATGTCCTTGCTGGTGCCGGTCTTGACCGCGCTCCAGTAACGGGTGGCCAGCGGGTTTTCCAGCCCGAAAGTGAGGCTACGTGCACCGCGGTCGCTGAGGATGTCTGCCGTCATCCACGCGGCGGCCGGGCCGATGGCGGTGGGCTGCTGCACCGGTTTGCCGGCAACGAAGCGTGCTGCGCCGTAAGACCCGCCATTGGCCAGTGCGCGATAAGCGTTGCTCAGTTGCAGCAGGCTGACGTCCGGCGCACCCAGGGCCAGCGCAAAGCCGTAATAATCGCCGTCGTGCGGCAGCCTGAAGCCGAGTTGCTGCAGCAGGCTGAATGCCGGCGTGGTGCCGGTCAGCAGCAAGGTGCGCACCGCCGGCACGTTCAGCGAGCCGGCCAGTGCACGGCGGGCACTGACCACGCCGCGAAACTCCTTGTCGTAATTCTGCGGCACATACAGGCCGCTGGGCGTATCGAGATGCACCGGGCTGTCGTCGAGCAAAGACGCCGGCGTCAGCAGCCTTTGCTGGAAGGCCAGCGCATAAACAAACGGCTTCAGCGTCGAGCCTGCCTGCCGGCGTGCCGCCACGCCATCGACCTGGCTGGCGCTGGCCGCGCGGCCGAGATTGCCGACATAGGCCAGCACGGCACCGCTGGCGTTATCCAGCACCACGGCGGCCGCATCGTTGACATTACGTTCGCGCAGGCCATCGATCTGCCGCTGCAGCACATCGCGGACATATCCCTGCAGATCGGCGTCCAGCGTGGTTTTACGCTGTTCGCCGGCTTTGAGCGGCAGCAGGGCCGGCAGCACCGGCGCCAGTGCGGCTTCGGAAAACGGGCTGCGCGCCGACAAGGCCTGTGCGCTCAGCCCCTGCAGATAGGCGCAGCCGACCCGTGCCTGCATTTGTGCCGCCAGCTCGCAACTGCGCCGCGCCACCACTTCGGCCGAGGCATTCGGGCCGCGCAGCAACGACGCCAGCACAATCGCCTCCCCCTGGTTCAGCCCGTGCGGCAGCTTGCCGAACAGGCCGGCCGCGGCAGCGCCGATGCCCTGCAATTCGCCGCGGAACGGCGCCAGATTCAAGTAGGCTTCAAGGATCTGCGGCTTGCTCCAGCGCTGTTCCAGCTCGCGGGCTGCGGCGATCTGTCCCAGCTTCTGCACCACGTTGCGGCCGTCGCGCCCCGGCCGCAGATCGGCATCGAGCAGGCCCGCAAGTTGCATCGACAAGGTGCTGGCGCCGCGCGGGCTGCCCTGCAGCCGGTCGACCAGCGCCCCGGCAGCGGCCTGCCAGTCGACCCCCTCATGTTCGCCAAAACGCCGATCCTCCGAGACAATCACCGCCCGCTGCAAAGCCGGCGACACCTGCCGCAGCGGCACCCAGGCCAGGCGCCGCACGCTGCGGTCGACGCGGCTAACCTGCAACGGCCGCCCCAGCCGGTCGAGCCAGACGGCCTCGGAGGAGCGGTAGTCGGCACGCACGCGGGAAAAATCGGCCACCGCGGCCAGCGCGGGCTGGCAACTCAGCAGCAAGGCAAGGCAGGGAAAGAGGTGGTTCAAGGCAGGCAAATCAGGAAACGGTCACACGCCGGCAAGCCGGCGTGACACTAGGGGAAAGCTCAGTGGCTACCGGCGGCCGGCTTGGCGGGTTTGGCCGGCTCGCCATGGGCGGCATCAGCCTTGGATTCGGGCTTGGCATCCCCTTTTTTGCCATC
>CAZBWH010000172.1:0-561 GCA_964495595.1 uncultured Burkholderiales bacterium | reverse complement strand
CTTGGCCTCCGCTTTGCCGTCGGCCTTGTCGCCCGCCTTGTCCTTCGCGGTTTCTTCCTCGTCTGCCGGCGCCGGTTTCGGCTCATCCGGCGGCGGGGCGATTTCGGCGATTTTCTGTTTCGCCATGTAATCGTTCATTTCCTTCCAGCCGGCATACACCTCGGCACGCGAGGCGCGCAGGTTGCGCTTGTAGCAATCCTCCAGCGAGCGGCCGGACAGGCGGCAGCCGGCACCGGTAGCCTTGGCATCGCGCGCCGGTTTGTTGATCTGGTTGTTCAGCTGGTCACAGCCGGTCAGCAGCAACGCCAGCGACAAGGTAGTAAATGCGGTTTTCAACATGGATGACAGCTTGCCGTTTGATTCAGCCGGTGAACGGAAAACTGTTCAGATCACCGGTTGCGGGTTGGACGAAACGCCGGATACCGCCTGTATTGTAATACATGCAGCATCCGGCCACCGGCGACGGCGCTGCCGGCATCATTCGACGCTGATTCCGGCATTCGGCACTTCGCCGAACAGGTCCGGCGAATACATCGCTTCGACCCGGGTCGGCGGCAGCTG
>CAZBWH010000171.1:2233-2751 GCA_964495595.1 uncultured Burkholderiales bacterium | reverse complement strand
TTTTTCCAGCTTGGCTTCAAAACGCTCGAACAGGGTAAAGGCATCGGCCGTACCGCCGGCAAAACCGGCAATCACTTTGTCGTGGTACAGGCGGCGCACTTTACGTGCGTTACCCTTCATGATGGTGTTGCCGAGAGAGACCTGGCCGTCGCCGCCGATGACGACACGGCCGTGGCGGCGCACAGAGAGAATGGTGGTTCCGCGGTATTGTTCCAAGGGACACCTGATCGATGAGGTTGAAGGAGCTGTCTGTCGAAGAAGCTATTTATGGGCGTAAACGCCGGTTTCAAGACGGGCGGCTATTGCCAGGGCAAATCCAGATCCAGTGAGGTATCGGTTTCGGCCGCTGGCAACCGCGGCGGCGTTGTCGACAGTGTCGGCAACAGCGGCGCCAGCTGCTGGAACACGTAAGCAGCCTTGATGCGCTCCCCGTCTGCATTCAGGTGCGAAGGATCCACCCAGAACCCGGCCGGCAACTGTGCCAGCGGAAATGGCGCAAACAGCACGCCCTGTTCGTT
>CAZBWH010000171.1:0-2223 GCA_964495595.1 uncultured Burkholderiales bacterium | reverse complement strand
ACGGGTGTCCACTAAATATGGGCAAGATCAACGCTCCTCGTGATCGTAATACTGGCGCCAGCTGGCTTGATCGCCCTCATCAAACGGGTTGCCCTGATAAGACAGCAGCATCACACGGGCGCCGTCCTGCCGGATCTCCCGCACCACGGTGGAGAGATTGCTGTAGAAAGCCTGCTCATCCAGCCGCAAATGGCCGGGCTGCTGCGCCGTGAACCACCACGCGGGCGTCTTCTCGCCGCTGTGGACAAAGGTCGAACCTTCCGCCACATCGGGATAGAACAACAGGACGATAGCCACACTGACAAACCGCGAATGCAGCATCCAGCGGGACTGCGGCGGCAGGCTTTCCAGCGCGCGGGGCGGCTTGCGCCAGTGGCTGTAGTCCGGCTGATAACCTGGCGTGGTATAGGCCACCGGATCATTTCCTCCCGGGTTGATCACCACCAGATCGGGACGGTAGTAACGGTACTTCAGCAGGTAATGGGTGAGGATCTCCGCTGTCGTCCCCCAGCGCAGCCCTGCGTTGATAATCTCGATCCGGCGACCGGCCAGTGCAGGCGCCTGCTGTAACAGCAAACCCAGCTGGGCGGGATAGGTCTCGGATGGCTGGTGCACGCCTTCGCCATAGGTGGTCGAGCCGCCAAGAAACAACACGCGCAGACTGTCCGGTTGGCGCTGCAGCGGGATGGCATCGCCCCGATAGCCCTGCATGTTGTTCTGCTGGATACCCTTGGCAACAAATCCGGGCGTCGGGATGTAAAGCAGGTAAGCCTGGGGCGTGGCATTGACGTCGGTTTCGGCCATTTTTTCACCCGACAACAGCTCGCGGGTCATGGCAATGGCAGGCAAGCGGTGCAATACCCAGCCGCCAACACCTTCCAGCAAGGTGATGACCAGCAAGCAGGCGATTGCGTTAAACAGCAGGATTCTTGATCGGGATGGTTTCCGGGACGACGGACGCACAGACAGCTCAGGCATAGGGCGGTCGCTATTTGGCCGGGATACTACTGACTCCGTTTCCATTGAGAAGGATGCGCGCACTCTCCATCTCACGGTCCGAGTTGAACGGGCCAATCACCACTTTCTGCAGCGATTCCCCTTTCTCGTTGGTTACAGTCAGGACAGAAGGCTTCATGCCCAGCAACGAAATCTTGGCACGCTGCCGGTCAATCTCCGATTTGCTACGGAAGGCACCGGCCTGCAAGTAGCGACCTTTCAGTGCCGTTGCTGGCGCCGGCGCCACTTTGGCTGCGTCTTTTTTGGCCTGTTCTGTCTTGGCAAGCTCTGCTTTGGCCTGTTCTGCCTTGGCCAACTCTTTTTTGGCTTGCTCGGCTTTGGCTGCGTCAGTTTTGGCTGCATTCAGCTTGGCCGCCGGCGCCTTTGCGACTTCAGGCTTGCTGGTCATTTCCGGTTTGGTCGCGTCTGTTTTGGCCTTTTCCGCCTTGGCGACATCTGTTTTTTGGGCATCAGGTTTGGGAGCGTCAGGTTTGGCAGCTGCGGCAGCCTTGGTTGCAGCCAATTTGGCGGCTTCCTGTTCGGCTAGCAATTGCTGGATAGGGTCCAGTGGCTGCTGTGATGCCGGTGGTTGCGATTTTGCCTGAGCCGGTTGCGCGACAGTTGCGTCCTTGTTGGTAGCCTGGTTGGCAGCAGACTGGGGTCCAGCAGGGTCAGGCTGTTCGCCTGGCTGGATATTCGTGATCGGCTGGCCGCCTTCCGGCAATTTGGTATAGAACTCGAACACCGGACTCACCCGCTTGGCGGGTGCGGCTGGCTCACCGGCCTGCTTGGTCTCGGACTTGCTCGTGGCAGATTTCTGTTCGGCTGAACGGGGATTGGGTAACGGTGGCGCAAATCCGGACAGATAAACCAACAACATGATCAGGAAGCCGAACAGCGTACCGGCCAGTAACCACAGCCATGACGGCACGCCGCCGCTTTTCTTCGGCGCCGGTTTCTTCTTGCCCTTGCGGGCTGACGACTCTTTCTTGAGTCGCTGGCTTCTGGCGAAATCGTGGCTCATAGTCCGTTCAGGCTTCCATCAGTTGCGGCTCACTCATATTGATTCCCTCACATTGACTTCCTCACATGGACTCTGGCGCACTGACACCGAGCAGTTCCAGTCCATTCCGCAGAGTCTGGCGCGTCGCGACAGCCAATGAAAGCCGGGCGTTACGCAGTGCGGCATCCTCAACGAGAAACTGTTCTGCGTTGTACCAAGTATGT
>CAZBWH010000170.1:0-2774 GCA_964495595.1 uncultured Burkholderiales bacterium | reverse complement strand
TGTCGGACGCCGACGTCGACGGCTCGCACATCCAGGTGCTGCTGCTGACGCTGTTCTACCGCCACTTCCCGCAGTTGATCAAAAACGGCCACATCTACATCGCCCAACCACCGCTGTACCGCGTGGACGTACCCGGCGGCGGCAAAAACAAACCACCACGCAAATTCTACGCGCTCGACGCCGGCGAGCTGGAGGCCATCCTCGACAAGCTGCGCATCGAAAAAGTGCGCGAAGGCAGCTGGCAGATTTCCCGCTTCAAGGGTCTGGGCGAGATGAACGCAGAACAGCTGTTCGACACCACCATGAGCCCCGACACCCGCCGCACGCTGAAAGTCAGCATCGACGCGATTGAAGAAGAAACCCGCAAGGTGATGAACATGCTGATGGGCAAGGGCGAGGCATCCAGCCGTCGGGCGTGGCTGGAGAAACACGGGAATGCGGCGGAGGGGGATATTTGAGGTCTGTAGCGCAATCGAAGCACAGTGCAATGGCTGTGCTTCGATTGCGTCGGACGGCGTGTGCTGTAAGGGCTTTCGCTCCTGCTGGATAACGCTCAGCTGTGGATATATCGCTCGAACACCTGACTGAAGTCATGGCGCATATGGTGTTCCAGTACGCTGGCGTTGAGGTTGTCCAGCAGAGCGTTGTATTGCCGGATCACCGAATCTTCGGCAGACAGCGCGTTGAACTTGTACATCGAGCCGACCGTCTCCAGGCAACGTAACGCATTGCCCCGTGCCACCTCATCCTTGCGTTGCAGTTTGCCGATTGTGTACAGCGCCTTGTAGATATCTTTCAGTTGCTCGATATAGCTTTTCTTCACGTCGATGCTGAACGCGACGTCATCGATCTTGAATTTCAACTCGATGTCGAGATCAATGGTGCCGGCGGTCTCGATGCCCACGCCGCTCAGCTGGTGGCTGGAGAAATCGTAGCGCTTGATCGAACGTTTGGACGATACTGCCGATTCTCCATCGACGTGGATCAGTCCAAAGTTGGTGAAACAGTATTCATCCTTCTTCGACTTGATCAGAAAATAGATTTTTTCCCCATCTTCGTGGAATAGATAATCATCGGCATCGACCTTGTCGTACTCGGCAGGCGAAATGATTACACCGATATCACTCAGGCCAAGCGCCTCGGCAGCAAATTTTTTGAACATGTCGACTCTCCTTGCGGGTTGAGGGGAAAACTTCAGCATAGCCCGGCCGGGCGGCGCATGCATGGCAGCCCTGCAAGCCGCTCTGGCATTGGTCTGCAAAAAGGCTGCAGAGCGCATGGGGATTGGGTTGTGGCGGCGCCTGATTGGGGGGGGCAAGCATTGCCCAGTGCGTTTATTGCTTGATGCGCGTAACGCCAACTATTCGTTATCCCGCCGCAGCCGAAGGTTGCAGGCTGCAGCAAAAAAGACTGCTGGGCGACGATGGCTTAATTACCAGCTTTCCGGTAGTGAGGGATGCCTGCAACGCGAGCAGTTGCCCTTGTGGTTTGCCGCAGTGCGCCAAATCAATAACCCGGTGATTGCCGCCTACCTGCAAGGCCTGCTGCTGACCGGGGCAAGGCGGGAAGAACTGGCCGGGCTGCGTTGGGTGGACGTGGATTTTCAGTGGGGTAGCCTGATCATCAAGGACAAGGTGGAAGGCGAGCGCACGATACCGCTAACGCTGTTTCTGGCGCATCTGCTGGCCGCTCTGCCGCGCCGCAATGAATGGGTGTTCATTACCCGACCGCAGAGAACGGACGCATTCAGGAGTCGCGCATTGCCCACAACAAGGCACTTGATGCCGCTGGCCTGCCGCATGTGTCGCTGCATGGCCTGCGCCGCTCATTTGGCACACTGTCCGAATGGGTGGAAATGCCGGCGGGTGTCGTAGCGCAAATTCAAGGACACAAGCCAAGCGCCACAGCAGAAAAGCACTACCGACGCCGGCCCCTAGATTTGCTGCGCAAGTGGGGCACCCAGCTTGAAGCGTGGATTCTGGAGCAGGCCGGGATTGTGTTCGATGCCGAGCAGGGCAAACAAGGATTGCACCTTGTGTCTATTGTTTGATGTGTGTAACTATACGCTATACAATTAGTCATGATTAAGACTTTCCGCCACAAGGGCCTGCAAGCCTTTTTCGAAGCCGGCAGCAAGGCAGGCATTCAGCCACAGCAAGCGCCGAAGCTCGCACGCATGCTGGCGCGTCTGGACTTGGCGAAAAGCGCCGATGACATGAATGTGCCGGGTTGGCGTTTGCATCTACTGAGCGGCAATCTGGACGGGTATTTCTCGGTGTGGGTAAATGGCAACTGGCGCATGATCTTCACCTTTGAAGATGGCGATGCCGTGCTGGTTGATTATCAGGACTATCACTGAAAGGAACATCATGAGCCGAATGTTTAACCCCCCGCACCCCGGCGAAACCTTGCGCGATGACATTTTGCCGGCGCTGGGTTTGAATGTGACTCAAGCCGCCGCCCAGTTGGGCGTGACCCGCGTGGCGTTGTCGCGTGTGCTGAACAGCCGGGCCGCCGTATCGCCAGAAATGGCGCTGCGTATCGAGGGCTGGCTTGGTGTGGAAAACGGTGGCCGTGCTGATGTGTGGCTGGCGCAGCAGGCCGCCTATGACCTGTGGAAAGCCCGCGAGGCTGGGGCGCCTGCCGTTCAACGTGCACCAGTGGAGCGAATCGCGGCGTAATCGAATAACCGCCGCCTGACGGAATCAGGCAAAGTTTTGCCGCGCCTACTCCGACGGGAGGAAAACCGGGAACCCTTGCCCGGCTGGCGTGGC
>CAZBWH010000169.1:0-2797 GCA_964495595.1 uncultured Burkholderiales bacterium | reverse complement strand
ACCACGATATCGTTGGCCATGTTGGCGCGTGGCCAGCGCTCGTCGCCCACCTGCCGCAACGATTCGTTCAGATGTGCCATGCGGGTGATGCCGATGAACGACACCAGCAACAGCAGCGCCACCACCAGGCCAAAGCCCAGTGCGAGTTTGGTTGCCACTTTCATATTCTGGAACATGCTTACCCTCTCCTGATGAACTGCGGAAACGACAATCGGAAATCGAATGAATCAAGCAATCAATGCACGGCAGGCATCGGCTGGCCTTTGCCCACCGCGGCAGCGCCGTTGACCAGCTGCGCCACATCCAGAATCAGCGCCACCTCGCCATTGCCGAGAATGGTCGAGCCGGAAATGCCGCTGACGCCGGCAAACAGGCAGCCCAGCGGCTTGATCACCGCCTGACACTCGCCAAACAGCCGGTCCACCGCAATGCCTGCCTTACGGCCGGAAAAACGTACCACCACGATGTTCTGCCGCACCGGCGCCTCGCCGGCCACCGCAAACAGGCGACGCAGGCGCAGGAACGGCAGCACTTCGCCGCGCAGGTTCAGGTAATCGGCGGCATCGCTGCCCGGCGGCAGCTCGATGCATTCGACCACCGAATCCAGCGGCAGGATGAAGGTAGAATGGCCAACCCCCACCTGAAAACCGTCAATGATCGCCAGCGTCAGCGGCAGGCAGATGCGCATCGTGGTGCCCTGGCCGGGTGTGCTTTCGATGTCCAGCGTGCCGCGCAGCGCTTCGACATTGCTTTTCACCACGTCCATTCCCACCCCGCGGCCGGACAGGTTGGTGACTGCCTCGGCCGTGGAAAAGCCCGGTTCCAGAATCAGCCGGTAGATGTCGGCCGGGGTGAGATTGGCATCTGCCGCCACCAGCCCTTTTTCGATCGCTTTTTGCAGGATGCGGCCGGCGTTCAGCCCGCCGCCGTCGTCGGCCACCTCGATCACGATGCTGCCCGATTCGTGGTAGGCATTCAGCGACACGGTGCCGTGTGCCGGTTTGCCGGCGGCCAGCCGCTTGTCGGGCGCCTCGATGCCGTGATCCATGCTGTTGCGCACCAAATGCATCAGCGGATCGCCGATTTTCTCGATCATGGATTTGTCCAGCTCGGATTCGGCGCCGCTGATTTTCAGCTCGATATCCTTGCCCAGCTCGCGGGCCACGTCGCGCACCACACGCGGAAAGCGGCTGAACACCTCGCCAATCGGGGTCATCCTCAGCCGCAGCGCGGTGTCGCGGACATCTTCCACCAGCCGCAGCAGGTTGGAGGCCGCCTCCTGCAGCTCGCGGTTGTTGGCCCGCCTGGCCTGCAGTTGCGCTGCCGCGCCGGCAATCACCAGCTCGCCTACCTGGTCGATCAGTGCATCCAGCCGGTCGGCCGGCACCTTGACACTCTTGGCCTCAGCGGTGCGTTTTTCTTCGACCTTTTTCTGCTGCGTCAGCGCCGCCTCGACCACCGCCGGGGCCACCGAGCCCTGCGCCACCAGCACTTCGCCCAGCCTGGCCGTGCCGTCGGAACGCTGCTGGGTAGCCAGGGCGTGGGTCAGCTCTTTTTCGGTCACGCTGCCGCAGGCCACCAGCAGTTCACCGATCCGGGAATTATCTTCGTTGAGCGATTCCATCAGCGCGATGAAATCGTCGATCCGGCTGTGCGGCGGCAGGATGGCGATCTTGCCCAGATCGGCAACGAACTCGAACACGCTTTCGATCGAAGCCTTGTTGGCATCGCTGCGAAAGGCAATCTCGAACCCCAGAAAGCATTGCTCCGGGTCGAGCACTTCAAAGGCCGGCAAGCCGTCCGACACAGTTTCAACGTGCACCAGCTCGCCCAGTGTGCCCAGGTACTGGATCATCGACAGTGGATCGAGGCCGTAGCGCAGCACCTCGGTATCGAAACGCAGCGACAGGTGCCAGCAATCGCTGCTCATCAGCCCGCCGCCGCTGGCCTCTACGGCGGCCGGGGCAGCCTCGTGTGCCACCGGCACGCCGGCCGGCGCCGATGCGGCCGCCGAACCTGCGCCAACGCTGCGCAAACGCGTCAGCAGCGCGTCCTCCAGCGGCAGGTCGATCTCTTCGCCACTGGTCACGGCGGCCACCAGGCTGGCCATGTGGTCGCGCGAGTCAAGCAGCAGGCCGACCAGCTCCGGCGTAAAGGCAATGTCGCCGTGGCGCACATGGTCGAGCAGGGTTTCTACTTCGTGGGTGAAGCGCACCACCGGCTCCAGCCCGAACATGCTGGCCGAACCCTTGATGGTGTGGGCGCAGCGGAACAGCGCATTCATCTGCTCGCCTTCCAGCGAGGCGGTTTCGGCGTAGAGCAGGATCGATTCCATTTCCGCCAGCAGATCGCGGCTCTCGTCGAAAAAGGTCGCCAATACCTGTGAGTAGTTCATCACACCTCCTCAGGCCGCATCGACAGAGCGGATCAGCAGCGGGTCGCCCAGTTGCTGGCCCAGGTTGGCCAGTTCGAGCATCCGCAACACCGCGGCGGAATGGTTGACCAGCCGGACTTCGCTGTCAGCGCAGCGCTTGGCCGCCAGCATCAGTTGCAACCCGGCGGTGTCCATTTCTTCCACCCCACCCAGATCGACCTCGGTTTCCCGGTACTGGCGCAGGGCCTCCTGCAGCCCGGTCTTGATGTCGGCCACGGTCGACACCACCACTTCGCCGTCGATGAGCACCCGGCCAACGCCTTCGCTTGCGGTAATCTGGATTCCCATTCCTGCCCTCCTGAGCATTAACAGTGGCTGACCGTAGGAATTAACGCCGTTAATAGCCACCGTCTATCAGACTAG
>CAZBWH010000168.1:0-2892 GCA_964495595.1 uncultured Burkholderiales bacterium | reverse complement strand
TCAGCGCCGAGCGCGATGGCGAGTGGTGGCTGAACGGCAAGAAACTCGGCAGCGGCAGCCAGTGGCGCTGGCAGCCGGTTGCCGGCCGGTATCTGCTGCGCTGGCGCGAAAAACGTGGCGGCGGCAGCGATCAGCTGCGCTTCGAGGTGCGCGGCAGCCTGTGGCAATAAAGTGGTGGGGCTTGTTGCAGGGCTGATCGCGGGCATATATTACCGGATCACCAAATGCAGACGAGGATACCATGGGGGCAGTTGCCAAAGTGGATGCAGAGACCCTGAACGCAGCACAGGCCTTTATTGCCATGGTGGCCCGCCAGTATGAGTTGCTGGGGGTCATTTTGTTTGGCAGCCGTGCGCGCTGCTCGCATCGGCCGGATAGCGATGCCGATATCGCCGTGTTGCTGCGCGGCCAGCCCGGCCGGTTTATCGCCACCAAGCTGGAAATGGACGACCTTGCTTACGAGGTATTGCTGGAAACCGGCATCCGCATCCAGCCATTGCCGGTGTGGGAAGAAGAATGGTCGCACCCTGAGCGCTATGCCAATCCCCATCTGCTGCACAATATTGATAAAGAAGGCATCCGCTTGTGAATACACAGGAATTGCTGGCCAAAGCCATCCGGGCGGCAAGCTCTGCCCAGTTGCTACTTGATGCGCAGGATGGTGACGGCGCTTGTAATCGGGCTTATTACGCCATGTTTGACGCCGCCCGCGCTGCATTGCTTGCTTGCGGTGCGTCGGTAGCGCCGGAAGTGGCCAGGACGCACAATGGCCTGATTACCGCTTTCAGCCTGCATCTGGTCAAAACAGGCAAAGTACCGGTGCCGCTGGGCAAGGCATTGAACAAAGTGGAAGATTTGCGGTTGCTGGCTGACTACAGAGGCGACACGCTTGATGTCGGCAATGCCGCTTGGGCCGTGCAACAAGCGCAAGAATTTGTCCGGTTCATTGCAACATTGCTGCACGACACCAAAGACTGATTCCTCTTGCTGTTTTGGCCCGTCAGCGCCGTCCGGCACGCGCTGCAAACGGTAGCCGCAGGCGGTGCGGTTGTTTTTGTGGCCGCAGCTGATAGACATGCTGCTTCAATCGTTCGGTCTGGCTGCGCTGATCCGGCCCCAGCGATTTCACCTCGTTCCAGTTGTGCACCCGGCCGACATGAATCTCGAACTGCAACGCATGGTTGGCGAAAATTTCCCGCGCCAGCAGCAGCATGGCCATTGGCTTGTACAACATCGACAACCCGTAGAACAGCAGCGAATTGCGCCCGCCGATGAACACCGGCAGGATCGGCGCGCCGGTTTTCTCCGCCAGCCGCAGGAAGCCGGTGCGCCACACGCCGTCGCGTATGCCGCGTGGCGTGGCGCGCGAAACCTCGCCGGCCGGGAAAATGATCACCACTTCGCCGCGTTGCAACGACTGCTCGATTTCGCCGACATTGCCGCGATTGCAGCGGCCGCTGAGGTTGTCGACCGGCAACAGGATGTCGCGCGCCGGGCGGAACTGCAGCAACACGTCGCTGACCACCATCCGTACATCGCGCCGGATGTGGCTGACCGCCTGGATCAGCGCCGCGCCGTCCAGCGCACCGAGCGGATGATTGGCAATGATCAGCAACGGGCCGCTGGCCGGAATCTGCTCGGTATTGTGAACCCGGTAACGCAGCCGGAAATATTCGACGATCCCGTCGTTGAACGCCAGCCCGTAGCGGCCGTCGGCAAAACGCATGAAATCGTTGACCCGCTTCTCCCGCAGCAGTGCGCGCAACACCCAGACCACCGGCCTGCGCAGCAGCGGCGACTTGCGCGCAAATGCCGGAAAACGTTCGTTGAGCAGTTTTTCCACCGACAACATGTGATTCCTTCCACCTGGCAAACCATTGTTCGCACAACTGTAACGGCGGATTAATACGGTGGTATTGCAGCGCTGTAGAACAGATACCGCCGCAACGCATTGCCCGCGCCCATCGCCGCTGGCAATATCGGCGCATCCAGCCAGATGTGGTGCCAGCAGAAGGAGCCAGCCATGGAACACAACGCCGACATCCTGATTTACCAGGCCGAAGACGGCAGCGCGATGACCGAAGTGCGCCTGGCGGCGGAAACCGTGTGGTTATCGCAAGAACAGATGGCGGCGTTGTTTGGCCGCGAGCGCTCGGTGATCAGCAAACACCTGCGTAATGTGTTTGCCGAAGGAGAGCTGGAAGAAAAAAAGCAATGTGCAAAATTTGCGCATTGCCGGTTCCGATAAACCCGTGAGGTTTTATAACCTCAACGTGATTCGCCTCACTCTGCCGGCAGTCTGGCCAGCCGCGCAAATGCCAGAATCACCTCGCGCACCACGCGTTTCTGCGGCGCGGGCAGGGCGAGGAAGGCTTCGAAAATCTCGCGTTCCTGAAAACTGATACTCACCTCCCAATCCTTGCGCCGCTGGTCGATTTTCCCGGTCAGTTCAGCACCAAAACTTAACTCCTGCGGTGGAATGTTTAACCAATCGGCCAAGGTGTGCAGTTTGTCATGGCTGGGCATGGTTTCACCTTGCAGCCAGCGCCGCACCCCTTGCAGGGTCATCGGCTTGCCGAAATGGCGCAGATTGAATTCCCGTTCCAGCACCGCCGGCTTGGGCTCGTAACCTGCAGCAATCATGGCTTCACGCAAGCGCCGGGCAAATTCTGCTTTGTCATTTTCCATGCCCGGACGGTATCGCTCCAACTTAACCAGTTAAGTAACTGGCATTGCAGTTAAGTTGCGCTATAAACTTCCGGTTTAGTTAACTGCTGTGGCACGCCAGATGAGCCTGCCGACATAGATTCCATGGCCAAATCCCTGCTCGAACAACTCCCGAAAATCGTCGCCGAAGGGCGGCAGCAAGCTGAAAAAATCATCGAAAGCCTT
>CAZBWH010000167.1:0-2903 GCA_964495595.1 uncultured Burkholderiales bacterium | reverse complement strand
CATCCAGAATGACCAGCGTGCTCGCCGGCTTGCCGGTCAGCAAGCGCAATAATTTCGATATCATTCTTTATCTCTACCAGATCGCTGAGCGGAAACGGAGTTCGAGGCATCACACGGATACTGGCAACGTCTTCCACCCAATCAAAAAAGACCGCATCGGTATACTGTGCGGTATCTTGCATGGACGATACCAACAGCGTCAGGCTGTAATTTCCGTGGTGCAGATATATCGGCAAACGGAATGTAACCTGTGCGCCCTGCCCGGGCCACCACGCCCGATCGAACAACTGACGGCTGTCAGCGGTGTGGCTCCCTTGTACGTGCTGGTTGTTTTTGTCCTTGATGTGATAGCTGACAACCAGATTGCTGCATGGCTGCTCAATCAGCAGCTCTACCACCAGCGTAAGGTGCTCGCCATAATGGACCGTCGCTTGTTCAGCGAATACGTCTGTCGCACCCACCCCCACTGCCGTCAGCCTCACATGGCCAATTCCGCTGCGGGCAGACCAGCGCACCAGAGGAGGAATGGTCTTTCCACACTGCGCGGCGGGCACCTCGCCCTCTGCTTCGTTTGCCAAAATCCGGCGGGTTGCCATATGGCTGCGCTCTTGATTGGCCTGGCTGACCCAGTCAAGGGCATACAGATTGGCGACCTCATTGGTTGGCCCTTGTTGCCGGATCTTGCCATGCTCCAGCCAGATCACTTTCTGACAAATAGCCTTTACGGCACCAATGTCATGGCTGATGAACAGCAGCGTTGCCCCCTGATCGATCATTTGCCGCATGCGGGTCATGCACTTTGCCTGAAAGAAGGCATCGCCGACTGACAGCGCCTCATCAACAATCAGAATGTCAGGCCGCACATGGATCGCCACTGAAAATGCCAGTCGCACATACATTCCGCTGGAGTAAGTCTTGACCGGCTGATTGATGAAATCGCCGATATCGGCAAAATCAACGATATCCTGATAACGTGCAGCCGTTTCTTGCGGGGTCAACCCCAGAATGGCGGCGTTGATCAATACGTTGTCCCGGCCGGAATACTCTGGATTGAAGCCCGTCCCCAGTTCGAGCAAAGCGGCAATTCGGCCGTTGACTTCAACATGGCCACCGCTAGGGGTAAGGGTGCCACAAATCAATTGCAGCAAAGTGGATTTACCGGCACCGTTACGCCCGATAATGCCTACTGTTTCCCCTTTGGCGATCTCGAAACTAACCTGGTCCAACGCCGTAAAATCACGATAGAACTGCTTCCTGCCACGCCAAAGCATCTGCAGCAGACGATCACGTGGATGATCATAAATATGGTAATGCTTGCTCAGCAACTGAACGCGGATGGCAATCTCAGAGGACATCGGCAAATCCCTTGCGCAACTTCTGGAAGCAGGCAAAACTCAACCAGCAGAAAACAGCCGACGCCACCGTATGGATTCCGAGCAAATACCAGTCAGGAGCAATGCCGTTCAACAGGACGTCCCGCGACAACTCGATGGGAATGGTAAGCGGATTCAACTGCAACAAATAGCGATATTGCTCGGGGATTGATGAGCTCTTGTAGAAAACCGGCGACAGGAACAGCAAAATGGTGCTCAACAACCCGGTAATCTGACCGATATCGCGCAGATAAACGGCCAACGCAGAGATCAGCCAGCCGATACCCGCCCCCAGCAAAATCACGGGGACCACCACCAACGGCAATAACCCGACAGTGGGCGGGATCGCTCCATTCAAGGCCAGAATGAACAGCAGCAACACCAGCAGACTGATCAAATAGTGGAACAGCGCACTGCCAACAGCGATCACCGGCAGGGTTTCCAGCGGAAACACAACCTTTTTGACATAGTTGGCCTGCGAAACGATGATGCCCGGCGAACGACCCAGGCACTCGGCAAAGAGCGAATGAACCAGCATTCCGCAAAACAGCGACAGGGCCACCTCACCCAGACCTGCCTGACTGCTGGCACTGCGCGGATTGAAAACCACCCCGAACACAAACAGGTAAATGCAGAGCATCAACACCGGCGTGACGAGCGACCACATGATCCCCATCATCGACCCTTGGTATCGACCGGTTACATCGCGCTGAATCAGGCTGTAAATCAATGATCGGTGGCGCTTCAGGCTGCGCAACAACTGGACAGGATGGAAGGAATGCATGGACACAGGTCGGCAGGGTAGCTTGCAGCCGCCAGAATATAAACGAATTGCGCGCTCAGCAGTACTAAATTATCAATTTGCCAGGCCCAAACAGCTTGTTGCAACGCAATCGCCCGGCGTGACGATCGTCTTGTCAACCGCGACGAAGCCCAAGCGCTCAGAAAACACCGAAATTATTGATTAAAAACGAAATGGCCAGACACGGTCTGGCCATTTCGTTTACACCAATACTGAGGAACATAATCACCAAACGGGCATTTTGGGTTCTTTTAAAATACATGAAAGCAAGGCCGAACACAAATGCTAATGCGTCAGGATTGGGATGATCAGTACGCATGGCCCGATGGATTCAATGCATAAAACGGGTTTGCAAGGGTTCCGGTCAGTGCGATTGACGCCGAACCATCGGCCCGAAGCCTGTGTGAAATCGAGGGAAGATAGACCTCGTCCAGCCACCGGACAAATAGAGAAAATAGAGGCGCTCTGGGCCGCGGTGGGTGGAATCACTCACTACCAAGGGCTGGTGGTTCCGCCCCAAAGAAGAGCCCCGTAAAACCGGGGCCTGAGGCAATTTGGTGGGTTGGGCGAGACTCGAACTCGCGACCAACGGATTAAAAGTCCGCTGCTCTACCGACTGAGCTACCAACCCGGTAGCGGGTGTCCCGGCTGCCTGGGCAACGGGAGGAATATGTTGGTGGGTTGGGCGAGACTCGAACTCGCGACCAACGGATTAAAAGTCCGCTGCT
>CAZBWH010000166.1:1785-2921 GCA_964495595.1 uncultured Burkholderiales bacterium | reverse complement strand
CGCCAGCAAGGCGTGGCAGAAACGCTGACCGATAAACCGGCCCCGGCCGCCAGCAAACCCGTTACCAAGGAATAAGGAGTCAAGCATGGCTTTTCAGAAACGCAGCTTCGTCGGCAAAGGCAAACTGTATCTGGGCCGTTACGGCCAGAACAATCTGCAGCGCATTGGCAATACCTCAAAACTGTCGTTGTCGATCGACGAGGAAACCAAGGAACTGGCCGATTACGAGAATCCCGGCGGCGGTGTGGCCGATGCCCTGTCTCGCATCAAGGATGCCAAGGTGACGCTGACGCTGCATAACCTCAACGCGGCCAATCTGGCGCTGGCACTGTTTGGCGATGCCAGTGCCATCAACGCCGGTACGGTCACCGACGAAAACCACACTGCCCACAAGGGCGCGCTGCTGCGGCTGGATAAACTCGGTGCCAGCAGTGTGATCGTGACCAATGCGGCCGGCACCACCACCTATCTGGCCGGTAGCGATTATCAGATCAGCGGCGGCGGGCTGCTGATTCCGGACAGCAGCGGCATTCCCGACGCCGATCCGATCAAGGTCAGTTACGCCTACGGCGCGCAGAGCCTGATCGAGGCCATCACCGCCACCGGTCAGGAATATACCCTGGCATTCGACGGCCTGAACGAAGCCGATTCCGGCAAACCCTGTGTGGTCGATTTGTGGCGGGTGCGCTTTACCCCGACCAAATCACTGGATCTGATCGACGACGACTTCAGCAAGCTGGAACTGGAAGGCAAGCTGCTGAAGGACGACACACGCCCGATCGGCAGTTCGCAGTATTTCCGTTACGGGTTCCAGTAAGCCATGCGTGCCGTCAAAACCCTCACCGTCGGCGCCCAGACCTTCGAAATACGCGAGCTGACGGTGGCGGACATCCGGCTCTGGCTCAACGATCTACTGGCGACACCTACGCCCGACCTGCTGGCCGAGTCCTTGTTCGATGAATTGTCGCTGGCGGATCTGCCGCGCATGACCAGCCTGACTGCAGAGCGGATCGAGCAGATGACACCCGCCGAACTGCGTCAGGTTATCGATACGGTGAAGGCGGTGAACGGGGATTTTTTCGGGTTGCGGCAGAAGCTGCTCCAGGCTGCCCGCACGATCCCGCCCGCAGCCTGAG
>CAZBWH010000166.1:0-1685 GCA_964495595.1 uncultured Burkholderiales bacterium | reverse complement strand
CAGTATCGCGGCACGCTGGCCGAGATGCAGTCGGCCTCCGGCAGGCTGTCGGCTTTCGGGCAACTGAAGCGCGATACCGAAGAGGCACGCAAGGCATGGCAGCAGGCACAGGCCGAGGTGGCGCGCCTGGCGCGCGAGATGCGCGGTACAGAAGCGCCATCCAAAGCGCTGGCCGGCAGTTTTGCTGCGGCCAAACGCGAAGCCGCCAGCGCCAAGCAAGCCTTCACCCAGCAGCAGTCGGCGCTGGAAACCTTGCGCCGCGAGCTGAAGGCGGCGGGCAGCTCGGTCAACGAGCTGGGGGCGCAGCAAGCGAAGTTACGCGCCCATATCGCCGCGACACGCGATGCGCTGACCCGGCTCAAAGCCGCCGATTCGGCCCGGGCCACGCTGGGCATGCGTGGCAATGACACGATCGGCGGCGAAATCGAACAGGCGCGTGCCGCCTATGCCGCACTCAAGGTATCGGGCCTGGCGTCGGCAGGTGAACTGGCTCGGGCCAAACTGGCGCTGACCGAACGGGTACGTGAACTGCGGGCGGAACTATCCGGCGTGCCGGCGGCATTCGAACGCATCCGTTCCGGCGTGCTCGGCCTGGCGGCGGCTGGCGCCGGCCTGACACTGGCCGCGCGCGAAGCGATCCGCTTTGAATCGGCGATGGCCGACGTCAAGAAAGTGGTCGATTTTGACACCCCGGCCGGCTTCACCCAGCTGAGCAATGAATTGAAAGCCCTGTCGCGGGAGATTCCCCTGTCTGCCGCCGGCCTGGCCAAAATCGCCGAAGCCGGTGGCCAGATGGGCATCGCCAGCAAGGACATCAAGGGTTTCGTCGAGATCACCGCCAAACTGTCGTCCGCCTTCAAGCTGGGTCCGGACGAGGCCGGCACATCGATTGGCAAACTGATCAACCTGTTCTCGCTGTCGATCCCGCAGGTAGAAAAACTCGGCGATGCCATCAACCAGCTGGGCAACAAAACCAACGCCACCGAAAAGGACATCATCGAAGTCCTGGTTCGCACCGGCGGCATGGCCAAACAGTTCGGCCTGTCGGCCGAGCAGACCTCGGCGCTGGCCACGGCCATGCTGAGCCTGGGCAAGACACCGGAGATCGCCGCCACCGGCATCAATGCGCTCTTGCTGAAACTGCAGACCGGCAAGACGCAGGGCCAGGAGTTTCAGGATGCGCTGCAGAGTCTCGGGCTCTCCAGCCGCCAGTTGGCCAATGATATTGCCGCCAACCCGCAAGCCGCGCTGGAGAAGTTTCTTGCCACGCTGGCCCGTCTGGACAAGCAAAGCCGCGCCGAAACTCTGGCTCGGCTGTTTGGCCAGGAATACTCGGACGACATCGCCGCGCTGGTCGAAGGCTTGAGTCAGTACCAGAAGGCTGTCGGTATCGCCAGCGACAAAACCGCCAGTGCCGGCTCGATGAACCGAGAATTCGCCGAACGTATCAAGACCACCGAGGCGCAGCTGCAACTGGCCCGCAATGCGATTGCTGAAGGCGGCATTGCGCTGGGCTCGGCTTTCCTGCCGGCGATTACCCGGGCAGCGCAGGCGGTGGCGGCAATGGCGCAGTCGCTGACGGCGCTGATCGAGCGCTTTCCGCGCATCAGTGCCGCTGCAGCCACGGCCCTCACTGGGCTGGCCGGCTTTGCCGCACTGCGCGGGCTGTTTGGGCTAGGCACACT
>CAZBWH010000165.1:0-2951 GCA_964495595.1 uncultured Burkholderiales bacterium | reverse complement strand
AAATAGTGCGCGCAATTGATGCTGGTACAGCGGTGCGTCTGCGGTGTTTTCGGCAGGAGCCCAGCTGGCCTGCTCGGCCGCTGTCATGGGGTGATACGGGCCGGCCTTGCTTTCCAGGAACACCGATCCGCTATCCAGTGCGACCAGGCTGTGCAGCATGCCGTGTGGCACGGTCACCCCGTAATGCCTTTCGCCGGGCCCCATCAGTACCTGGCTGCTGACGGTGCCGTCCCGCCGGAAAAAGACAATCCCGACACGCCCCCTGAGGACGGCGATCGTTTCGTCCTTTTCCGGGTCCTGGTGACAGTGGGGCGGGATGTATGATCCCGGCTCGATCGCAATCAGCAAGCGGTGGCAGCGGGCGCCGTTGTCCGGGTGGAAAGGAAGATGGGCGCGCAGTCTGGGGGCTGTCCGGGCTTGGTCACTCAGCTGGTTCAGCAGGGGCTGGTCGATAAAAACCGGTTCGGTCATGGTTTGCCTTTCAGCGTTTCTGTTTTGCCAGGCTGGACGCCAGCAACCTTGCCTGCTGCAACTCGGTTTTGTCCATCTGTTGCGCCAGTGTGCCGAGCTGAACCTGTGCCGAACCATTGTTCTGTTCGGCTGCCAGCTTCAACCAGGCCCAGGCGTTAACCTGGCTTTGCTCGATGCCGCCCCGGCCATGCAGGTACATCAATCCGAGATTGTATTGCCCCAAGGCATTGCCGCGTTCTGCTGCCTTGCGATGCCAGGTGGCCGCCTGAGCGTCGTCACGCCTTACGCCGCGCCCGGTCATGTACATGAAGCCAAGATAGGCCTGGGCCTCGGCATGGCCCTGTTCGGCGGCCCGGGTGTACCACTTTACCGCCTCGATCAAGTCCTGCTGTACGCCTCGCCCGTTGCGGTAGGCCAGTCCGAGCTGCGTCTGTGCGCTGGCATTGCCTTGCTCGGCTGCCTGGCGCACCGCCGCCAGAGGGTCCGCTGCCGGTGGTTCGGCCACGGCTGGGGGAGGCTGCACCGGAGGGGCGGGCTCAGGCGCGGCTGCCGGCTCCGCTTGGCTTGCCGCAGGCGGCTCGACTGGCGGCACGGGGGCTGGCCGGGGCGTCGCTGCGCTGGCGGGCACTTCCGGGGCCGCTGCCGGAGTCACTGCCACTGGCTGGACGGTCACCGGGTGGCTGGTAAGCTCGGTGTGTGGTGCGGTATCTGTGCCGTTTAGCCCGACGAAAGCGGCTGCGGCCACGCCCACGGCCACCGACGTGCCGATGCCGATGGCCAGCCAGCGGTGCCTGGCAGCTGGCTGCGGCGCCAGGCCGACAGGATCAGATGGCATAACGGCTGCGGGTGCGGCCCCGGCGTTGCCCATGACCAGATCTGCTGCAAATCCGGCAGTAGGGACTGCAGCCAGGCTGGGTACCGAGCTGCCCTGTGGATGCTGGCTTAAAACCGGCGCTTGCGGGTCGAGCTCAAGGCGTGAGAGGTCGGCCAGCAGCGAGCCGAAACTACGGTATCCGCCTTGCAACAGGGTATGTTGCATCCGGCTGAAAATTCGCGGCAGTTGCGTCTGGTGTGCCGGGGTAAAGTAGTCGATCCGGTGCAGTGATATCTGGCCGAACCAGTAACCCAGACTGTACATGTCGGCCCGCCAGTTGATCCGGTTGGTATGCAGCGAGGGCATCAGCAGCGTGTCGTAGTCGTTGCGTGCCCGGGGCGAATGATCCTGCCAGGCAAGCTCGCTGGCCTCACCGGTCAGCCGGCGCCAGGCAGCCCAATCCCGGGCGATGGCTGTCTTGAGTGCTGGAGACAGGTAGCCGGCACTGCGTTGCTGTGGGTCGAGAAACAGGGGTTTTTCCGCTGGATGCTGTCTGGAGTGGGCAAATCCAAAGTCGATGATGCGGATCGACTCGAAATCGAGTCGCCGCTGGGCGTCGGTCGCGATGCAGATCACATCGGGCCGTAGGCCACAGTGGACGACACCGCGCCGGTGCAGCGCATCGGCCGCCTTGCAGATGGCGATCAACAGCCGGATCAGATCGCTGGAGCGCTGGAACGGGTGGTCAAGGGCTCCCTGGGGTGTCGCCAGCCATTGCGAGAGGGTGTAACCCGGCGCCTCGGTAACCAGAATCCGTCGCTCTGTATCGACACCGATGAAGCGTGCAGCGAATGGGTGAGGCGGATTGAATTCCTGTAAAATCCGCGCTTCCTGGCAGAGCCAGTAAGCCGCTCCCGGATAGCCTGCCGACATGATTTTGCACCAGCGTTCGGCATTTTTGCTGCTCAGGAATTTTTCCAGCTGCAAGGCCGGCGTTGCCTGGCCGGACGGGTCTGCAAGATTCGACATGATATTCCGGGTGCTGTTGGATGGCTGTTTGCACAGGGCCGGGCCGGCTGCCGGCGCCGGCAGGGTTTGTAGGGTATCGTTTGGCCGAGATTATGCCATATCTGCCAGACATGCCAATCGGATTGCCGCCGATCGCCGGGCAGTGATACTGGCTGCGGGAGCCGGCCTGATTTTACGGAGATAGACGAACATGAGCTCAAAATGGAACTGGAGCGCCTTGCTGGGACTGGGTTGTCTGCTGGTGGCTTTTTCGGTGAAGGCCGAAATACCGCCGCCATTGCCTGGGGATGAGCCGGGAACTGCGGTATTGCCACAAGTTGCCGAGCCGATCAAGTCAGCCGCCGCGGCTGGCAAAATCCAGCCGGCAAGCCGCGCCGAACTGCAGCAACGACGGGCAGGCAAGGCTGGCAAGGCAAGAAGTGGTCAGCGGGATGCAGCCGTATGGCAGGCGACCGACCGTCGCGCAAGCGTCCGGTCGAATCGCGGGCAGAAAGCCGGGCCGGGCCGGGCCGCCTTGCCTGTGCGTAGCGGGCTGCGGACAGCGGAAAAGATGCCGGTCAGGCCATCCGGCATTCACAAAAAATTGAAAAAGCGGCGTTGATCAGGAACGGCTGATCAATCCAGAGCGAGGAGACAC
>CAZBWH010000164.1:0-2953 GCA_964495595.1 uncultured Burkholderiales bacterium | reverse complement strand
ACCCCGAATTCTCTTTCATCATCAGGGGTGGCGCCTGTCGCAATGATCGTTAGGGCGCTTTCGGCAAACTCGGCTGCGTCTTTTTCGATGCTACTGTTACTCTGGCCTGTCAGGGTATTCCAGATGCGCCGCCCAAGAACGCGCGCGCCTTGGAATCCGACTGCCAGCATGGCTGCAACACCGGCCTTCTGGCCGATATTTCTGGCAATAGCTTTGCTATTAACGTCGTTCCACTCGTACTGCTTGGCCTCGTGTTCTTCCTGGATTTTTCGTTGGCGCTCCTTGGCTTCCTCTTTGGACAAGGGTTTTGACTTGACGCCTTCGTGTTCGATGACCTCGGTGCTCTTTTTGATGTCTTTTCCCTGCCCTTCCGGAACCAGCTTTCTTTGCCCCCGATAGTCGCCTTTCTCAAAAAGCTCATTGGTCGATTCCGCATCAGCGCCGTATTTCGACTGGTAACGCTTCACGACCTTGCCATTGCCATCACGGATAACTATATCGACAGAATTCTTGCCATAGGTTTCACCCGGCGCAGGCTTGAGTACTTCGGCACGGCAGGGGCTGCCCTGAGCGGCAGCTTCTATATTGAAGCTCTCCACGTGGTGTTGCTCGGCGATGAAGCCATCGAGATGCCACGACTGGTTGATTCCGCCGTCCGTTCGATACATCAGGTCAATGTTGTCTTTGTTCGCCTGATCGAGAGCGTAGTCTATTTCGGCAGCGTAGCTTCCAACATTGCTCACGCCCTGTGCCTTCGCACTGCTCTCAATGGCAGATTTGAGATAACTTTCGCGCGATAGTCCCCGCTCACGGTATTCGGCGAGCTTCTTTTTTTCTTCCTCGAATCGACGAATGCGCTCAACGATAATTAGCGTTGTACTTTTGCGTTCATCTTCGTCCACCCATATTTCCGGATATTTGGAAAATTCGTTATCCAGCCAAGCAGTATCTGGCGTCTCATCAGACTTTTGGTGATAGGAGTGGACGAAGGACAGAACGGTTTCCCGTGCCCTTTGCCGATTACCACCGGCCGTGTCGATTTCCAATGCTGTCTCGACGACATCCGCCCCAGCTTCGGCATTTTTTGCATCTTCTTCGATACGAAGGGCGAGCATGTTCATGGTTTCTGAGCGTTGGCTTTGCGGCAATGTCTGATAGGAATCGGGGGATGCCATGGGGAAATCCTTGTTGTTGGCTGCTGACTGGAAACATGCTGTGCAAATCGCCCGCCATTCTTTCACACGAACGGCATGAAGGGAACGAGTTCAGCCGATCAGGTAACCTCGATGGCTTGCTGTGCGCCAAGTTTTCTGGCAATGGTGTCGAGCATGTCGATATAGGCCAGCCGCGCCGTCTGGATGACGGTGCCGGTTTCCTCGCGGATCGCTTCGACAATCTTTCCGCGCAGGTCAAGCAAGTTGCTGCGCAAGCGGCGGGCATTGTCGCGGCTCTCCCGGTCCCAGGCATCGGAGCACGGGTCTCTGGAAAGGAATATCAGGCCGATCAAGCCCGGCTTGGCTTGTTCGATAGCTTGGCCGATCAGGTCGTCAGCATGGCGGCGTAGCTTCAGCCCCTTGCGCAGACCAGTGAGGTCGATCCGTGCTGTATCGAACCCGGCCTCGCCAGCACCAGTCTCTCGCAGATCCTTTTCCTGCCGTTCAAACAAGCCGAGAACATGACGCTCAAAGGCTTCGTCGTAGCTGAGCGCCAGCATGCTGGAGAGGGCCATTTTCGTGCTCGTCGCCATGTCGAACATATAGCCATCCGTCGTTGCTTCTTCAATCTCCACTTCGAACTTATCCCAGACTTCGTCAGCCATTGTGTTGGCGAGGTCGCGGGCATCCTCGCGCAATTCGCGCATGCGCTGATGCTGCCGGTTGATCAGGTTCTGCAGTTGGGCATTCATGATGTTCCTCCTTGTTCGATGACAGGCCGGCAGGTTTGCCGGTTGTGAACATGATGGGTCGGATGTGCGACAGTCGGTGACGCGTTGTATGGCTTCCAATCGTCACGGCTTGGAGTTGCTACGCAACGACTATCGAGGTTTCGGCGGATCCTCCATCCGCCCCAGCCACTGCCACAGCACCTTGATTGCCAGCCAGTACGCATAGGCTGTGGCCGGCGCCATGTCTCGGTGGGCCTTCCAGAACCCGATCACCTGCCGCTTGCCGATCTGCTCCAGGCCGGTCACGCGGAAATGCGCCTGCATCCAGTTGACCAAGATGACCAGGCGGTCGACCTGCTGGCGACGGTTGGATTTTCCACCGTGGGCAACATAGACATGCGCTCGACGCCTGACCTGGTCAGCCAAGGTAGGCATTGCTCACCTCACGCCGATTGTGGCCCAGCTCCAGGGCGATCTGATCCCGTGCCGTGTCATCAAGCTCTTTCGCCGCATCCAGTGAAATCCCCAACTGCTTTGACAGCCAGGTGTGATGCGCCCGGCCATGGTCGATCCCACTGGCCACCGGACAATCCTCGCCGACGAGATCGCGATAGCGCTGTTGCGCATAGGCATGGCGCTCGCGATGAAAACGTATGCCATGACGAACCGTCTGGCCATAGCACTCCTGCCGGAACTCATCGTAGTACATTCGGCAGAAGATCAATGACCGGTCATTGCCCTGCGCTTCGGCCGCCTGTTCCAGGGCAGCCAGCTGCTCATCCCGGACGATCGGCACGCGACGCTTGCGCCCGCCCTTGGTGCCATCGGTCACGTTTAGCCAGCCAGTTTGGACCTGTTGCCAGGCAGCCCGTGCATCGAGCTTGGCCGATTCCTCGAAGCGTAAGCCGAATGCCCGCTGCAATTCCAGCAGCAAGGCAATGCGCGGATCAATGATGCCCAGCCATGTTTCGTGTTCTTCAGCAGAAACCGCCAGATTGTCGATAGCTACGCCGACGCGCTTGGGAATGCCGCAATCCCGTGTCGGTGAAACATGAAGCGATTTGTCGC
>CAZBWH010000163.1:0-3033 GCA_964495595.1 uncultured Burkholderiales bacterium | reverse complement strand
GTGCCGGCCACCAGCGCGACGACCTCGGCCGGCTCACGCCGGTGTTGCGGCTGCATGACCTGTTGCTACAGGTGTGCGCCGAGGTGTTTGCCGCCTGAATGACCCTGCCCGGGCTGATGTCGGCCTGATCGGGTCGTGGCCTTCGTTTTGCGGCGCTGCCAGCCTCCCGGCCTTTTTACCCGTGTTTGTCCGCGATGCCGCCTGCATGGCGGGATTTCATGGTCGACCATAAACCGCTGCTGGCGTATGTTTACGCGCCAAGCATGCTGTCCATGCAGGCCCAAGCCATTTCCCCGGCTCATGGTCCTGAGCAGGCCTCGTTTACCTGTGTGATACGGCCGATAAGTTTTTAATGACATTTGAATTTATATATGTGTGCAAAAAAACGCAATGTCATGCCAAAATATATATTGAGTCGGCCAGCGTTGTTCAGGCAAAAATCGACGTGACATCGGCAGCAACAGCTGGCCCTGGTATCCCGCCCCATCCATTACTTTCCGGGTTTCACCGAAATGAAGAGAAAACTACCTGTATTGTTCGGCGCGGCACTTCTGAGTGCTGCTTATGCTCAGGCGGACGAATATGCCTGCGATCCAATGGGCGGTATCGAGACCATTGGCTTTCAGTATTTTGGCTTCAAAGATAGCTGCGATCCGAATGCAACGGCCACCTATGTCGGGGCGATGCTGGAATGCAACAACGGCAAAATTCGTCCTATCTCCGGCTTCACGACAATCCAGGGCGGCGTGACTCATCAACAAATGATTGCCCAGGCAAAAAGCCAGTCCACTTACAATCACTCGGTTGTCGAAACAGAAACGCCGTTCATTTCGGCCATCTTCGGGTTCCATCGCTATTGGGTGGGCTCCATTCATGGCGCAGCTTACAGGCCCTCGACGTCAGTTGCTGTCGGGCGAGGCGACGATTTCAGCCTGTACGCGACCCTGCGCAGCACAATTGGCGATCTTGTGCCCATCGGTCCTATTTTGTTTCCAAAGAATGCCAAGCCATACCCGGTAGGCGTTGTCAGTCCGAATTCTCCTTTCAGTGCGCCATTTGTGAGTGGCGATCTCACGCCACCGAGCGAGCGTGTCTGCAAATTGGAAATCAAGCAGGAGAAGAATTGCAATCAAGACAGGAACTGCTCCAACCCGATTCATGGTGTTACCGGCAAGAAAACCCAAGTCGAGTCAGGATACCGTTCGGCAAGCGGGCGTATTCAGATTGACCATTATTTCAGCAATGAACGCTGGCGCTTCCCGGTAGCGGGGCGACGAATGGAAACAGATAACCAG
This sequence comes from uncultured Burkholderiales bacterium, assembly GCA_964495595.1. Lineage (GTDB taxonomy): Bacteria > Pseudomonadota > Gammaproteobacteria > Burkholderiales > SCOH01 > CALMFQ01. The sequence goes on along the minus strand of CAZBWH010000163.1, from coordinate 1,738 downwards.
CAAACGGATTTCAGGCGCCTGTATCGTGAAGACGGGCAAATCTGGATTATTCAGAGGGTTGGCACGATCAATGGCGTTCCGCAATGGAAGGGAGATGCAGATTTGAATCTGCAGGCCGAGGGCGATCTTGAATTGTCCGGGCTGACTCTCCGTGTGGGTGATCTGCGTGAGACATACGATACATCGGGAAGGCTGATTCAGCTGACATGGCTCAATGGCTACACACAGTCGTTCACATGGGCAAACGATCAGATTACCGGGGCCGACTCGTTTGGAGCTAACTTCGTACTCAAGCACGTTAACGGCCAAGTCAGTCAGCTGCTCGTAGACGGCTTGGCACAAGCCAGCTACAGCTATGGTGCCGGCGGGCTGCTGGAAAAGGTCACCTGGGCAGACGGCACTTCCCGGCAGTACCTCTACGACGGACGTTACCTGACCGGCATCATCGACGAAAACGGCCAGCGTTATGCCACCTGGCAATACGACGCCAATGGCAAAGGCCTCAGTTCCGAACATGGCGAAATGGGCGCGGACAAGTATTCGTTCAATTACCGCGCCGGCCTGACGACCGATATCACCGGGCCGCTCGGCCTGACCAGCACCTATCGGTATCTCAATGTGCTCGGCGTCTACAAACACGCCGACATCACCCGGGCCGGCCAGACTGCGACCATGAGTTATGACGCGCAGGGCAATCGCACCTCGTATACCGATTTCGGTGGCAACAAGACCCTGTATTCGTACAACAGCCGGAATCTCGAAACCAGCCGCACCGAAGCAGCCGGCACGCCGCAGGCCAGGACGATTACCACCGATTGGCACGCCAGCTTCCGCCTGCCAACCAAAATCACCGAGCCAAATCGAGTGACGGAGTTTACCTACGACAACAGCGGCAACCTGACCCAGAAGACGGTGACCGCCGGCAGCCTGGTTCGCACCTGGAAATGGACTTATGGCAACTTCGGCCTGCTCGCTTCCGCGACCGACCCGAACGGCAAAATCACCCGCTATGCATACGACGCTCAAGGCAATCTGCAGAGCATCACCAACCCGCTGAATCAGTTGACCCAATTCTCCGGCTACGATAGCCACGGCCGGCCGTCGACGATCAAGGATCACAACAACCAGCAAATCACACTGGGTTATACCGCACGCGGATGGCTGAAGAGCCGCACGGTTGGCGGCGAGACCACCAGCTACGATTACGACGGCGTTGGCCAGTTGACCAAAGTGACCTTTCCGGACGGCCGAAGCATCCGCTACAGCTACGACTCGGCCCACCGCCTGACCGACATCGCCGACAGTCAGGGCAACACCATCCATTACACGCTGGACCTGATGGGCAACCGGTTGCGGGAGGATGTCAGCGACCCGGCCGGCATGCTGAATGCTGCGCTGCGCTTGATCGACCAAAGCCTCAAATCGCCGCTGCCCACCGCTGCCGATGCGGCGTAATCCGGATTCAGGAATGTCATCATGAAACAACCACACCCCATTCGTCTTGCCCGTCTGCCGCTGGCCACCCTGCTGTTCGCCCTGACCCTGCCGGCCTTAGCCGCCACCACCCAGACCCGCAGTTTCGAATACGACGCGCTGGGCCGGCTGGCCAAGGAAATCGACGCCAACGGCAAAGCCACGCAGTACACCTACGACGCCAACGGCAACCGCCTCAGCCGCACCGATGCGCTGGGCAACACAACCCGCTATAGCTACGACGCACTCAACCGCCTGACCAGCC
>CAZBWH010000162.1:0-3093 GCA_964495595.1 uncultured Burkholderiales bacterium | reverse complement strand
CATTGCACAAGAGTAAATGAGTCGTTCAGTTCGTAAGAGCTATTTTTATTTCCTGCGCTAGTTTTAACCTTGATATCCATCTCTTGGGTGACCCAAGATGGGATGGTATACAAGGAAAATCCCGTAATGAACGCCGGCAGCATTACTGAAGCGTCCGCATGATCTATTGCGGTACCATCAACAATGAGATTTGCTTCGGTCGGTCCTTCGACTATTTCACAGCAGCCAGACTCTCTGATTTCTTTTTCAAATGCAGATTTATAAATTGCCGCTGCCGCATCTTTGTTTGTCAGCACGCTGCTGGACTCAACCTTCCATCGGCTAAATATTTTTACTTTTCCTGCATTTGCCACCCTAAACTCATGATCCTGAACGATAGGCAGTTTATGTGCCTGAAAATTAGCGCAGCCAGCAGCCAACGACGCTCCAGCCAATACAATCACTCTCAAAACTCTTTGATTCATAATTAATTCCAGAATTTATATAAAAAATTATTTTCCACAACATGCCAAGTACACACATGTTACGTAGAAACATTGTTGTAACTACAAGGCAATGTCTCAAAGGTAGGTACACGGGATAAAGTCCAAAAGGCCGAGCACCTAATGCTGCGCATGTGCGAACCACGTTGCCAGCAGTCACGAAGCAACATCCGCCCGTAATGCCTTCAGGCGCTCGTCTAGCTCCCTCTTTCGCCAGTGTTAGCAGGCGCCTCCGGCTTTTCCACGGATTTGAACTGCATAAACCCGCCAGTATGGCGAAACCCAAAGGTGTAGATATCGCCGCGATAGGCCATTCGGTCTTTGCCAAATCCACGCTGGGCAATAAAGTCATACTCACTGCCGGCGTAAAGCTGGCGCATCAGATCACGGCCCATGGTGGTTTTAAAAGGGTCGTTGCGGCTGACCAACGGCGCTTCGTTTTGATATTGCGGCAGTCCCTGCTTGTCGAGCGATGCTTCCAGCAGGGTCATCGGTGCTGTATTGCCATCTGCGGTTGCCCATTTGGGCGTAAACCCCAGCGCCCACGCGAGCAAAGCGTCGTCCGGCGCGGGTAGCATCTTGCCCTGATGCAATTCGGCGCGAATATAGATATACGGCGGGTTATAGGCATATTTGTTCCCTGCCAGGCCCGGAGCGAGATGCAGTTCGTATATCCGCATCGCCGGGCTTTCGCACTGGTAAATGCAACGGTATTCGCGCTGGAATGCGCTTGCGGTTGCTGCAATCTGCTTTTCGCGCCATTGCCAGTAGGCATTGCGCGCCTGTTCTTCGTTATCGATCGCCGCACCGTTGAACTGCGGCGGCAAATAGAAGCCGGATACGTTTTCCATCGAGCCATCGGGCATCAGCATCGAAGCCACGGTCAGCGCCGCCATGGTGGCCCCATAAACCTGAGTGCCCGAGTTGGAGAGCATATTGCCAGTCAACGCCTGTGAGGTTGCCATCGACAATGCGCCGTGTGTGTCGAATTGGGTCCAGCCCGGATGCACCTTCTTGATACGGGCAGCCTGCTTTTGTCGATCGTCGGCAGTGAGCAGATAACGCGCAAGATAAGACAATTTGTCACGCTGCTGCTCGTCTTCAATCTTTTGCGCAGTTGTAGAACCCAAGCCCCGGATGTAGGGGTCACTGGACATGCTGGCGCAGCCGTTTAGCGCTAGCACACACAGCATAGGGATAAGACGTGTTTGCATGATTCAAAGCCTGAAAAAAAGCGCCGGCATCACCGGCGCCGGAAGGATCAGTTGCAGGAGGGCAGACCAAGGCCAGGCATGCTGCTGCGGGCAATCGATAAGGTGCCGCCCGGCAAGGCAAACTGCAGTTTGTCGTTGCTAATGGTAAGCGCACCGCTGTATACCGAATCACCGCCAATGCTCAGCAAAGGCTTGATGGCATAACGCAGGCCAGTGGTATCGAGATAGGCCATGCCGATATAAATAACCGCAGGGATACCGGCGTCCGGCCCCGGCTGTAGAGTGAATCCACCATTCGGGCAGAGATTGGCCGACGCAGATGCATTCACGCCGTAATAACCGATAGTGCCCACGTAAGCCGCCGGGTTGGTTTTCGCGATCTCCAGCCGGGTTCCAGACGTGCCGGTAAAGATCCAGTTCTGTTCATTTTGCTGTAAGTTGCCGGATTCGTTTTGCACATTGGGCAGAAATGCGCCATTGGCCAAGGTGGTGTAAGTAGTAACGGTGATTTGCGACTTGCTGCCAGTACCGTTGATCAGCACGCTGTAGGATTTTCCGTTGGCTGCTTTGTAAGTGCCACTGAAATCGCTAGATACGCCGGCCAGACCCTGAATGGCGTACTGCTTACCGTCGAACGTCAGCGAACCGCTCCACCAGCCTACTTTGCTGGCAACTGTACGCGTATTATCAAAATGAGCTTGAGCGTTGGTCTGGCCAACCAGCGTCAGGCCAGGTCGTTTCTTCGCCAGCAGAGTGGAAACAGAGACGTCTTTCTCAAATGCGCCGGGATCCTGATCCAGACGTACCGAGGCAGCATCGACGGCGGCCACAGTCTACTGAATGCCGTCGGTCGGGTTATCGTTGATGTCGAGGCTTTGCAGCAAGCGCAGTAGATTGGTTACACGCCGGTCAGCGGTGTTGTTCACCCCAAAAAGGTCAAGCGGCGTAATCTCAGGCTTGCCCTTGGTCGACCCTAAACGCAGATTACCCAGATAGAACGTCAGTGTCTCACCATCTGCATAAACAAACTCACCCCAACGGCCGGTCGCAGCAGAACTACCGTCGGCCCGTACCACTTTCAGTCCCTGCACAGGCGAATCAAGAAATACACCGACTTTGCTTGCGGCACTTGGAGTCTGGGTGTTGCCGGTCGTTGTTGTACCTTGAGGCGCCGAATCGCCACCACCGCCTGAATTGCAACCCGCCAATGCCATCAAACCGGATAAGGCCACAATGGCCCATTTGTTGTCATTCATCCATTTCTCCCTGATTTTTTGGATGTTTTGAGTGAAAAATTATATATTTGTCATTACACACAAGCCAATCCATTTTACATATGTCATTATCTACTCACGACTTATTTTCATACGCTGGGTCAAGGATTGAGCACAATGTGG
>CAZBWH010000161.1:0-3146 GCA_964495595.1 uncultured Burkholderiales bacterium | reverse complement strand
ACTCCCCCTCTCAACGCCCAGCTAACCTTAGCTGGGCGTTTTTGTTTAGAATCGATGCCCAGCTGCCTGCGAACATTCTCTGGCCTGCGCTTCCATTTCATACAGTCGTGCAATCCGGCCGAGGATGTCTGCCGCCACCGGATGGCCCTTCGGCGTGCCCTGGTTCAGATCGAAGAATTTCCTGCGCGCATGCGCCCAGCAGGCTTGCTCAGTGACGCCGGCAGCAAACAAGGCTTTGTACCTCCAGCGGCTTTTTGTTTTCGTGCTCTGGTGCCACTGCTAGAATTCCCCTCTTTTGCTGCTGCGAAACGGATTGAATCATGATCAAGATCGGTATTGTGGGCGGCACCGGGTACACCGGTGTGGAGTTGATTCGTTTGCTGGCCAAACACCCTCAGGCGCAGCTGACTGCCATTACTTCGCGTAAGGAGGATGGCATGGCGGTGGCCGAGATGTTTCCCAGTTTGCGCGGCTGGGTGGACCTGGCATTCAGTGATCCGGCCAAGGCTGATCTGAAGCAGTGCGATGTGGTGTTTTTTGCCACGCCGAACGGGATTGCGATGCAGCAGGCGCGTGAGCTACTGGACGCTGGGGTGCGGGTGGTGGATCTGGCAGCGGATTACCGGATCAAGGATGTCGCGGAGTGGGAAAAATGGTACGGCATGCAGCATGCCAGTCCGGAACTGATCGCCGAGGCCGTGTATGGCTTGCCGGAAATCAACCGCGAGCAGATCAAGGGCGCGCGGCTGGTGGCCAATCCGGGCTGCTACCCGACGGCTGTGCAGCTCGGTTTTCTGCCGCTGGTCGAGGCTGGCTTGGTGGATAACAGTCAGCTGATTGCCGATGCCAAGTCAGGCGTCAGCGGTGCGGGGCGCAAGGCTGAGGTGCATGCCCTGTTGGCGGAGTCAGCCGATAATTTCAAGGCTTACGGAGTCGGCGGGCATCGCCATTTACCGGAAATCAGCCAAGGACTGGCGCGGATGGCCGGGCAACCGGTTGGCCTGACTTTCGTGCCTCATCTGACGCCGATGATTCGCGGGATTCATGCCACGCTGTACGCTCGCCTCAAGCCTGGTGCTGGCGCTGATCTGCAGGCCTTGTACGAGCAACGTTATGCCAATGAGGCGTTTGTCGATGTCTTGCCGGCTGGCAGCCATCCTGAAACCCGTTCGGTGCGTGGCGCCAATCTGTGCCGCATGGCTGTTCATCGGCCGCAGGGGGGCGATACTGTCGTGGTGTTGTCGGCAATCGACAATCTGGTCAAGGGGGCTGCCGGGCAAGCGGTGCAGAACATGAACATCATGTTTGGCCTGTCTGAGCAGCTGGGGCTCGACGTAGTGCCATTGTTGCCTTGAGCGATTGCCATCAGAGGCTAAATCCCTGTTGCCGGCAGCGTTGCAATTCACTGGCGGCAGGATGATAATCCGTTTTACGATCAAGCGCTTGGGTGGCTGTGGCCGGAGTGGTCGGCTGCAGCGCAGCAGGGCGCGAATACAGGAGTGATACACATGAATGCCGTAACCGAGAATTTTCCGCTGGTGTTTACCGATGCCGCCGTCGCCAAGGTACGCGACCTGATCATTGATGAAGGCAACCCCGAGTTGAAACTGCGAGTGTTCGTGACCGGCGGTGGTTGTTCAGGCTTTCAGTATGGCTTTACCTTTGACGAGATCGTTAACGAGGACGATACCGCTGTCGAGAAAGAGGGCGTGACCCTGCTGATCGATCCGATGAGCTACCAGTATCTGATGGGTGCAGAAATCGACTACACCGAGAGCATTGAAGGCTCGCAATTCGTGATCCGCAATCCGAATGCCGTTTCTACCTGTGGTTGCGGCTCGTCGTTTTCGGCCTGATCCGCTCAGCCGTTGGCGGCAGAAAAAGCAGCCACCCGATTTGGGTGGCTGCTTTTTCTGGGGGATTGAAACGGCTTAAGCCAGTGCTTGGGCAATCCGTGCGAGCGCTTTTTCCAGATTCTGCATGCTGGTGGCGAACGAGATGCGGAAGTAGCCTTCCGAACCGAATGCCGAACCCGGCACCACGGCAACCATGTGTTGCTCCAGCAGGTAGTTGCCCAGTGCCAGATCGGTAGCAGCAGGGATGGTGCCGGCTGCGGCCAGGCGCTTGATGGCTTCGCGGGCGTCAACAAAGGCGTAGAACGCGCCGCCGGCAACCAGGCATTTCAGGCCGGGAATGGCGTTGAACGCATCGACCACAAATTTCTGACGCGCGTTGAACGCTTCCAGCATCGGCTTGATGCAGTCCTGGCTGCCGTTCAGCGCGGCTTCTGCAGCAACCTGCGAAATCGAGGTCGGGTTGGAAGTCGATTGCGACTGCACGTTTTCCATGGCCTTGATCAGTTTTTCCGGGCCGCCGGCGTAGCCGATGCGCCAGCCGGTCATCGAGTAGGCTTTCGATACGCCGTTCAGCAGGATGGTCTGGTCGTACAGTTCCGGGCAGGCGTTGAGGATGTTGTAGAACTTGGTGTCGCCCAGCATCACGTGTTCGTACATGTCATCCGACGCGATCAGGAGCTTCGGATGTTTTTTCAGGACTTCGCCCAGGGCTTTGAGCTCTTCCAGGGTGTAAACCGCGCCAGTCGGGTTGGACGGGCTGTTTAATACCACCATCTTGGTTTTTGGGGTGATCGCGGCTTCCAGTTGTGCCGGAGTCAGCTTGAAACCCTGTTCGATGCCGCATTCAACAATCACCGGCTTGCCGTCGGCGATGATGACGATGTCCGGGTAGCTCACCCAGTAAGGCGCCGGAACGATCACTTCGTCACCCGGATTGATGAATGCCTGGCAGAGATTGAAGAAGCTCTGCTTGCCGCCTACCGAAACCAGGATCTGGCTCGGTTTGTAGTCCACGCCGTTGTCGCGCTTGAACTTGGCGACGATGGCGGCCTTCAGCCCAGGTGTGCCGGAAACCGGGGTGTATTTGGTAAAGCCTTTGTTGATGGCTTCGATCGCTGCATCCTTGATGTGTTGCGGGGTATCGAAGTCAGGCTCGCCAGCGGCGAGCGCAATCACATCCTTGCCTTCGGCTTTGAGTTTGCCGGCTTTGGCGGTGATGGCAAGGGTAGGGGATTCCTTGATGGCATTTACGCGGTTCGACAGTTCCACGGCGATATTCCTTGAAAATCG
>CAZBWH010000160.1:0-3224 GCA_964495595.1 uncultured Burkholderiales bacterium | reverse complement strand
CTGACGATGGCCCACGGCCACAGCCGAAATTACACCACCTTGACGGACGCGACCGGAAAATCAGGGGGTCACGTCATAGGCGCTGACGGGGAACATTGAGATTGAAGACATTGAAGTGAATAGCGCCTAGTGATCTAGACGCCTTCATTGTTTGTTTTTTGCTGTCGTTCGAAGTTCACAGGTGACAACATGGGGTTTGTGGCGTGCTTTCGCACGGGGTTATAGAATTTCGATGTAGTCGAACTCATCCTGCCGAGCTTCTGCGCGGGTTTTTTATGTCCGCCTTCGGATCCGTTCGCGTTTGAGCAGGTTAAGGAAGCTCTCAGCGAACGCATTATCATGGCAGTTCCCGCGCCTGCCCATTGAGTGCTTGAGATTGTGGGCATGGAGGAGCCAGGTTCATTCGCGGGAGATAAACTGTGAGCCCTGATGGAGTGGATCAGAACTACGTTCTTCGGCTTTCTGCGCCACACCGCTATCAGCAGTGCCTGGCAGACCAGATCAGCGGTCTGCCGACTTTGTATCTGCCAACCAACCACCGCCGTGAATAGAGATCGATCACCACTGAGAGGTAAGCGAAGCCCTCATGCGTTCTGATGAAGGTGGTGTCTGTTACCCATGCTGCGTCGGACGCTGACACTGCAAACTGGCGATCCAACGTATTGTCGATCACAACTGATGGCGTGCCACAATAGCTGTCTGGACGCCGCTTATAGCCAACTTGAGCTTTGATCCCGGCTTGCCATGCAAGGCGAGCCACACGGTTGGGACAGCTCTGCTCACCCTGATCAAGCAGAACATCATGCAGATGCGGTTGCCGTACACCCTGCCACTCTTCCCGTGCCTCGTGGATGAGCTTGGTCTGTCGGGCATCTTCCTGCGCCCTCTGAATCAACTTATGAGACCTGACCCTGGCTGGGAAGTGTCTCGGGATCGACGCTGGAGCCAGACATGCAACGGTTCCTAACAACGAATCACTTCGCAGGCAGCGACCGCGAGCAGTTGAATTGGCTGATGGGCTTCTCGCGCCTGAACATGAGGCCTGTAGCAGCCCGCAATAGCCGAGGTTCTTGTCTGAATTTTCCAATCCAAGGGAGATCCCGGCCGCGCACGAAGTTGAATGAATCTGTCAAAAAACTGACTTCAATGGCAATAGAATAGGTTCGTCGACCCGTTAACTTCTGGTGCTCAAACTGATTTCTGAGGGCATTGAATCATGACTGAGCAAGCTGGCTACTATGGTAAGAGGCGCAAATGGCATAGCTGGGGATACGAAGACGAGGTCATTTCCCAGGCTGAGGTCAAGGAAATGGCCGTTCGCGTTGGCAAACGCCTGGGCATTGATGAGCCGGTGGTCTTGTCTGATCCAACGCTCGAGGAAATCGAGTTGAGGGAATCGCGGATCTCCATCCCTGCTTCCTTGTCGTCTTTTTGTAATTCAGACAAATGGGATCGCGTTTCTCATTCCTACGGCAAGAGCTTCAAGGACCTGACGCGCATTTTTCGGCGAGATTTTACCAATCCGCCTGATGTGATTGCCTATCCTCGCAACGAGGCCGAGGTTGCCGCAGTTTTGGATTGGTGCGGTGATAATGGCTATGCGGCAATTCCATATGGCGGCGGATCAAGTGTCACGGACGGCTTTACTGCCCCGGAGGATTGCGACGGTTCGGTAATTATCGATTTGGGGAACATGAACCAGGTGCTGGAGGTTGACCCGGTCTCCCGCTGCGCACTTATCCAGGCAGGTACGCTTGGGCCTTCGCTTGAAGATCAGCTAAAGCCGCACGGCCTCACATTGAGACATATTCCGCAATCCTGGGAGTTTTCATCGCTTGGCGGCTGGATTGCGACGCGTTCTTCGGGCCACTATGCTACCCACCTTACCCATATTGACGATATGGTGCAGAGCCTCAGGGTCGTAACGCCGCGCGGAACGATAGAAAATCGCAGATTGCCGGGATCAGGTGCCGGCCCGGATCCCGACCGCCTCTTTATCGGTTCTGAAGGCTCGCTCGGGATTATCACACAGGCATGGATGAAGCTTCAGGGGCGAGTGGTCTTCCGGGCGAATGCGACCATCACCTTTGACACGTTCTATCAAGGTGCCGCAGCCATTCGGCAGATCACACAGGCAGGCCTGTTTCCTGCGAATTGTCGTTATCTGGACGCGCAAGATGCCCAGTTTTATGGCGCTGGTGATGGCACAAAATCTGTGCTGCTGCTTGGCTTTGAATCTGCGGATCATCCCGTGGATGTCTGGCTGGAGCGCGGCGTTGAAATTTGCCAGGACCACGGCGGTGAAGTCGTGACCAAGACCGGATCGGGCGGCGATGCCTTGAAGTCAAGCCGCAGCGGCGCGCAGGGGAATTGGCGCGAGCAATTCCGTTACCTGCCGCGATTGATGCATACGCGCGCTGCGATGGGCGTGGTCAGCTTTACCTTTGAAACGGCCTATACCTGGGACAAATTCGAAGCCGTGGACACGGAAATTATTCGCCGGGTCAGCGAGGCGCAAAAAGCGCTGACCGGCGGTGGCATTGTTTGCCGCAGATTCTCCTTCCTCTATCCCGATGGGCCGGCGCCCTATTATTCCGTCGTTGCGCCTTCCACGCACGAGACGAGCCTTGAACATTACCAGGCGCTTTCCGACGTGGCTTCTGATGCGATATCGGAGCTTGGCGCGACAATCACGCACCACCATGCGGTCGGACGCAGCTTCCGTCCGTGGTACGACAAGGAAGTGGACCCGCTTTTCCGGGATATGTTGGCTGGCGCAAAGAATGCTGTTGATCCAGATTGGATTATGAACCCGGGAATGCTTCTCGACCGTTCGAATCATCTCAAGATCGTCGGATAAGGGGAGCAGGTCGCACGCTATGATCGAACTGTTTTTCTGGCCTACTCCCAACGGATACAAGGCGACGATTGCTTTGGCGGAATTGGGATTGCTTGGCAAAGTTACGCCAATCAATATTCTGGCCGGTGAACAGTTCGATCCGGCATTTCTTAAGATCAGTCCAAACAACAAGGTTCCCGCCATCATCGATCACGATGGTCCAAATGGCGAGCCGGTTGCGATATTCGAATCTGGCGCCATATTGCTCTACCTGGCTGAAAAGACCGGAAAGCTTCTTCCCAAGTCTGAAGTGAAAAGGCTGGAAGCCCTGCAATGGCTTTTCTTCCAGGTGAGTAGCATGGGGCCGATGCTCGGGCAGGCACAC
>CAZBWH010000159.1:0-3296 GCA_964495595.1 uncultured Burkholderiales bacterium | reverse complement strand
CCGGATGACGCAGCACTAATTTCAACTCCGTTTACACAAAATTCCGGACACCCTCCTCTCCCGCAGGTTAGAAGCAAGGATTTATGGGGTATTAGCGTCTGATTTCCTGCGTATTGCAGACGTAGACGGTCTGGTGCCCTGAATGTCGGCAACGGGTCGTCAAGAGACCGTCGCGGTAACATGACATACGCTTAGCGTACGGTTTTTTCCGTTTCGTGAGCTAACCGCTATCTTTTCAAGTGAAGTGCACTCCTGAACTTCCGTGCATTCGCCTTCTGAAAACGACAGCAGAGCCTAATTTTGTTACATATTTTTTGTGAGCTGAAACAGGGTGTAACAAATCGGTCGTTTTGTTACATGGGGTTTGCGCCTGCTTTTTCTGTCACGCGGCAAATCGCTCTACGCCCAACGCATCGCGCCGTGATTCCAGCAGCCACAAATCGTAAGCCGATTGATGCTGCAGCCACGATTCTGCACTTTTGCCAAACGCCAGCTCCAGCCGTAGTGCCATCTCTGCACTGATTCCCGCCCGGCCATTGATGATCTCGGACAGGGTTTTGCGCGAAACCTTCAGCCCGGCGGCGGTAGCCGTCACCGACAGCCCCAGCGGCTCAAGCCAAAGCTCCTGCAGAATCTCCCCCGGATGGGGTGGGTTATGTTGGCGCATCGCCTTGCACCTTGAATGATGAATTCATGTATTTAGCGTAACCACTGTGGTTGCGCTAAACAAGCAACCCAAAGCGCACCAGAGTGGCTGCCATTGCCTTTGGTGCAATTGTTGCATCATAATTCAGCATGCCAACAGTCAAATTATTTGGCGATTGCGCCATTCAAATGTATCCACGCGACCACGCGCCGCCACATTTTCATGTGGTGTTTTCGGATGGCTCGCGCTGCGCAGTCGCAATCGAGAACTTGGCGGTGATTGCCGGCCGGGTGCCGGAGCGGCGCTTGCGGCTGGCGCTGCAATGGGCTGCCGTGAATCGCGAGGCGTTGCAAGCCAAATGGAAGGAAATCAATCAATGAAAGCGCCTACTGTTCTGAGCGTAACTACCAGTCAGCCCGGCCGGCTGCAGATCGAATGGTCAACTGGCGAAACACTGCAGACCGACATAAGCGAGCAGATCGAACGCTTTAAGCTGCTGCATCCCCTGCGGGATCCTGAAAGATTCGCCCAGGCGGCTCCCGGCCTGTGGGGGCATAGCGTGACGTGGGGCGACGATATTGATATGGGCGCCGAACAACTCTATGAACTTGGTCGCCAGCAGGCCGGCTTGCCCACCCCCGCCGAATTCGCCGCATGGATGAAACGCCACGGCCTGACGCTGACATCAGCAGCGGCGGCGCTGGGGCTGTCGCGCCGCATGGTGGCGTATTACTGCGCTGGCGCCAAACCGATACCGCTGGTAGTGGGGCTGGCGTGTATTGGCTGGGAAATGCGCCGGAGGCTGGCGGCATGAGCAAGCGCCCGGATGTATTGCGCCTGAGTGGCAGTCTGGTTGAATTGGCGCCGTTGGCAGCAGTATTCACCCCCAAGCGGTGGGAGCTGATCGGCAAGTTACGCGAAATCGGCCCGGTATTGGTGGCGGAGCTAGCGCGGCAGCTGGGGCGCAACTACAAGAACGTTCACGGCGATGTCGAAAAGCTGGCCGAATGGCTGGCCATTGAGCGCGACGACAATGGCAAGGTGTTCGTGCCCTATGCCGAGATTGTGCTCGACATGCGGTTGCCGGATCGGGCGGCGGCATGAACACGCTACATAACACCCACCCCGGCGAAATTCTCCACGCTGAATTCCTGCAGCCCATGGGCCTGAGTCAAAACCGCCTGGCGCGGGCCATTGGCGTGCCGCCACGGCGCATCAATGAAATCGTGCTGGGCAAGCGTGGCATATCCGCCGATAACGCGCCGCGGCTCTCTGCAGCGTTTGGCACCTCTGCCGAATTCTGGATGGGGCTGCAGGAGGAGTACGAATTGCGCGAGGCCCGCACCGCGCTGGGGGAATCGCTGGCGGCTATCGAACGGCTGGCGGCTTAACTTTACGGAGAGACTGCCATGCTCATCAAGATCATCAAGATCATTGGCACACTGGTGCTGCTGTTGATGTTGGGCTTGGTTGGCATCTTGGCGGCTGGCCTCATTCGGGATATCCGCAGCGGCAGAAAACCGCACGATTCATCGGCAGTGGCGGATAAGCGGCTAAAGCGCGGATCGGCGCTGCTGGGCGTGGTATTGGGTTTGTGGGCGGGTAAATGACCGTACCGACGATTCTGGCGATAACACCGATTCCGCCGCCCATGTTGCGCATTGAATGGTCAACAGGCGAAACACTGCAGGCCGATATCGATGAACGGTTAGGCGCCTCTGCGAGCTACCGAATGGCGCAAAGTTTTTGTCCATCTTTTTTCCAAACTGGTTGGCCAATTAATCCATACATATCAAATTGTTAGCATTTTTCTGCGAACCATGCGTTCCCACGAAAATAGACATGTCGTTGTTTTGTAAGAGGTTTACGCCAAGAAAATTGTCCGCTTTTTTGGTAAGAAACCGGACAACCCGCATTGCATCATCCGCCGCACACCGAACGGAGCCGCGCCGCTTGATTCGGCGCATCGCAAATAGTCTAGTTCTCTCCCTAAACAACTAGACAACTTGCGTCGCATCATCCGTACCGCGCCGCACGAAAGGGGCCGCATCCCTTGCTCTCGGTTCGGTGTGACATGAACAGCCAACGGAGGCCATGCAATGCAAACCAAGTACCAACACACGCAACAGGCTGTCGCCACTCCGGCAGCAATTCCGCCCGCTATTGACCCACTGATGCGCCTGCCAGCCGTTGAAAGTGCCGTGGGTATGAAACGCACTTTCATCTATGACGGCATAAAAAGAGGCACATTCCCAAAGCCTGTGCGTATTGGCGGGCAATCCGTCGCATGGCGCCAATCAGACATCGCGGCATGGATCAATTCGCGTGATGAGGTCGCGCTATGAGCCGCGCCAGCGAAAATATCAACGATACCCGCTTGCAGGAAATCGAGCGCAAGCTCAGCCTGTTGGTTGATTTTGTCTGTGGCGGCAGAACGCCGGCGGATTTGCAGATAGAACGCCTTGGGTGACCTCAGGACGCACAAAGACGCCGCGCGTCACTCGCTCGATCGACCCTGCCTTGACGAGGCGCGACAGAGTCTGATCGACGGACGCACGCGTGCCGCACTCCAGGAATGCCGTCGGGGTGAAAGGCTCCCCAATCGGCATCGCCTCGATGCGCTCGCGAATCAGCTCGGCGGTCTTGGTCG
>CAZBWH010000158.1:0-3309 GCA_964495595.1 uncultured Burkholderiales bacterium | reverse complement strand
TGCGGCTCAAGGCGGAACTGGCCCAGCGCCAGGCTCAGGTCGAGGTCGAACGCCGCCGTGGCATCCCGGATCTGACCTTGAGTCTGGGCGCTAAACGTGATGAGCAACTTGGGCGCAATCAAGCCATTGTCGGCTTTTCCATGCCCCTACCGGTATTCGATCGCAACCAGGATGGCCTGCGTGCAGCACTGGCGCGCAGCGGCAAGGTGGCGGACGAATTACAAGCCGCGAACATCAAACTGCAAAACGACGTGAATACCGCCTACCGTCGTTTTGATCTGGCCCGGCGCGAAATCACCACGCAGCAGCGCGAGCTGCTCGACTCAGCCCAGCAAGCACTCGATGTCACCACCAAAGGATTCTCGTTGGGCAAGTTCGGCCTGCTGGAAGTGCTGGACGCTCAACGCACGCTGCTGCAAGCCAGATCGCAGTACCTGCGAGCCCTGTCGGAGGCCTATCGCGCCGCCGGCGATATCCAACGCATGCTCGGCGATGCAACGCCGCTGCAGGAGTAAGCCATGAACAAAAAACAGATCTCGCTCATTATTGTCATCATTCTTGCCGGCCTGCTGCTGGGGGGCCTGATATTGCGGCAGAACAAGCCACAGCCAGTCGACGACCATGGCCACGGTGAAGCCGCGCATGGCCATAGTCATGCCGAGCAGCATGGCGATGCTGAACATCATGGTAGTCCGGCTGGCGATGGCCATGCCCATGATAATGCCCACGCCGACGCGGAGCACCATGAAGATACGCCAGCCAAAGGACCCCATGGCGGCAAATTGTTTGCCGAGGGTGATTTTGGCTTGGAAATCGTGCTCGACGAAAGCGGCGGCGAGCCGCATTTTCAAGCCTATCTGTACCACAAAGGACAAGCAATCGCTCCAACCGGCAACAAGATTAGCCTGACCTTGACCCGGCCCGGCGGGAATAAACAGGAGATCGGTTTTACCGCCAGCAAGGATTCCCTGCGTAGTAACCAGGCCATTGCCGAGCCGCATGTCTTCGATGCCACCATCGCGGTACAGACGGCAAGCGAACCTTATTTGTTCGCATTTTCCATGGCCGAAGGCCGCTTGTCGCTCGATGAAGCCCAAATCAAAGCCGCCGGGGTCACGCTGCAACAAGCCGGGCCAGCAACGCTACAGAGTACGCTGCGCCTGCCGGGTGAGATCCGCCTCAACGCTGATCGAACCGCACACGTGTTGCCGCGAGTCGCTGGCATCGTCGAAAGCGTGCATGCGGATCTTGGGCAGCAGGTGAAAAAGGGCCAACTGCTGGCGGTCGTGTCGAGCACGGCATTGGCCGAGCTGCGCAGTGAGCTGCTGGCGACCCAGCAACGGCATGCGCTGGCCAAGAGCAATTACGAACGTGAAAAGCAACTGTGGCAGGAAAAAATTGCGCCCGAGCGGGATTACCTGCAGGCGCGCACCGCGCTGCAGGAGGCGGATATCGCCCTGCAAAATGCGCGGCAGAAACTGGCCGCCATCGGCGCCGCAACCGGCGGCCCCCTCAATCGCTACCAGATCCGTGCTCCGTTCGACGGAATGGTGGTCGAAAAGCACTTGGTACTGGGTGAGTCGTTGAAGGAAGACAGCAATATTTTCACGCTTTCCGATCTGTCGACTGTCTGGGCCGAGATCAGCGTGCCGGCGAAAGATTTGGCAAGGGTCAATGTCGGTGAACAGGTGGTTGTCACGGCCAGCAATTTCGCGTCACGTGCAAACGGCAAGGTGTCGTACGTCGGTGCATTGATCGGCGAACAGAATCGCGCTGCCAATGCACGCGTGGTATTGCCAAATCCTGGTTTGGCCTGGCGCCCGGGGCTATTTGTCGGCATCGAACTACAAACCAGTGAGGCGCGCGTTCCGGTGGCCGTACGTAGCGAAGCGGTGCAAACCATCGACGCTGGGCAGATGGTATTTGTACGAGTCAACGGCGGTTTTGCGCCGGTACCAGTCACGACCGGGCGCGATAACGGCCAGATGGTCGAAATCACTGCCGGGTTGGCTGCCGGTACCACCTATGCCGCAAGCGGCAGCTTCGTGCTCAAGTCCGAACTCGGCAAGGGCAGCGCGGCGCATGAGCACTGACAAGGGACGGGCTTATCATGTTTGAACGCATTATCCGTTTTGCCATCGAGCATCGCTGGCTAGTCCTGCTGACGGTTATGGGTATGGCCGGGATTGGCTTCTACAGCTATCAGAAACTCCCCATCGACGCGGTGCCGGATATCACCAATGTGCAGGTACAGATCAACAGCGGCGCACCGGGTTATTCGCCACTGGAAGTCGAACAACGTGTCACGTTTCCGATAGAGACTGTCATGTCCGGCCTGCCGAATCTGGAACAGACCCGCTCATTGTCGCGTTACGGCTTGTCGCAGGTGACGGTGATTTTCAAGGACGGCACCGATATCTACTTTGCCCGGCAATTGGTCAACGAACGCCTGCAGGAAGCGCGCGAACGACTGCCAGCCGGCATCGCGCCGGCGATGGGGCCGATTTCCACTGGCTTGGGCGAGATCTATCTGTGGACGGTCGAAGCCAGGGACGGCGCCCGCAAAAGCGACGGTTCTCCCTATACGCCCACCGACCTACGGGAAATCCAGGACTGGATCATCAAGCCGCAGCTACGCAATGTGCCGGGCGTTACCGAAATCAACTCGATCGGCGGCTTTGCCAAGGAATATCAGGTGGCGCCCGATCCGGGCAAGTTGGCGGCCTACGGGTTGACGCTGGCGCAACTGGTGACGGCGCTGGAGCGTAACAACAGCAACGCCGGTGCCGGCTATATCGAAAAACAGGGCGAACAGTACCTGATCCGTGCTCCCGGACAGGTGCGCAACTTGGACGACATCCGCAATGTCATTCTCGGCAACGTTGACGGCACACCAATCCGCATTCGCGACGTGGCCGATGTCGATATCGGACGCGAACTGCGCTCTGGTGCGGCTACCGAGAACGGCCGGGAAGTAGTGTTGGGCACGGTGTTCATGTTGATCGGCGAAAACAGCCGCACCGTGTCGCAGGCAGTAGACAAGAAAATGGCCGAAATCAATCACAGCCTGCCGGATGGGGTGCGGGCGGTCACGGTCTACGACCGGACGGTGCTGGTCGACAAAGCCATCAATACGGTGAAAAAGAATTTGCTCGAAGGCGCGGTATTGGTAATCGCCATATTGTTCCTGTTCCTTGGCAATATCCGCGCAGCACTGATTACCGCGCTGGTGATCCCGCTGGCCATGTTGTTCACCTTCAGCGGCATGGTCGGCAACAAGATCAGTGCCAACCTGATGAGCCTGGGCGC
>CAZBWH010000157.1:0-3314 GCA_964495595.1 uncultured Burkholderiales bacterium | reverse complement strand
GCGTGACCGGTGCGGTCAGCCGCCGCGCAGGAGCGACGCACCGGCTTTTCGCCGAAATTCGACATATGGCCGCCAAACGGACGCTGATAGATGCGGCCGTTGTCGAGACGATCGAAAGGCATGCCGTAGTGTTCAAGCTCGACCACGACCTCATTGGCCTTGCGGCACATGAATTCGATGGCATCCTGATCGCCCAGCCAGTCCGAGCCCTTGACGGTATCGTACATATGCCAGTGCCAGTGATCTTCCTCGGAGTTACCCAGGGAAGCGGCCACCCCACCCTGTGCCGCCACGGTATGCGAGCGGGTCGGGAAAACCTTGGTCAGCACGGCTGTTTTCAGGCCGGCTTCAGAGAGCTGAATGGCGGCGCGCAGACCGGCACCACCGGCCCCCACGATCACAGCATCAAATTTACGAACGGGAATATTCACTTTCTTACAGCCTCCACAGAATCTGCGTCGCCCAGCCAGCGCAGGCAATCAGGAACAAGGCGGTCGCCGAATGCAGCAGCAGCCGCTTGGCATCGCATGTGATGTAATCCATCCAGATGTCGCGCACCCCAACCCAGGCGTGATACGCCAGGCTGACGATAAACAGAAGACTGATGGTTCGCATGAAATTGCCGGACATCAGCGCGCGCCAGGACTCCTGCGTCAGCGTCGGGCCGCACAACAGGGTAGCCCCCATGACCAGCGTGTAAATAGCCATCACCGCAGCGGTGATGCGCTGAAGCAGCCAGTCTCCGAAGCCGTATCCGGCCCCGACCACGATACGCGGCGTCACCATAGCGTCACCCCCAGAATCACGGCCAGCGTAATGCTGGCAAATAGGACCAGCTTCGCACTCTTGCGGGCAGCCTCGATTTTCACGCCCTTGTGCATGTCGATCAGCAAAATGCGAATCCCCATGAAAAAGTGATGCAAGAATCCGTAGAGAAGGATCAGCAGCACCAGCTTGACCAGCGGGCTATGGGTAATGGCGCGGAAAACCTCGAACTCCTGCGGCGTACCCAGCGACAGCTGCAACAGATAGATCAGACACGGCAGTATCAGAAACATGCCGCCACCGCTGATGCGGTGCATGATGGACAGTTTGCCAGGCAAGGGCAGATGGATGGCCAGCGGATCCAGAAATTTTGGACGCTGCTTATTGATCTCAGGCATAGGCGACACACTCCATGTTTCAAACGTTCAAACCAGCTTCACTCTCGAACAAACAGAAATCAGAAATCCGCACAGACTCACACCGGCAAATTCAAGACATTTCGCGGAACCCTGAATTCTAACGTAATCACAGACAACACAAACACAAAACAAACAATACCCCACCTCCAACACCCGGCATTACGCACCGCCGTCAAATCAAATCAAATCAGCTCAACTCATTAGCGTAAAAAAACTCTGCCGTCGAACACCAGCCACGCCGCCACTCGACCGGCCTTTCGCCATAGGTATAACTGACACGCTCGATCGACAGCAACGGCGTCTCTGGCCGGATATCCAGCAATCTTGCGGTAATGGCATCTGCCCCGACGGCCCGCAGATGATCCCGGGCGCGCAGCATATGGACATCGAAATTACTCTCCAGCAAGCTGTAAAACGACCCTTTGAACTCCTGGAGCATCTCCAGATCAAGACCGGCAACCAGCTCTCCTGGCAGATAAATTTCCTCAACCACCACCGGTTTTCCTGAAAACTTCAACAAACGACGCACGATCGTGATCGGTGCACCAAACGCCACCCCCAGAACACGCGCCGCCTCATGACCCGCCTTGGCGCGCCAGCATTCCAGCGGAACACTTTGCAACTCCTCCGGTGGCCCGGAATCCGAAACCAGCCGAAGAAACCGGAAAGACTCACGCGGGCCGGCATCGTGATGCGAGACGACATAAGTCCCCTTGCCCTGCCGGCGCACCAGAAGATTCTCCGCCACCATCTCATCGATAGCCTTGCGAATCGTCCCCTGACTGACGCCAAAACGCACGGCCAGATCAGACTCGCTCGGAATCGAAGCACCAGGCCGCCACTCCCCCGCCTCAAGCCCCTGCAACACCAGAGCCTTGATCTGACGATAGAGCGGGCTAAAAGTCGGAATCGCCGCTGATGTATTTTCATGCAACATGCCCGGCATTTCAGCACAAAATCCGGCACTCGTCCATAGCACATCTTATGTCTTATATAAGACATAAGATAACTATTGACACATCAAGACACTCTGCAATATGATCCACCAGCAATTTCGTCACCCGATCACCCAGCCAGCACCATCAAGAACAGCAAGTCATACATCAACCGGCAACCAAGGTATAGTCGACGGTTGCACGGTCCCCCCGGGTTCATTGTTAACTACCCTCTCTCTCAAGGAGTTTTTCAAATGGCAAAAGCCCCAGTTCGCGTTACTGTCACCGGCGCAGCCGGTCAAATTGGTTACAGCCTGCTGTTCCGTATCGCCAGCGGCGAAATGCTCGGCAAGGACCAGCCGGTCATCCTGCAACTGCTGGAAATCACCCCTTCCCTGCCTGCCCTCAAGGGTGTGGTCATGGAACTCGAAGACTGCGCCTTCCCGCTGCTCGCCGGCGTGGTGCAGACCGATGACCCGAACGTTGCCTTCAAGGACACCAACTACGCGCTGCTGGTTGGCGCGCGTCCGCGCAGCAAGGGCATGGAACGCAAGGACCTGCTCGAAGCCAACGGTGCCATCTTCACCGTCCAGGGCCGCGCCCTGAACGACGTGGCCGCCCGTGATGTCAAGGTACTGGTGGTCGGCAACCCTGCCAACACCAACGCGCTCATCGCCATGAATTCCGCGCCGAACCTGCCGCGTGAAAACTTCACCGCCATGCTGCGTCTGGATCACAACCGCGCCCTGTCGCAACTGGCCACCCGCACCGGCAAGGCTGTTACCGACATCGAAAAGATGATCGTCTGGGGCAACCACTCGCCCACGATGTACCCGGACATCCGTTTTTGCAACGTCGCTGGCCAAAATGCCGTCGCTGCGGTGAATGACCAGGCCTGGTATCGCGACACCTACATCCCCACCGTCGGCAAGCGCGGTGCGGCCATCATCGAAGCGCGCGGCCTGTCCTCAGCCGCTTCCGCCGCCAACGCCGCCATCGACCACATGCGTGACTGGGCACTGGGAACCAACGGCAAGTGGGTCACCATGGGCGTATGCTCGGATGGCTCCTACGGCATTCCCGAAGGCATCATCTACGGCATGCCGGTCACCTGTGCAGGCGGCAAATGGGAGCTCGTCAAGGGTCTCGAAATCGACGCCTTCTCGCGTGAAAAGATGAACGCCACGCTGCAAGA
>CAZBWH010000156.1:0-3387 GCA_964495595.1 uncultured Burkholderiales bacterium | reverse complement strand
GCAAGATGTGTACCGGCAGTGGCTATTCGCGGGTGTGCTTCTGATCAGTGCTTGAACTGGCGGATGTACTCGCGGTAAACCTCGGCCTCCTGATTCTCGTAGGTTTTCTGCTTCATCCGCTTTTCTGCCAGCGTCAGATCATCGCGCTGCATTTCCAGCGCCATCAAATCCCGTAATGCAGTCGCTTGCTTGCGGTAGCCGTCCATCATCTGCCCCATCGCCATCAGCTCGACATCCTGCTCGTACTCTGTCGCAGCCTTGTCGTCGCCCGCATCCACGGCCCGTTTCCATGCGGCCACATGCTTCTTGGCCTCATTGCCCAGTTCATTGAACCTGGCGCGGGCATCCTTCACCGTTGATTCACGCATGCCAGATCGTACAAACGGAACTTCCGACACATCCGGCGTTGAGCCGCTGGCCAGCACATTCAGCAGCGATGCCGAATCAGCCAGAAAACCACCCGTGCCACCTGTCAGCGTTTTAACCAGATACTTGATCGTTTCCGGGCTGACATCGTTCCAGAAATTATCCTCATAGGGTGAGCCAGCCAGCGACGATAGCCCTTGCGCCGCCTTGTCATACAGGCTGCCACGGGTGCCACGCCACATCTTCTCGTTATCCGGCTGGTCTTCGCGGTATTCTGGCCGCATCGGCCCGCCAAAATCAGTCATGTTCGCCGCCGGCAATGCCGGGATTTTTAGCGCCGTGGGCAGCAACATGATCCAGTTGGCCAGCTTCGGATCATCCCCAACCGGATTGCCTACCGGGCTGAAGTTCTCGAACAGGCTGGATGCCAGGCGGATGCTGGCTTTTTCTGCCGATTCGCCGTTCATGACTGCATCCAGACGGTTGGCCAGCGACACAAAGAAGCTGTAACCATACGGCAGCGGAATCGTCAGCTTGCGTTTATTGCCCAGCGGAATGATCAGGTTGCGATCCTTCACGCTATCCGGTATTGCCTCCCATTCATCCTCATCGTCGCCGCGGTTCATCATCGCAATCGCCAATGCCGCGCCCGCCATCGAGCCGACCAGCGCCCACGCCTGCTTTTTGTGCTTGGTATCTTTGCCTGCCAGCGACTGCCACAGTCGCGCCGTGCCTTGCACCCCTGGATTGAAAAACAGATACAAGCCGCCCAGCTGCGGTGTCAGCTCGCCCTTGCGGTTAAAGTTCACCGTCACATTCTTTGCCATGCTGGCCGACTGCGCCACCGTCTTGCCGGCATCTTCCATTGCCATGAACGTGGCCAGCCGGAAAGCGTTTTCACCGGCCTGATTCCACACCTCAAACCAGTGCGCCAGGCCGCCCAGCAATTTGCGCGTGGCAATCTTGGCGGCTTTCACCGGCTTACCTTCCTGCATCGCGGCCATCGCGCCGGTATAGTTCTCATACAGCGTTTGCAGCGTATCGGCCTGACGCTCAAGGTCGCCCATATAGGCCGCACCGGTAGAGCCGCCCGCAGCCCGGTAACGCTGCAGCGCCTTGCCGTATTCGCCCGCTGGCGCCTTGCCGGTCAGCGCAAACTTGAACATCGCCGCGCCCGCCTTCGGCCAGTGTGACAGCGCATTTGCCGCCACCTTGCCACCCTGATCAGCAGTCAGATTGATGGTGCCGGAAAACAAGTCGCGCACCACGTTCTTGACGAAAAATTCCGGGTTGTAGCCGGTATACACCTTGGACAGCCAGCGGTTCAGCGACTTGCCCGCCTCGATGATGCGCCCCATCTGCTCCGTGCCCATGCGCCGGTACTGCCCCGCCAGAATCGGATCATGCAACTGAATCCGCACCGCCCGGCCCTGAACGTAAACCTGTACCTCATGGTCTTGCAGCGTTGGCTTGGCCATCATCGTCACATACGGATCAGACGATTTCGACACGGCAAACGCGCCCGGCTTGCTGCCTGTGCGCGCCGCCTCCGCCTGGATAAACACGCGGGCCGCTTCCAGGCTGTTGAATGCGTCCAGCGTCTGGCCGTTCAGTTCAACCACATACGACACCTGATCGCGCAGCACCTTCTGTTTTGGCAGCACATTCACCGTCCACAGCTTCGGGTCAGGATTGCGCTCGATCAGATCCAGCAGGTAGGTGCCGACGTTGTTTTTCTCGGCCAGAACAATGGCGCGTTGACGGTCACGCAGCATGTTCTCAAGCACATGCTCATCGCGCATATCGTGACCCATGCGGCGCTTCTGCTTGCCGTTCACGCTCAAACCCTTGCCCGTGCCTTGGCGCGCAGCCTGATCCTCGTCGCCACCCTTCACCGGCACATAGAATTGATACGCCTGCCGCATGGCATGCGCAGCTTCTGGCGACACAATGCCGGCCTTCACGTAGAGCGACAGCGTGCCTTCGGAAATGCGGCGGAAATCATTGGCCAGCCGTTTGAATTCGGCAGCGTCAGGCATGGCGGCAAACTTCGCCAGGATCGATTGCGCCTCGCCATCTTCCATGCCAAAGGCGGTATCGCGGCTATCGTCAATCTCACGAATGCGCGCATTGGCTTCTTCGGCGTGCTGCGCCAGCAGATATTGCTCAACCTCCTGCAGCGTGTGGCCAGAGTCAGCCAGGCGCTGCATCAGCGGCTCAACCTCATCCCGCGCAAAATCCTCAATGCGCGTGGCTGCCCGGCCGTGGAATCGTTCTTCTGCGCCGTACACGTCGTTCTGCTCGTCAACCTGCCCGCCCTGCTCGCGCACATTCTCCAGCACCTGTTTCCAGCGGTTCATGTTGTCTTGCACTTCGCGCTGTGCTTGTTGTGTGGTGGTTTCTTCTGGCAAAGAAAAACCCGACGAAGCGGGTTTGTTGGGGGCGGTGCTGCGCAGAATGTTCGGGTCTCGGCCATTGAACGTGCCACGGTTACCAATGGCGGATTTGATTTGCTCTGGCTTGAAAGCAACGTACTCAATATTTCCACCCGCTCTTAACAGCGCCCCATCTTTTCCGGAATCATTGGCCATTCCTAGAACTTGGCGCTGAACCGGCATGCGCAATTCCGCCGGGTTTTGTATGGATAGGTAAACAGGGTAAGTTGTTGGCGTTGGAAGTGTAGCAGCAGGCTTTATTCCGAACTCTTGTTCTGCCGTATTGGCCATATCAACCTCAAACGTGCGGGCGTATGTATCCGCTGTGTTCGGGTCTGCAGTAAAGTAAAATCCGCCTAGTGCGTGGTTGTCGTCCGCTGCGCCTGTGTTTTTGCCTTCCCGCGTAGCGTCGAAAAACTCAATGCCGTTGCTTGGGCTGCCGTGATACACCACCAGCGGCTTGCCGTCCTTATCCACCACTTTGCTATCCGCAAACCAGCGCCAGAAGTTTCGCAAGCCTTCTTCGGTCTGCGCGATAGGCTGGCCGTTGCTGTTAGTGGTCTGGCGTGTCACTCCGTCAACGTTG
>CAZBWH010000155.1:0-3510 GCA_964495595.1 uncultured Burkholderiales bacterium | reverse complement strand
CGACTTTTCCTGATCCAAACGAAATTGAGCTGGCGCGAAGCCTGTTGCGCCGGGTGGTAGACCCTGAGGTAGGTATCAATATCGTCGATCTGGGGCTGGTGTACCGGGTTGACTCGTTGCCGGAAACCGTCCTGGTGGAGATGACCATGACCTCGCCGGCCTGCCCGATGGGCGACATGATCGAAGACGAGGCGCGGGCAGAGCTGTCGGCAGGGTTGGCGCCCGGGCGCAGGGTTGAGCTGCGGCTGGTGTGGGAGCCCGCCTGGGAGCCGTCGATGATGTCGGATTCCGCCCGTGAACATTTTGGCTGGTAAGCCGATGTTGCCGGCGCTCTTTTTGCAGCGGAGTGCAACATGAATCCGGCTCAGTCCAGAGCGTCTGGCTCGCCCGCGAAACCTGGGTTCAGCCGTGTGCCATTGCTGTTGCCCGGCATGCTGGCGCTGGTGGTCGGGGTGTTGGCTGGCCTTGCCCGTCTGGGTTGGGAGGTGCCGGATCGGGTGGCGGCCCAGGCAGGGCTGCACGCGGCGTGGATGATTGGCGGGTTCTTTGGCACAGTGATCAGCCTGGAGCGGGCCGTTGCGCTGGGCAAGGGCTGGGCGTATCTGGCGCCCGCTGCGGCAGGGTTGGCGGGAATCGGGTTGCTGGCTGGATTGGGTCTGGCGCTGGTGCAAGGGGCGATGCTGATGGCCGGGTGCGTGTTGTGTTGCACCAGCCTGCAGGCGTGGCGCCGGGTTCGGGCGCAGTTTACCGTGGTGCTGAGTGTCGCTGCTGGCTGCTGGCTGGCTGGATCGCTGGCCTGGGCTCTGTCGGGCGGGGTGTGGGCGGCATTGCCCTGGTGGCTGGCTTTCCTGCTGCTGACCATTGCCGGCGAGCGGCTGGAGTTGACCCGGCTGCTGCCGGTTCCGGTGTGGGCGAAGCAGGTGTTCTGGCTGCCGGCGCTGTTGATGTTGGCGGGGGCGATGGCCACAGGGCAGTGGCCGGGTGCCGGTTGGCAGGCGTTTGCTGTCGGGATGCTGCTGCTGGCTGCCTGGCTGCTGGCCTTTGATATTGCCCGGCCTAACCTTCGCCAGCGAGGGCTGACGCGCTACATCGCGGTGGCGCTGCTTGGTGGCTATCTGTGGCTGGCGCTGGCCGGCGGGATGGGGGTGCTGGATGCGTTCGAGCCGGGCCACCCGTGGCGGGATGCGGCGTTGCACGCCGTGGGGTTGGGATTTGTATTTTCGATGGTGTTTGGCCATGCGCCGATCATTCTGCCTGCCGTGGCTCGGATCAGGATTCCGTGGCATCCGGTGTTTTACCTGCCGCTACTGGCGCTGCACCTGACCCTGTTGCTGCGGGTGCTCGGTGCGATAGAGGGCTGGTTTGTGCTGCGGCATCTGGCAGGCTTGCTCAACGCACTGGTGCTGTTGCTGTTTGTGGGGGTCGTGTTGAGCAGGATCTGGCGGGGCAAGCGGCTGCCGGCTGTGTAGTCCGGCAGCTTGCCACGCCAAAGGAGGGAACGATGCGTCGGGATTCACGTTTGATCGAGCTGTCACGCGAGCACCATCTGGCCTTGCGGCTGGCCAAGCGCTTGCTTGCTGATTCTCCGGGCCTGCCGGACGCCGGGGTGCTGGCCGAGCTGGCCCGGGAAACACCGGCGCTGTTAAGGCATTTTGCCCAAGAGGAGCACGAGCTGTTGCCACCGTTGCTCGGCTGGGGCGAGACGGCCCTGGCTGACCGGCTGCTGGATGAGCACCGGCAGATTCGTGAGTGGCTGCAGGCAACCGATGCTGTCGGGCTGAGCCGGCTGGCGGATTTGCTGCAACAACATGTCCGGTTCGAGGAGCGCGAACTGTTTGAGGTGATGCAGCGTTACTGGGCTAATGCAGGGTGCGCGGGATCGACAGGGTAAATTCGGCAATTGCTGCATCGAAACCGGTGCCGTCATCGGCCAGCATCCGGTAGCTGCCGCGCATGGTGCCCACCGGGGTGGCAATCGAGGTGCCGCTGGTGTACTCGAAGCTGTCACCTGGCTGCAGGTGCGGCTGTTCGCCGACAACGCCGTCACCGCGAACTTCCTGTCGTTGCTGGTGTGCATCGGTAATGATCCAGTGCCGGCTGATCAATCGTGCGGCGACGGTGCCGGTGTTGGTGATTCGGATCCGGTAGGCGAACACATAGCGGTCGGCAGATTCATCGGATTGGTCCGGCAAATACACTGCTTCGGTGGTGATGGTCATGTCGTAGGTTGGTTGGGTGCTCATGGCTGTCGGTCGCGCTGATCGGGCCGGGGTAAGCCGGCGAATTCCAATTCGAGTAGAATCCGCATTTTGCCAGATTCCGGTGGTTTTCCCATGCGCGATTTCCGTATTGCTCCGAGCATTCTTTCCGCCAATTTCGCCCGTCTGGGGGACGAAGTCTCTGCCGTGATCGAAGCCGGCGCCGACATCATTCATTTTGACGTGATGGACAATCATTACGTGCCCAACCTGACCATCGGCCCGCTGGTGTGCGAGGCCATTCGCCCCTGTACCAAAGCGCCAATCGACGTACATCTGATGGTCAAACCAGTGGACGCATTGGCAGCAGCTTTCGCAAAGGCCGGCGCCGATATCATCACCTTCCATCCGGAGGGCAGTGAACATATCGACCGTACCCTCGGCCTGATCAAGGAATCCGGCTGCAAGGCCGGTCTGGTATTCAATCCGGCCACGCCGCTGCATTACATGGATTACGTGATGGACAAGCTGGACATGGTGCTGCTGATGTCGGTCAACCCCGGTTTCGGTGGGCAGAAATTCATTCCGGCCACGCTCGACAAACTGCGTGAAGCGCGTCGCCGCATCGACGAATACAGCGCCAAGAGCGGCCGGCAGATCTGGCTGGAAATCGACGGCGGCGTGAAAGTTGACAATATCGCCGAAATCGCCCGCGCCGGTGCCGATACGTTTGTCGCCGGCTCGGCCATTTACGGTACTCCAGACTACAAAGCCACCATCGCCGCGATGCGTGCCGAACTGGCAAAGGTGTAAGCATATGACTGCCGCTACTCTCACCCATACCATCAAAGCCGTTGCCATTGATCTGGACGGCACGCTGCTCGATACCATCAACGATCTCGCTGCCGGCGCCAACGGTATGCGCTCCCGCCTGGGTATGGCACTGCTGCCACTGGACCGGATCAAGAGCTATGTCGGCGACGGCATGTTGTCGCTGGTCAAGCGCACGCTGACCGATTCGCGCCACGACGAGCCGGATGCCGATCTAATGCGTCAGGGACTGGAGCTGTTCAAGACCTGTTACGCCGAAGTGCTGAGCGATTCCAGCCAGCCGTTTCCGCAAGTGATCGACGGCCTGCACGCTTTGCACAATATGGGCCTGCATCTGGCCTGCATTACCAACAAGCATTCGCGCTTCACGGCGGCCCTGCTGGAGCAATTGGGTATCGCGAATTATTTCGCCGCGATTGCATCGGGTGATCAGTTCAGCCGACACAAGCCCGATCCCGAGCCTCTGCTGAAAACGGCCGAG
>CAZBWH010000154.1:0-3552 GCA_964495595.1 uncultured Burkholderiales bacterium | reverse complement strand
ACCAAGGATTGCAAAGGCGAGAAGAAAACCAAAAAGCTGATCGAGTGCCTGGCACCGGATCGTCGCGTGGAAATCTTCATCCCGGCGAAAAAACAAGTGCAGTAATTGCGCTTTTGCGCAAACAAGCCCCGGCCCTGCGTCGGGGCTTTTTATTTGTTACACTCTGCGCGATTTTCGAGGGCCATAATCGATGTTCTCCCCATTCAGATCCGCACTCGCAGCGGCATTATGTTTCTTGCCGCTGATCGTCGAGGCAGGCGCCATCGAGCAGTTGCGAGCCTATATCCAGAGCACGCAATCGCTGCGCGCCGAATTCCAGCAAACCATCAGCGGCAGCCGCAAACAGACCAGGCAGGAAGCCAGCGGCAGAGTAGCGATCCAGCGGCCGGGCAAGTTCCGCTGGACCTATATCAAACCCTACGAACAACTGGTGATTGGCGACGGTGTAAAACTTTGGCTCTATGACAAGGACCTGGCCCAGGTCACGCGCAAGAAACTCGACGAAGCCATCGGCTCCAGCCCTGCGGCGCTATTGGCTGGCAGCAACGATCTGGAAAAGAGCTTCCGTCTGCGCGAGATCGGCAGGAAAGACGAGCTTGAATGGCTGGAAGCAACGCCCAAAAGCGGCGACAGCACGTTCGAGTGGGTTCGGATGGGCTTTGCAGGCAACGAACTGAAGCAGGTCGAACTGAAAGACAACTTCGGCCAGACAACGGTGATCAGGTTGACCAACCTTGAACGCAATCCGAAACTGGATGGCAATCTGTTCAAATTCACCCCACCTGCCGGCGTGGACGTACTCGGTGACTGACCTGTTTGCCCAGACGCCACGCGAACCGCTGGCCGAACGGCTGCGACCGCATACGCCGGATCAGGTGATCGGCCAGCAACATCTGCTCGGCCCGGGCAAACCGCTGCGCACGGCATTCGAATCGGGCAAACCACATTCGATGATCCTGTGGGGACCGCCCGGCGTCGGCAAAACCACGCTGGCGCGCTTGATGGCACATGCATTCGACGCCGAGTTCATTCCACTGTCGGCGGTATTTTCCGGCGTCAAGGAAATTCGCGAAGCGATGCAACAGGCGCAGCTGGCATTGCAGCAACATGGCCGGCCGACCATCCTGTTCGTCGACGAAGTGCATCGTTTCAACAAGGCGCAGCAGGATGCCTTCCTGCCCTATGTCGAAAGCGGCCTGATCACCTTCATCGGCGCCACCACCGAGAACCCGAGTTTCGAGGTCAACTCGGCGCTGCTGTCGCGGGCACAGGTCTACGTGTTGCAGTCGTTGAGCGACGCGGAATTGCAACAGCTGCTGCAACGCGCATTGCCGGAAGCGTTGCCCGGTCTGCAACTCGACCAGGCCGCCTGCGACACGCTGATCGGCTACGCCGACGGCGACGCGCGGCGGCTGCTGAATCTGCTCGAGCAATGCGCCACCGCAGCGCAGACACATCACCAACTGCAGCTGGATGCCGATTTTGTCGCCACCACGCTGTCGGTCAACGCACGCCGCTTCGATAAAGGCGGCGACGCGTTTTACGATCAGATCTCGGCGCTGCACAAATCGGTGCGCGGCTCCAATCCGGATGCCTCGCTGTACTGGCTGGCGAGGATGCTCGATGGCGGCTGTGATCCGCTCTACGTGGCACGGCGGCTGGTGCGCATGGCAATCGAGGACATCGGCCTGGCCGATCCGCGCGCCTGGCGCGTGGCACTCGACGCCTGCGAAACCTTCGAACGGCTCGGCTCGCCCGAAGGCGAACTGGCGCTGGCGCAGGCGGCGCTGTATCTGGCAGTGGCACCGAAAAGCAACGCCGGCTACATGGCCTACAAAGCCGCCCGCGCGTTCATCACCAAAGACAAATCGCGCCCGGTGCCGATGCATCTGCGCAACGCGCCAACCAAATTGATGAAAGAACTGGGCATGGGCAAGGAATACCGCTACGCCCACGACGAACCCCACGCCTACGCCGCCGGTGAAACCTATCTGCCGGACGGACTGGAGACACCGAACTGGTATCAGCCCACGCCACGCGGGCTGGAGGGCAAAATTGCCGAAAAAATGGCGTTTCTGCGACAATTGGACGCAGACGCATCAAAAGATCAAAACAGGGAGTAGAACCAAATGCTGGATGTGCAACTGTTGCGCAACGATATCAACGCCGTGGCCGAGCGCCTGGCGGGACGCGGCTTCAAGCTGGATGTCGACACTTTCACCGCGCTGGAGAACGAGCGCAAAGGCTTGCAGACCCGCACCCAGGAGCTGCAGGCCAAGCGCAATGCCTCGTCGAAGCAGATCGGCATCGCCAAATCCAGGGGCGAAGACGTGTCGGCGATCATGACCGAAGTCGCCTCGCTCGGCGATGAGCTGAAAACCTGCGAAACCAATCTGGCGGCGCTGCAGGACAAACTCAACGCGCTGCTGCTGACCATCCCCAACCTGCCGCATGAATCGGTGCCGGTGGGCAAGGATGAAGCCGGCAATGTCGAAGTACGCAAGGTCGGCACCCCGCGCCAGTTCGATTTCGAGATCAAGGACCACGTCGACGTCGGCGCCCCGCTGGGGCTGGATTTCGACAGCGGAGCGAAACTCTCCGGCGCACGCTTCACCGTGTTGCGCAAGGAGATCGCCCGGCTGCACCGGGCGCTGGCGCAGTTCATGCTGGATACCCACACTCGCGAACACGGCTACGAAGAAGTGTACGTGCCGTACATCGTCAACCAGGCCACACTGCAGGGCACCGGCCAGTTGCCGAAATTCGAGGAAGACCTGTTCAGCGTGCCGCGCGGCGACGAGGACAAGTATTACCTGATCCCCACCGCCGAAGTACCGGTGACCAATCTGGTACGCGGTGAAATCCTCAAGGCCGAAGCACTGCCGCTGAAATATTGCGCGCATACGCCCTGCTTCCGCTCTGAGGCCGGCTCCTATGGCCGCGACACGCGCGGCATGATTCGCCAGCACCAGTTCGACAAGGTAGAGATGGTGCAGATCGTGGCGCCGGAACAATCGTACGCCGCTCTGGAAGACATGCTCGGCCACGCCGAAAACATCCTGAAAAAACTGGGGCTGCCGTACCGGGTGATTACGCTTTGCACCGGCGACATGGGTTTCGGTGCCACCAAGACCTACGACATCGAAGTCTGGCTGCCGGCGCAGAACACCTACCGCGAAATTTCCTCGGTATCGAATTGCGAAGCCTTCCAGGCACGACGCATGCAGGCACGCTACAAGAACGAAGCCGGCAAGAACGAGTTGCTGCACACACTGAACGGCTCCGGCCTGGCAGTGGGCCGCACGCTGGTCGCGGTGCTGGAGAACTACCAGAACGCCGATGGCAGCGTGACCGTTCCGGAGGCGCTGCGCCCGTATCTCGGCGGCCAGGATACGCTGCGCTGATCGCTGGCAGCAGCAAACAATGCCCGGCCTGGCCGGGCATTGTTTTTTCCAACACATCCGCAGCCACGCAAATGCCGCCGGCTCGGTTATAATTCGCGGTTTTATTGCAGGAATTGGCCGGAATGGAAGCAGAACGCCTCAACCAGAT
>CAZBWH010000153.1:0-3582 GCA_964495595.1 uncultured Burkholderiales bacterium | reverse complement strand
CACTATAGCTTAAACTCGATGTTTTTCTGTCTTGACGGCGGGGTCCACTTTACACTTGAGCAATGGCGACCTGCTCGGCAACCATGGTGCGGTTGGTGTAGGCATGAAAATTTAATACTCGCGCATGGTATGTACCCATGCTATAGATCGCGGCATCTGACGTGTTTTCCAGACGCATTTTTGCGGTGGCTAGCTGGCTGGTGTTGAACAAAAAGAACACACCAGCCGAGCAGATCAACAAGGCGGCAATGGCAAGAACCAACGATTGTCCGCGTTGGTATCGGTTTATACGCATGGTTCTTATTCCACCGCCGAGTCGGATCACTTAGTTACCGTTGTAAGAACTCAGGCTCTTATTGGTAGTAGCTTGCGTATTTGCAGCGCCAGCGGCGGTTTGCGATGCGGTGATCTGAGTGCTTGCATTCTGACCGGACAGTTCTGTAGCCAAGCCAGCAACTTGTTGACGAGCTGTTTGGCCAAAGAAACGGAAAGCACCAATTGCAGCGACGGCAATCAAAGCGACAATGATGATGTACTCAGTCATACCCTGACCACGTTGACGAAATTGCTTCATTCACTTCTCCCTTTTTTGTAAAAAATTAGTCGTAATACCCTGGCAGCCGTATTTGGGCCTGCTGCGCAAATGCCTGGACCGGGCCAATATATTGAGCCCAGTCGACGCTTGGCAAAGCAGGCGTCACATCGTCGTGATACTTCACGATAAAAGCGTAGTTGCGCCAAGAAAATACGATGTCTGTCGAACCTCGATGTAGGGATCTCACCATGCCGGGCATGGCACCATTCATCGCTTGATAAGCGGGCGAATCGTTCGGATTCGGTTGCACCATTAACGCCGGCGTTTGCGCGGACGAATAGGCGTAAACCGTAATCTGGATGCCGGGGCGCAAGGTCGCTTCGTCACCCGCATCGCTTCCGGTTGGCGTGAATTGGTAATAACAGGAGGCGTCGGCCAGATATGCCGGCACCGGCTGCGCGCGGACTTCCATCGGGTAAGGCATGGACATCGCGATCGGGGCGGAGCGCACCAGCTGTTGTGCATCCGCCTGCGTGAGCAAGGCACAAGGGTTGGGGAGTGTCACACCGTTGGAGGCCTGAATCCACGGCAATGTCGAAATGCCGCCGGTGTTTGCGTTAGTCACCGGCTGAAATTGATCGATCCATTTATCCAGTGCATCACCAATTTGATACGCGTCAGTAAACGGGTTTTGCAAATAGGCGCCATTGGCTTGCAGTGCATTCAGAGCAGCTACGTCCAGCCTGGACATGACGGCGGTCAGCGCGTTGCCGACAACGGTATCGTTCAGCTTGGCCCGTAGTGCCGGCGTGCTGAACATTGTTTCCACCTTGCCGTCAGCCACGCCAAGGTCTTTTGCCAGGAAGCGCAAAACGGCATCTGTCACCGGGTTGATATTGGCGGTGCCGGCCTTGAAGGCGATCGAGTACAGCTTCGCGCCGGTTACGCTATCTTCGGCCTTGATGAGTACCGGCCCGTTAAATGTGCCCGACGCAAGCGTAAACGAACCTGAACTACCGGTTACAGTCTGAACTTGCTGTGAGCCATCGGCATTGATAAATGTAATCTGCCCGGAAATGGCCCGCCCGATTGCGGCAGTGCCATATATACTCGACTGCGATGGTTGGCTGTTATTTTGGGAGGACTGGTTGGCATTGGCAGCGTTATTTGTGGTTTCCTGGGAAGCTGGCGGAGAGTCTGGACCACCACCTCCGCCACCACCATTGCAACCCGCCAAGACAAAAGCCCCTGCCACCATGGTGGCAAACAAGAAATCCGATCGCACCGCCAGCCCCTTATAAAAACATGTTGGATGAATGTGTAGTCATGATGTGGCGCATTTGTTGGTTCGCCATGACATTCGTCTAGCCGCAACGCAACATGACAAACGAGTTAAGAATAACAAAACATGCATGCCAAGTAAATATTCCAAAATTTGGAATATCGCCTGAAAGCGCCCCCCAATACCGCCGAAAGACGCTCAGGCGTAAGCGTTTCCATGGTCGCCGATCCCTGCCGCCGACGCTTGCTTTTTAAATCTGCGCCGGAATAAATCAGCGTCTCCTTCAAAGCACAAGCGGCGCTGCGACGGGTTGCCACCATCGAAAGCATCGGCTCGTCCACCCGTATCGAGGGTAGCAAGCTGACTGACCGCGAGGTGGAGCACCTGCTCTCCAATCTGGCCATCCAGTCCTTCGACACCCGCGACGAGCAGGAAGTCGCCGGTTATGCAGAGCTGATGGATCTGGTATTCAGCTCATGGCAGGATATCCCGTTCAACGAGAACCACATCAAGCAACTGCACCAGATACTGCTGCGCCACAGTGAAAAGGATGCACGCCATCGGGGGCACATAGGCGTAACCGGCCTGGATCAGCAGCAGGGTCGTCAGCACCCAGCTCAGCCTTCCATTGCCATCCTGGAAGGTGTGAATTTCCAGAAACACCACGACAAAAATCGCGATGATCAACAGGGGTGTAAATGCCCCTTCTCCCGCTCGTCATTCACCCACGACGCCAATTCGGCCATCAGCCGTGGCGTGTCAAACGGTGTGGCGGTCTCGAAGACGATGCCGATCTGGGTCCCGTTTTCATCGAACGCGGCGACGCTGTTCGAATTGGTCTTGTACTGCCGTACAGCTCGCTGGAGAGTGTGATCGAACTGAACAAGGAAGCCTATTACCTGGCCCTGCGCCAGACACAGGGCACCATCCGCACGGAAGCGCCCAACTGGCAGCCATGGCTGGTGTTCTTCTTGCGTTCGCTGGCCGAACAGGTTCGGCGACTGGAGAAGAAGGTCGAGCGCGAAAAGATCGTGCTGGCCGCACTGCCTGAACTGTCACTGCAGATCGTGGAATTCGCCCGAGAGCACGGGCGCGTCACGATGATGGATGCCATCAAACTGACCGGTGCCAGCCGCAACACCTTGAAGCAACACTTCCGCGACCTGACAGAGCGCAACCATCTAGAGCAGCACGGCAGCGGGCGCGGTGTGTGGTACGGGCTGAAGTAACGTAGTCAGTTCGATTCCGGTTTTTGGAATTGAACCGGTGTCCGAAAATCTCGCATTGCACGAGGTGGGATTTGCCGCTTCTGGCGGGATCAACCTATAATCTACGCTGATTGGTGCTCAAAGAAACCCATTGCAGCCGTGGTCGGCCGCGTGGCGTCGCCTCAGCTCCTGCCACCAGAGGAATTTGCCACGTGGTTCAAATCCATCGGAGGACTGCACGTGATTGAGGGATATGGTCAAGGCAGCCCCAGGATCGAGGACAAGCACGTTGCTGCGCTGCAGGACTACATTCCCTATACCTTGAAAAGGCTAGTAGCGACAGAAATCTAAACACAATGCTATATGCGTTTTTTTCCGGCAGCTTATAACCTGGTTCTTCGAACAGCCAGGGATCGGAACGTGCGCAAAAATGGTAGGGGAAATTATGTGTAGATATGGCCAAATTGAGCTTCGCGCGAGCCATCAGATTTCTCCATGAATTGAACCATGAGGGCGCCGGCAAGCCGGCAGGCGGAAATCTGATATTGCGCTTGGGC
>CAZBWH010000152.1:0-3603 GCA_964495595.1 uncultured Burkholderiales bacterium | reverse complement strand
CAGTTGCAGGGTAATTGTCTGGAGATCAAGGCGATGTGCGGCGAATGCGCCAGGGCGGCAACGCCGGCCGCGTGCTGCGACCGGCATCATGATTGAAACGGCGAAAATCTGGAAACGCGGAGAACACGGAGAGCACAGAGATTTCACAGAGAAAAGCGAGTAAAAAAGCCTGGTTTTCTTTAACGCAGTTTTTCCTCTGTGTTTTCTCCGCGTTCTCTGTGTGCTCTGCACTAAAGTAGGCGAAGTTCTAAACTCTTTGCGTTAAGAACAATCGCTCTGTTTCAAGGTTGGACTTTCACGGCATGATCTCGACGTACTCGTAAACCTCGCAGTCGGTAATCTGCTTGCGCAGCGGTAGCGGCAGCCTGGCAAACCATTCCTGCGGGTTGTGGCGGTCGATTTCCTGGCCCATGAAGCGCACCAGATCGCAGATCGGATCAGTTACCCGGGTGCGGTATTTTTCGTCGTTTTTCACATACGCCAGGTACAGATTCTTCATGCAATTGCCACGGCACCAGGCGTAGGCTTCGCAACTGCCGCACGGCATGTCCGGGTGCGGCTGCAGCGGGCTTTGCTTCAGCCAGTTGCCTTTCAGGTCGCCCTGCTGCATTTCCGGCAGGTACATCATGTCCGGGCAAGGGAAAATCTTGCCGTCCGGCATGATGTTGAGAATGTGTGTCGACACGCGGCACTGGGTCTTGCCGTCGTACAGCTCGGCGGCACGTTTCGGCATCACCTTGTTGCGCACCGCACCCATCAGCGGAATGACCGGATACAGCTCGGTGGTCGAGGCAAAAAAACGCTCGATCAGGCTCGACAATACCGCCTTGCGCCCTTCGACTGCCTCAGCCGAATACGCTTCGCCGGCCACAAACTGGAAGTACACATAGTCAAAGGTGTGTGCCAGTTCATCCAGCTCGTCGAACGAGATTTCGTCGCTGCTCCAGGTGACCCGTGCGGTGACCGAGCCGCCGATGCGTTCGCGGGTCTTGGCCAGGTTTTTCAGCACCTGCTTGTAGATGCCGCGGCCGCGGAAGCCGTCGGTGACTTTTTCGCCGCCGTCGATCGAAATCAGCACGTTCGACAAGCGCGACAATACGCTGTCCGGCAGGTTGTCCAGCAGTGTGCCATTGGTCTGCAGCTGGTAGCGGAACTGCGGATACCGCTCCATCACCTCGCGCATGAACGACAGGTTCAGCGTCGGCTCGCCCCCGTAAAAAGTGACGTAGACATCCAGCCCTTGCAGATGAGTCTGGATGAACGCATCCAGCTCGTCGATGTCGTAACTGACATTGCCTTGCGAGCCGAGTACCTCCTCTTCGCCCAGGGAGCAGTAGGTACATTTGAGATTGCAGCGCAGCGTGGTCAGCAACTGCAGCTCGACCCGGCCGCCAGTAATCGGGGTGGGGTCGCTGACTTGGGTACGGGATGGATAAAGCACCACCGGAGCTTGGGACATGATTCGAAAGGACTCCTGAAAAAAATGAACCTCCGCCCGGGCAAGTGCCAGGGCAGAACCATCTTGCTTGTGCGGCAACCAGTGGAGGCAGGTTTTTGTGCTCTCGTTGTGGGCGGGGATTGTGCCCAAGCGGGGGGGATTTGGCTAGCAGCCTGTCGGGCTTGAGGCTGATCCAGGAAATGACGA
Organism: uncultured Burkholderiales bacterium; assembly: GCA_964495595.1. Taxonomy (GTDB): domain Bacteria; phylum Pseudomonadota; class Gammaproteobacteria; order Burkholderiales; family SCOH01; genus CALMFQ01. The sequence continues at coordinate 1,958 of CAZBWH010000152.1, read as the reverse complement.
GCATACGGAACACGCTTGGCAAAGATGTTACGGTTTGGCCTGACTCAGGCGCAGCATCAGCACCAGTGCATTAGCCGGAGATGGCTGGAAGCCGTAATACTCGTAAAACAGCTTGGGGCGTTCGTGCAGGGTATGCGCCAACAAGGCACGAACGCCCGTGTTCTGCGCAACGCTCACCGCACGGTTGACAGCATCCTGCAGCAGTGAGCCCCCCCCAGCTTGATGCCTTGGGCCTGGGTGTCGGCCGCAAGCCTGGCCAAGACCATATGACAGGCACAGGATCAGGCATGTTTTGACGCACACCGCCTGCGGCGTCAGATCGAGCCGCTCAGCGCCCCAGGCGCCGCCGCCCATGCGGGCAACAGGCCAGACATTGCGCAAATGCCTGAGGTTTATCTCAATTCGCTATTTACCGAACTATTTATCAGAAAAACTCGCCTTTTACTGGATGATTGCAAGCCCTATCTTTTGTCTGTAGCCACCGCTGAACAACAAGGAGACAGGAATGAAAATCGAGATTCGTGCACATGGCCTCAAATTAACCAGCGATCTGAGGATTCATGCGGAAAGACGTCTGATCTTCGGCCTCGATTGGGCGCGCGATGAAGTTAATGTGGTCAAGCTCTGCCTCAGCGACATCAACGGTCCGCGTGGCGGTAACGACAAGCGCTGCCAGTTGCGCATTCCCATCCGTGGTATGCGCGATGTTGTCATCGAGGACACCAGCGCGGACTTGCGCATCGCCATCGACCGCGCCATTGATCGGGCCGCCAGAACGCTGGAGCGCCGCCTTTCGCGGAAGCGGGAATTTGGCAACGTGCCGCCATCGCGCTGGGAGCAGCTTGCGGACTCCGCCTGACACCTTCGCGTGGCAGCCATCATGCTTCATCGTGGCATTGAGCATCAGCTACATCGGCCTGCAAGCCAATAGCAGAGCGGCTTGCAGGCCGATGCTTGATGTCGTCGGCGATTGCGGTGTAAGAAATGGCCAACGGCTACGACTAAGCGGCATGTCCAGTAAACTGGCACTGCGCCACCCGTATTCCAGGAGTTTGCCATGCTGATCTGCCGTCCTGACGATATTCTGCCTTCCGAGATCACCCCGCAGCGAGTGTATCTGAATCGCCGCGAGTTCATGCTCGGTGCCGCTGGCCTGCTGCTGGCCGGCAATGCCTCGGCCGCGCTGGCCACACGCAAGAGCCCGCTGTCTACCAGCGAGCAGCCCAATGCCTTGCAGCAGATCACGCGCTACAACAACTTCTACGAGTTCGGCACCGACAAGGCTGACCCTGCCGCCCATAGTGGCAGCTTTCGGCCACGCCCTTGGCAATTGCGGGTGGAGGGCGAGGTGCAGCAGCCGCGCACGTTTGATCTGGATGAGCTGATGAAGCTGGCGCCGCTGGAAGAGCGCATTTACCGGATGCGCTGCGTGGAGGGCTGGTCGATGGTCATTCCGTGGGTGGGCTTGCCGTTGGCGAGTCTGCTGCAAAAGGTGGGGCCAGGCTCGCGCGCCAAATATGTGGCGTTTGAAACCGTGCAGCGCCCCGCCGAAATGCCGGGGCAGCGCTCCAGTGTGCTGCAGTGGCCGTATCGCGAGGGGTTGCGCATCGACGAGGCGATGCATCCGCTGACGATTCTGGCGGTGGGGCTGTACGGCGAATGGCTGCCCAGCCAGAACGGCGCGCCGCTGCGGCTGGTGGTACCGTGGAAATACGGCTTCAAGAGCATCAAGTCGATTGTGCGTATCCAGCTCACCGAAAAACAGCCGGATACATCCTGGAATCTGTCGGCGCCCAGCGAGTACGGCTTTTATTCCAACGTGAACCCGGCGGTGGATCACCCGCGCTGGAGCCAGGCACGCGAGCGACGCATTGGCGAGTTTCTCAAGCGCGACACGCTGCCATTCAATGGCTACGCCGAGCAGGTGGCGGGGCTGTATCGCGGCATGGATTTGCGGA
>CAZBWH010000151.1:0-3627 GCA_964495595.1 uncultured Burkholderiales bacterium | reverse complement strand
GCTCAACCTAGCAGTAAATCGCTGCCGCGCGGAGCGGACAGTTAACTACCTGCGGACCGCGATCATCAAGGCCTGTCTTAACCGCCAGATTCGCCGCAGTTTATCTTCCGAAAAGGAGTTTCAACCGATGCTCGACCATGACAACAAAAATCCGGCATACCGGCTTGGCCGGCTTTTTGCCGTGCTTGAACGCTTGCAAGAAGAATCGGCTGGCGGTGTTGGCAAGCTAAATACAACTATCCGTGACCGCTATTACGGCGCATTTTCCAGTTCGCCAGCTACCGTATTCCCTCTCCTGATCAAGCTAAAAAATCATCATGTTTCCAAGCTTGGCGAGCGAGCATGCCGAATTCTCTACAGGGCATTTGAAGGCCATCGGCCGGACGACTACATCGGTGAAATCGTGCAGCACATCACTGAGGTACCCGCACACCTGCCTTTGCAAGACCAAGGCCGCTTCGCTCTTGGCTATTACCACCAGCGCCAAGCTTTTTTACCAAACACGACGATCAATCTACTACCGAAGGAAACTAACCATGAACCTGTCCAACCGTTATGACTTCGTTCTCGTATTCGATGTGCGCGACGGCAATCCAAATGGCGATCCGGACGCTGGCAATTTGCCGCGTTTGGATGCTGAATCAGGGCATGGTCTGGTGACTGATGTATGTATCAAAAGAAAAATTCGTAATTTTGTTGGATTGCTCAAGGAATGTCAGCCTCCCTTCAATATTTATGTGAAAGAGAAGGCTGTTTTAGGACGATCTCATAAAGACGCGTTTACGAATTTGAATATTGGACTAGGGGAAGAAGCCCACATATCTATTCCCGATTTATTGTTGGCGAGCATTCAAGAATTAGCTCTGCCAGACGGGTTGAGTATCGAGGAAGACGAAGATGATCAGCCAATTCTTGTCGTTGCTGCAGATGCGGATGTCAAAGCGATTAAATCTGCGCTGAAGGATATGAAATTGGCAAACGAGATCAAAAAATTTCTGGATGGCGCTCTAAAGGGAATTAAAGCACGCCGCCCTAATGCGGTTGAGGTTGAGCAAGGGCGCCAATGGATGTGCAAACATTTTTTTGATATTCGTACATTTGGCGCAGTTATGTCGTTGAAATCTGCTCCCAACTGCGGCCAGGTTCGCGGTCCGGTTCAACTCACCTTTGCCCGCTCGGTTGAGCCAATTGTTGCATTGGAGCATTCAATCACACGTATGGCTGTGGCTACCGAGGCGGAAGCCGAAAAGCAGCAGGGTGATAACCGTACCATGGGCCGCAAGCACACCGTGCCTTACGGCGTTTATGTGGCTCACGGTTTTATCTCCTCCTTTCTCGCCAAGCAGACAGGGTTTGATGAAGGCGATCTCGAACTGTTATGGCAATCGCTGGAGCACATGTTCGAACATGATCGCTCGGCAGCGCGCGGCGAAATGGCCACACGTGGGCTTTATGTGTTCAAACATGATTCCGAGCTGGGTAATGCCCATGCCCACGCGCTTTTCGAGCGCATCGCGATTCAGCGCAAGGAAGGTGTCGAGGTGCCGCGCAGCTTCGGCGACTACGTGGTGAATGTGGATGCTGCCAATTTGCCGAATGGCGTCAGTCTGATCCGCCGCATTGGCTGAGTACGGAGCAATTTCAGGCACCGCCATGACCGAGCCCCTCGACCCCATCATGTTATCGGCGCTGGAGCACTGGAGTTACTGCCCGAGGCAGTGCGCGTTGATCCATCTCGAGCAGAGTTTTGCCGACAATATCCATACTGCGCGTGGCAATGCGGTGCATGCGCAAGTGGATATCCCCGGTTATGAAGTACGTCCGGGAGTGAGGGTTGAGCGGGCGTTACCGCTGTTTTGCGAGCGGCTGGGGCTGATCGGCAAAGCCGACGTTGTCGAGTTTCTGCCGGGTGGGAGCGCGTACCCGGTTGAATACAAGCATGGCCCCAGACGCCAGCGGAGCCATGACGATCTGCAATTGGCGGCGCAAGCGTTATGCCTGGAAGAAATGACCGGCAAGCCGGTTCCATTTGGCGCGATCTACCATGCCAGTTCCCACCGGCGACGGGAGGTGGCCATCACTGATGCGTTGCGTGAGCAGGTTGCAGCAACTGCGGAGCAAATTCGACAGATGCTGCGGGCAGGGCTGTTGCCGCCGCCGGTAAACGATAAGCGTTGCCAGGCCTGCTCGCTGATCGATTTGTGCCAGCCGGTCATGTTCAGCCGGGACAAACAGTTACGCGAGCTGCGGGCCGGCCTTTTTCTGGTGGATGATTGATGCAGACCTTGCTCAATACCTTGTATCTGACCTTGCCCGGTTATCTGCATCTCGACAACGATACGCTGCGGTTTGAAATCGAGCGCCAAACAAAATTACGCGTGCCCATGCATCATTTGGGAAGTGTCGTCTGTTTTGGCGACGTGCTGGTATCGCCAGCCGCCATTGCCAGATTGGCCGATGAAGGCAAAACGCTGGTTTATCTGGATCGGAACGGCCGTTTCAAGGCCCGGATCGAAGGGGCCGTAAGTGGCAACATCCTGCTGCGCCAGGCGCAATTCCGACGCGCCGATGCCAGCGAATTCTGCCTGGCCCAAGCGAAGGCCAGCATTGCCGGTAAGCTCAGGAACAGCCGTTATGTGCTACTGCGCGGTGCTCGCGACGGCCATGATGGTGACGACGCCGCTGTTTTGCGCGCTGCCGCCGATTCGATAGCCATCGATTTACGCAATCTCGAGTTTGCCCCCGATCTCGACACCGTGCGCGGACTGGAAGGCAACTCTGCGCGCTGTTATTTCGCCGCCATGCCTTGCCTGATCCGCCCGGAGCAGCGCGGTGATTTCTCCCCGGATGGCCGCAGTCGCCGCCCACCAAGGGATCGCGCCAACGCCTTGCTGTCTTTTTTGTACAGCATGTTGATGAACGATTGCCGTAGCGCGCTCGAAGCCGTCGGGCTCGATCCGCAATTGGGTTTCCTTCATGCCGTTCGTCCTGGGCGCGCGGCATTGGCGCTGGATTTGATGGAGGAATTCCGCGCGATCCTGGCCGACCGGCTTGCACTCACCCTGATCAACCGCAATCAACTCAAAGCCGATGATTTTGTCTTGCGCTCCGGCGGCGCTGTGCAGCTGCAGGATGACGCCCGTAAAGCCCTGATTGTTGCATACCAGGAGCGCAAGCAAGAGATCATTGAACATCCGCTACTGGAACAGAAGATCAGCGTCGGGCTGCTGCCAAAAATTCATGCCCAGCTTTTGGCACGGGTGATACGTGGCGACACTGAAACCTACATCCCTTTCCTTGCGCGCTGAACATGCTGGTGATTGTTTGTTACGACGTATCGACCGAAAGCGCCGCCGGTCGTCGCCGTTTGCGTCGGGTGGCCAAAGTCTGCGAAGCAGTTGGTCAGCGAGTGCAGAAATCTATATTCGAATGTCGGGTGAGCTCGATGCAGTTTGAAGCGCTGGAACGTGAACTGCTGCAAGAAATCAATCTGCAGGAAGATTGCTTGCGGTTTTACCGGCTGACCGAGCCTGTCGACGTCCACGTCAAGGAATATGGTAAATTCACTGCCGTGGATTTTGATGGGCCGTTGGTGCTTTGAGTGTTCGAGGTTGTGCGCGAACCACC
>CAZBWH010000150.1:0-3653 GCA_964495595.1 uncultured Burkholderiales bacterium | reverse complement strand
ACTCCGCGTAGTGCTCGCGCAAGGCATCCACCGCAGCCTGGATTGAAGGAACTGAAACCTTTTCCTGTTGCAGAAGGCTTGCATCGGCTCGCATTGATGCTTCGGAGAAAGGGGCGTAATTCTTGCCTTGAGCAATAATTGTTTCAAGCACAACTCGCTGGATGTCGGGCAACTCAGCGAACTCGCTCTCCATCGCCCCCCCCACATCCTTTCCTTGATGTCTTCAGCACCGTTTTTGAGTTCTTCTCCCAGATGGTTCGCGCCGGCAGTCAGGGCCATTTTTCCTGCGATGCTTCGGAACATTTCAGGGCGGTGCCCCACCGCCTTGAGGGCTTCGAACATACCCTCATGTGCGAATTGATTGCAATTGGCAAGTTGTGGGTTCACGAAATTCGTAAAAGCACACGATTTTGCGAATGTGTCCGGCCCGTGCTTTGTGTTCGTTGCAGGCTTGCCCAGATCCCTTCTGCAAATGCCCCATATTTTTTGAACCGTTTTGATCTTCCTTGCGACACAGGGTATGTGCGCATGTTGCCAGTGCGATGCGTGGTGTCGATACGCCGCATACCTTTACCTATCTTGTGAGGACGATTTTCATGAAACCCATTTCTGTTCTGTTTGCTGCGGTATTTGCTGCCACGTCGGTTTCGGCATGGGCCGATGGATCAAGTGTCGATATTCAGCAGTTGCTGCAATTGCAGGCGGGCGGGGCACGCTCCAGTCAGTCGGCGTCGATCGGCAATCTCAAGGGAAAGGGTTCCTCCAGCGTCAAGGCCGACGGTGTGGTGCAGATTGCGGCCAGCGGCAGCAATAACCAGCAGGCGATGAATGTCAGCAACGTGACTGGAGGAGCCCAATCGCGGGTCAATCTGCAGCATGTGGCGCAATGGCAGGCAGCAGGTACGGCATTGAATCAGTCTCAGGATATCGGTAACAGCGCGGCCAATTGAGTGGGCCGGCCTGGCCGAGGGCGGATGTTTACAGGTGTTACCGATGTCGTTGCCATCCTTATTGTTCAGCGGATCCACTACGGCATCAACCCGATAGCCGGCAACAAGCCAGGCCTCGCGTGACGCTGCTTGGCGGATCGTTTGTTTTTTATCTCGACATGGCAGAATCGCTTGTTGATTCCTGGCCTACCCGCTGCCATCCGTCTGGCTGTTGCTGCAAGGCGCAGCATGGGGCGGGTGGCGAATGAGGGGCGCGCGGCATGCCGATTCGGTGCCGCGCGCGTGTATGGCCAGTGCTTTGATTGAATTGAAAAAACTCATAATAACCATTACCATGTCATGCAAATGTACTAAATGCGCACATCACAATAATGGCCGGAAGAAAATTCATCATGAATCTGTTTGCCTCGGGAATCCGCTCCTTTTTTTCGTCTGCAGTCACCGCTTGGTCTGTCTGCATGCTTGGCCTGGCTGGATCGGCCCACGCCAGCCAGCCGATCGACGGCAAGCGCGTCGCGCTGGTGATCGGCAACGCCGACTATTCGGAAAACCCTCTTGCCAATTCGGTGAATGATGCCAAAGCCATGTGCCATTCCCTGAAGCAGCTGGGGTTTGATGCGCAGTGTGTCTACGATATTGGCGACAAGCGCAAATTTACCGAGGTGGTGCATGCCTTTTCCAGCAAGCTTGATGAAAAAAGTGTCAGCCTCTTCTATTACGCCGGCCACGGCATGCAGATTGGTGGCCAGAATTATCTGATCCCGACCCGCGCCGCCTTGAAGAGCGAGGTGGATGTAACCTGGGAGGCCATGGACGTGCAGTACGTCATGGATCATCTGGAAAAAGCCAAGAGCCAGTTCAGCCTGGCCATTCTCGACGCCTGCCGCAACAACCCCTGGAGCCGCCGCTGGCGGTCGCGTGGGGTCAACATGGTCGATGGCCTGGCTGCGCCGCCGTCGCAGCCCAGGGGCAGCATCATCATGTACGCCACCCGTGACCGCGAGGTGGCATCGGACGGCGCCGATGGCAATGGCCTGTTTACGAAACATCTGCTGGCCAACATCCAGAGCCGAGGCTTGTCGGTCGAGCAGATGATCAAGCAGGTAAGCCGGGGGGTCGAAGACGAATCGCTGCGCGTGGTTGGCCGGATTCAGACGCCGGCCACTTATAACCAGTTTACCGGAGAATTCTGCTTTGCCGGCTGCGCACCGGATTCGGCCAAGCTGCTGGAACAGATCGCCGGGCTGAGCAAACAACTGGAGCAAGCCAATCAGGATCGGCAGAAAAACATGGTCTCGGTCAAGAGCATGGCTTCGCTCGAGGCAGAGCGTGATGCCTTGCTCAAGCGCATCGAACAGGTGCAGCAGCAAAGCGCGGTGGGCAGTCAGGCGCAGCAAAAGCAACAGCAGGAAGTGCTCGATCTGCAGGAGCGGATCAGGATCAGTGAACAGAAAATCAAGGACAACGATATGCTGGCCCGCCGGATCGAGACTCAGGAAGCAGAAATCGCTGATCTGAACCGGCAAATCAAGGGTTTGAATGAATCGCTCACCAGCATGGCGCGAAACAACGCGCCGTCGGCGCCTGCACCTGCCTCCCGCGATTACGTGATCGCCGCGCCTATGTAAATTTTTATGTAAATGATTGATGTATAAAAGTTTGTTGTCCGTTATTTAATTGCATGAGAAAGGCTCCGTCATATGTTGAAAGTAGCAAAACAATCCGCCGGGCTGCTGTTGTCTTCCCTGGCGCTGGCCATGCTGGCTCACACTACCCAGGCCGCCGATCCTGAGATCAGGATCAGCGCGGGTGTTCGGGCGTGGGCTAATTCATGGGAAAGCTGGAACGTCGATGGTAATTCTGTTGTTCAATATAACAGTGATCAAAAAGTCGCGTTCACGCCTGTCGTACAAGTCCGTTTGGGTAATGTGTATGCGATGGGCAGTTATCTGGCCGAAACCAAATACGAATTGAAGAGTTCAACTGCCACAATCGGCGATGCCAGCAGGAAAGAAGCCGATGTTGCCGTGGGCTACTATGTGCTGCCCAGCCTGGGGGCTGCGCTAGGTTACAAGAGCCTGAAGCAGACATTCGGGAGCACCCAATACACCTGGTCCGGCCCGACACTCTCCATGAGTGGCTCGGCGCCACTGGGTAACGGCGTATTGCTGTATGGCTCGGCAGGCTATGGATTCCTGAAAGGGAAATTCCCCAACCTGCCTTCACTGGATGCCGACTATCTGCTATCCGAGGTAGGGGTGGGTTATTCGCTGGTCGACAGGGGAGCGGTGCTGAAATCTCTGGCATTGACCGCTGGCATCCGTTCGCAGGCGCTGACCACCAAGGATTTCACCATCGGCACGACCAAGCAGGATGTAAAAGACATCACCCATGGCGCCGTGATTGGCGTAATGGGCGCGTTCTGATCCCTTGGCCGGATGCAATAGCACTGGCCCGATTCGCCACCGGATGGCTGGCAGCCTGGTGGACTTGAGCGATCGTGGCGAGCCGCATAATTTGCAGCCCCCCCCCGCGACTCATGAACACCAGCGCCCCGCCGCCAAGCGACCGGGGCGTCGTCACGAATCACGACAGACCAAAGACCCAACAACATAAAGGAGCCCCCATGTCATCCCCCGCCCAGCCCACCGCCCAGCCCACCGTCCTGCCCATCCGCCTGCGCTTTGCCGACGGCTATCAACT
>CAZBWH010000149.1:0-3683 GCA_964495595.1 uncultured Burkholderiales bacterium | reverse complement strand
GGCAGCAACTACGAGTTCTCGCAGCCGATCCAGTTGCGTTTCAACGAGCTGATTTCCGGCGTGCGTAGCGACGTGGCGGTCAAGTTGTTCGGCGACGATATGCAAGTGCTCAATGCAACTGCAGAAAAAGTCTCCGCCGTGTTGCAACGAGTGCCGGGCGCAACTGCGGTCAAAGTTGAACAGACCACCGGCTTGCCGATGTTGAGCATCCAGATCGATCGCGACAAGACTTCGCGTTATGGCCTCAATATCGGCGACGTGCAAGAAGCAGTGTCCACCGCCATTGGCGGCCAACAGGCCGGCACGCTGTTTGAGGGTGATCGTCGTTTCGATATCGTGGTGCGCTTGCCGGAACCGCTACGCAGCGACCCGCAGGCGTTGAAACGCTTGCCCATTCCGTTACCGCGCGCCAACGAGGGCGGCGCGACTCATTACATCCCGCTATCCGAAGTGGCTGAACTGGAGCTGGCTCCTGGCCCGAACCAGATCAGTCGCGAAAACGGCAAGCGCCGCATCGTAGTCAGCGCCAATGTTCAGGGGCGCGATCTCGGCTCCTTCGTTGCCGATGCCGAACGGCAGATCCGCCAGCAGGTGAAAATCCCGGCCGGCTACTGGAGCACCTGGGGCGGGCAGTTCGAGCAACTGCAATCGGCCACCCAACGGTTGCAGATCGTTGTGCCACTAGCGTTGTTGCTGGTGTTCACCTTGCTGTTCGTCATGTTCAACAATGTCAAGGACGGCTTGCTGGTCTTCACCGGTATACCCTTTGCGCTTACCGGCGGCATCGTCGCGCTGTGGTTGCGTGACATCCCGCTGTCGATATCGGCGGCGGTCGGGTTTATCGCCTTGTCCGGTGTTGCGGTACTGAACGGCTTGGTGATGATTTCCTTCATCCGCAGCCTGCTGCAGGAAGGGCGGCCGCTTGATCTGGCCATCCGTGAAGGCGCGTTGACGCGCCTGCGGCCAGTGCTGATGACCGCGCTGGTGGCTTCGCTCGGCTTCGTACCGATGGCGCTGGCGACCGGTACCGGCGCCGAAGTACAACGGCCGCTGGCCACGGTCGTCATCGGCGGCATTCTGTCGTCAACCATGCTGACATTATTAGTTCTGCCAGTGCTGTATCACCTGGCGCATCGCCGCGACGAAGGTGATGTCGACCCAGCCAGCACACCTGTTCCATCTACCTCATTGGTACACCCTCAACAAGCAAAGGAAACTCCATGAAACACCCATTGATTTCAATGTTGTTCGTCACGCTGACCAGCGCCATCTGCATTTCGAATGCCGTGGCTGCCGATGAGCACCAGGGGCATAACCACGACGGCAAGCATAACGCTCATGCACATGACAGCAAGCCGCTCTATGGCGGTGTAGTGACCGAGGTCAAGGACATCAACTACGAGTTGGTCGCCAAGGCAGACCGCTTGGCACTTTATGTCGTCGACCATGGCAAGCCTCTCGATGTGAAAGGCGCCAGTGCAACCCTGACCTTGTTATCCGCTACGGGTAAAACCGACGTGGTTTTGCAACCGGCCGCTGATCGGCTGGAAGCTACAGGCACGTTCAAGCTTGGAGCTGGCACCAAGGTACTGGCACAGATCACGCTTGCCGGTAAACCCGTGCAAGCCGTGCGTTTTACCCTGAAGTGATTTTTAGGTCCCCCACCTGGCGGCCGTATTTCACCAGGTGGGTTTGATTCAATAATGATTGGAGATTGGCCAATGGAACTCAGCTTCAATGCGATAGCCAACCTTTTGCTTGGCCTGTTGGCGATACCAGTGTCCGCCGGCGAGAAAATGTATTTGCATACTCATAAGGGCACTACCGCTGGCGGCAATACCACGGTGCTGGATTTTCATGCCAGCAACTGAAATTTGCCGTCGTGACGATGGATGGCAAGCCGGCGGCACAAACCTTGACCATTCAGGTTGGGCCATTGGACGACCGAAATTACCGCATGGCTGGCCAATGAGGCTGACATGACAATCGATAAGCCCGCCGTGCCAAATCAAAATTGCCGGCAGCCCCCGGCGCAACTGGTACAGGTGCTTCAATTTGAACCGCCGGATACCCTGGTCTCTGCTCTGAAAACCTGGAACTGGGCGGTAGATCAGGCGGACGAAAGCGGCTATACCTTGCTGTTTCGTGCCGTATATTTTGGCCGCCTTGATAACGCCGAAGCACTGCTGAAGGAAGGCGCGGACATCGACTGCCAGGACAATAACGGCTGGACACCATTGTTCTGGGCCACCTACAACCAGAAAATTGATGCCATGCGTTTTCTGCTGGCGCATGGCGCCCAACCGGATCTGCGCAATACCGACGGCGAATGGCCGTTGTTCTGGGCGGTGTATCGGGACGATTGGGAATGCGTGTCGTTGCTGCTGCTGAGCGGTGCCAATCCGTTGCTGACCGATGTCAATGGAAAGGATGTTTTCTGGTTGGTAGCAATGCTGGGCCGGGAACAAATGCAGGCGCGGTTGCAGGCGTTCCGGCCAATCGGCTGAACCAATTGATACAAAGCAAAAGGAAAAGGAATGAACATGAGACAAGCTCAGTGGCGCTGGCTGGCATTTGCGTTGGCCTGCATCGCCGGCTACGCACAAGCACACGGTGACATGGAAAAAATTCAGGATGCCTTGCCCGCGCCAAACGGTGGCCGGCTGCGCCTGTCCGGCCAGCACTATATCGAACTGGTGGCGCAACCTCGGCAACTGCGCGTCCATGCGCTGCGTGCCGATACCAAAGCACCTGTCGACTTGGCCCAAGCGAGTGGCGCGGCTATTGTGTTGCTGGATGGCAAGAAGGAAGTCATCGATCTTACTCCCACAGGTACGCTGCTAACAGGCGAAGGCCAGTTTGCCTCAGCGGAAAACGCCACCATCGCGGTTCTGGTGAAGCTAGCCGATGGCACCCAGTTGAGCGGTAAGTTCTCTCCGCGAAATGATCGGCATTGAAGGCGGGGTGGTAGCGTTTGCCCCCTACGCTCAAGACATAGGGGCTTTATCGGCACTATCGATGTTGAGCCATACCAGCCGCCTGACCAGCATATAAATCGCCGGAATCCCCAACAGAGCCTGCCGCATTTCGGAAAAACGCATCGCCCCATAACCAAGTTCATGCACGGTAACAAGAGCACTGTTATCGTGCATGAACGATGTTATCGAAACCGGTAGGCAGCCGAAACTCTTGCGCGATTGATTCTGGCGGGGAAAAGGAACGGACTTCGTTAAAATTCGTTCGTTTCTGAGTCTTCCGATTGTCATGATCCCAAAGCACGATTCAAATAGGCGCGAATCGTCAGTAAGCCAGCCATTCCCGATGTCTCGATCATGGCGAGCGGCGTTGCACCCTCGAACGCATTGTTGGTTGTTTGCATCCAGCTATAGGCGAGTTCAGGATTTGCAGGAAACAGGGTGCGCAAGGAGGCATGGATAGCAAGTAGATGCCCGGCACGCATAAGATGCTCGCCGGTCAAATCGCTTGGCCAGTCAATGTCTGTCTGTACCGCATCTGTCGATCCGCCAAGCGCCAGGACGGCAAGCTGCTGCGCTGGGGACAGCTGCCAATGCTTAAATAGCGCCCGTAACTGCTTGATCAGCGCGGCGCTTTCTGCATGATCGAATTTGCGTGTCATCACGGTGCTCATTGCTCCCCGATATGTTTCATCCTGGTGGTGCAAA
>CAZBWH010000148.1:376-3695 GCA_964495595.1 uncultured Burkholderiales bacterium | reverse complement strand
AGTTAACTAACTTCCGCTAACCGCGCTGCGACTGCGTCGCTGCAGAGAGGCCGAAATATACGCATCACGATTCGGTGTGTCAACAATATTTCGCAACCTAGCAATACGTTCTCAGGGAAGCTGCCAGATCGGATTGGCGACAATCAGTTGCTCGGTCTTGTCAACCGGCTCCGGGCGGCCAAAATGATAACCTTGGGCATAGTCACAGCCGAATTCCTTGAGTAGCTGGACGTGCTGTGGGGTTTCCACACATTCCGCAATGACGGTCATGCCCAGATTATGGGCGAGCAATATGATAGTGCGGACAATTTCCCGACCATCTTTGCTTTCAGTCATCCGGCTGACGAACGAGCCATCTATTTTCAGGGTGTCGCTCGGAAACCGATGAAGATAGCTGAGCGAGGAATATCCGGTACCAAAATCATCCATCAGCACCTTGATGTTCCGGGAACGTAACCTCGCCAAGGTGGCGCTGGCCATATCCGGGTTCTCCATTAACATGGTTTCGGTCACTTCCAGCTTGAGGCTTGGGGTCGTCAGCCCGGACTGCATGATGACCTGCTCGATTTCATCAGCAAGGCCAGGCTGACCCAGTTGCTTACCCGACAGGTTGACGCTGACCGGAACCGGTGGGTTGGCGATGTTGGCCATCTGCCAGGCCGCCATCTGCATGCAGGCCATTTCGATGACCTGGCGACCGATCTGATTGATCAAGCCAAGCTCTTCCGCTAACGGGATAAACTCAACGGGGCCGACAAGACGGCCGGTGGGCTGCTGCCAACGCACCAAGGCTTCGAAGCTTGCCAGACGGCCACAACGTAAATCGATGATCGGCTGGTAGTAGAGGATGAATTCACGACGTTCGACGGCACGTCGCAATTCGTGCTCGAGTTGCAGTGTGGTTAGCGCACTGGCGTGCATATCGCGGTTGAATACCTCGAACTTGTCTGAGCCTTTCTTTTTTGCCCGGTGCATCGCGGTATCGGCATCGCGCAACATGTCTTCCGCCAAACGGTAATCCGGGGAATTGAAGACAATGCCAATGCAACAGCCAGGAAAAAACTCGTGCCCCCCCAAACCGAGAGGGCGGGCAATGACACTTTGCAGCGTTTCGGAAAAACGGGTGACCTCAGTTGGATCCCTGACGTCATCCATCAGTATCGCAAATTCGTCGCCGGCAAATCTTGCCGCAGCGTCGCCTGGCCTAAGCATGGATCTAAGCCGGTTGGCAATTTCAATCAGGTACTGATCACCGATCCGGTGGCCAAAACTGTCATTGACGAACCGGAAACGCTCCAGATTGAGAAACAGTACGGCGGAAAGGTAATTCGGATTGCGATGGCGATGTTCGAGGGAAAAGCCCAGCAAATCGGTAAACAGCGCACGATTGGGTAGCCCGGTCAAGCCATCGTGGAACGCATCATGCAACATCTGCTCTTCGGTGCGCTTGCGTTCGGTGATATCGGTTTGCGACCCGGCCATCCGATACGCGCGCCCGTTCTCGTCATACAAGGCCAATCCACGAGTAAGCATCCAGCGATAACTGCCATCACGGGTGCGAATCCGGTGTTCGAGTTCGAAGCACGGGGTAAGCTGCTTGAAGTAGTTGACCAGGCGGGCACGAAACTGCTCGCGTTCGTCCGGATGAAGCCGCTCCTGCCATTCCACCGGAGTATCGCCAATTTCGTCATCGCCGTATCCAAGCATGGCCTTCCAGCGCGGGGAATAGTAAATGTAGCCGGAACGGATATTCCAGTCCCACAAGCCGTCGTTGGCGGCCTGCATGGCGAGCTTGTATCGCTCCTCGCTAACCCGTAGAGCTTCTTCGGCGTCCATCTTGTCGCGACGCAGGGCTGCCTCACGGAGCTCACGCTCGATGACCCCCGGCAACCGCGGCAGATTGGTTTTCAGGACAAAATCAGACACGCCCTTTTTCATCAGGGCGACAGCAGACTCTTCGCCAATAGTGCCGGTGACGACAATAAAGGGGCAAAGCAGCGCTTGCTCACGGAAGATGTCCAGCGCGGCCTCGCCAGAAAACCGAGGCATGGTGTAGTCAGAGATCACCACATCCCAAGACTGCTGAAGCGCGCTGCGAAAATCTTCAGCCGTGTCGACCCGTCGATACTGAACCTGATAGCCGCCACGCTTGAGCTGCAGCAGTACCAGCAAGGCATCATCCTCGGAATCCTCAACCAGCAGAGCCCGCAGAGAAGACAAAGCTACCTCCAGTGCGTCGGAAGCGGTTCGTTAAGAACGAGCCAGTAAAGCCCGACCTGGCGAACGGCGTCGATGAATTGATTGAAATCGACCGGCTTGCGAATATAGCTGTTGGCACCATAGGCATAACTGCGCACCAGATCGTCTTCTTCCTTTGAGGTAGTCATGACCACTACCGGGATCAGTTTGGTTTGATCGTTGGCCCGCAGCGCTTTCAAGACTTCGAGTCCGTCCATTTTGGGCAGTTTGAGATCAAGCAGGATCAGTGAGGGCTGGTGAGCCAGATCTCGTGATTCATGCTGCCCGCGGCCAAACAGGTAATCGAGTGCTTCGACCCCATCGCGCGCCACGATAACTTCGTTGGTGATGTTGTTTTTCTTGAATGCCCGCAAGGCGAGCATTTCGTCGTCCGGGTTATCTTCGACGAGCAGTATGGTTGCGTTTCGCATGGGTCTGGCTCCAAAGCCGGAAGTCAATTGGGTTCCATATGTAGTCAATAGCACAGTCATATCCAAATTTCTGAGGTATTACTTTCACCAGCCTGCCAGCAGGCTGAACAATCACTTCATGGCAGCGCTAAGGAAGCGCTGATTTATTGGCTGCGCGGGCGAATTGCTGCGCACCCAAGGCATGCAATTCGCTAGGCAAGCTTCGTTTGCCAGGCTCGGCTGCTGTCGCGCGGCGCTTCAAAGCTCGCCTATCCATATGATATTTCTCGTGATGTTTCTCGCCTTCTGTGCGCCGGACTCCTTGCTCTTCATCCCGCTCGCCGAAAAAATCAGCGCGTCCCTAATTGAGGCTCTTGCTGATGATCTCGAACACATCGGGAGACAGATCGGCCTTGTCCATCAAGCGTAGCATCTGTGCTTTCATCTGCTCCTGACGTTGAGGGTCAAACCTGCGCCAGCGGTTGAATGCGCTTGCCAGGCGGCTGGCCACCTGGGGGTTCAGTGAATCGATCTGCCAGACCATGTCGGCCACAAAACGATATCCTTCTCCATCCATGGCGTGGAAGCATGCCTGGTTGCCGTGGGCAAACATGCCGATCAATGCCCGAACCTTGTTTGGATTGCGCAGCTGGAATGCAGGATGGGCAGCC
>CAZBWH010000148.1:0-366 GCA_964495595.1 uncultured Burkholderiales bacterium | reverse complement strand
GTCGTATATGTTCCAGCGTGTTGGGCAAGGTCGAGCTGGCTTGTAGCGACAACCATTTATCGACTACTAACGGTTCATCCTTCCAGCGGGCATAGAAGGTTTCCAGTGCAGTCTGTCTTTCCGGGCAGTCGCACTGGGTTAACGCAGTAAGGGCGGCCAGACTGTCGGTCATATTCTGGGCGCAGGCTGCCTGCTGCAGGCAGAGCTGGCGCACATCATCGCTGGCAGCCTTCATCAGGTATGCCAGACAGGTGTTTTTAAGGGCACGCAGACCTGAATCGGCCGCATCGTATTGATAAGGGCCGTTACGTTGGCTCGCGTGGTATTGCTGCAGCCAGAGGTCATGCAGCTGTGCCGCGAGCTGGT
>CAZBWH010000147.1:0-3768 GCA_964495595.1 uncultured Burkholderiales bacterium | reverse complement strand
CCCGCGCGTAATGTTCGTACACGCGCTGTTTGGCATAACGGGCATTGCCGCCGAACAACTCGTCGCCGCCGTCGCCGCCGAGCATGCGCTCGATGCCGGCTTCACGCGCCTTCAGTGCGCAGAAAAAGCCCGGCACCGCCGACGAATTGCCAAACGGCTGATCGGCGCTGGCGGCAATCAGCGGAATGCCGGCCACCACGTCGTCCGGGGTGACGTAATACTCGGTGTGTTGCGTACCGAACTGTTTCACCGCCAGCCGGGCGAATTCCATCTCGTCGTAACCCTCGGCTTCGAAGCCGATCGAGAAGGTGCGTGCCGGCTTGCCGGTGACACGGGTCAACATGCCGGCAATGGTCGAGCTGTCGGTGCCGCCGGACAGGAAACAGCCGGTCTCGGCTCCGGCAGCCGCATCCTTGACGCCTTGTTGCAGCAGCTCGATGAAACGGGCTTTCTGTTCGTCGAACGGCCGGCTGTGGTGTTCTTCGAATACCGGCTGCCAGTAGCGCTCCAGCCGGATATCGCCGTTCTGCCACAACAGGCATTCGCCCGGCTGCAGTCGCTGCTGGTCGCGGTAGATGGTGCCGGGGCCGGGAATCATGTGGAAATACAGGTAGTGGTAAATCGCCTGCGGGTCCACCTCATGCGGCAGCGCCGGATGCGCGGTCAGTGCCTTGAGGCTGGTGGCAAACGCCAGCGAGCCGTTGTGCCGGCAATACGCCAGATTGATCGAGGCGAAGCGGTCGACCGCCAGCAGCGCCTTGTTGCTGGCCAGGTCGAGCACCACGACGCAGAAACGGTCGTGCAGCTGCTGCAGCACCTTGGCACCGTATTGCCGGTAACCGGCCAGCAGCGCGGCGGCTGGTCCCTGTTGCTGCGCCAGTTGCCGCAGTGCGGCGTCGGCAAATTGAGGGTTGCCAAGGATGCTGGCGTGCAAGACACCGTCGCTGGCGATGGCCGGCGCCTGGCGTAGCGCCGCGGTCAGCAGCGCACCCTGCGGTGCGTGAATGGCGCTGCGTTGCAGATTGGCACCACCGAGCTTTTGGCCCATGCTGGCGAGAGTGGTCTCCGGTGCGCTGAGTGCGTCACCGATCCAGCCACACAATGCGGTCATGTCATTTCCTGTAAACAATCAAAATTCTGTTGTGGCTTACACCAGCACTTCAACCGGCTCGGCATGGCTGAGAAAACGCGTCGGGCTGGCGGTAAAACCATAAGCACCGGACTGGAACAGCACCACCAGATCGCCGATCTCGGCCGCGGCCAGTTCCATCTTGTCGCCCAGCAGGTCCAGCGGCGTGCACAGCGGGCCGACCACCGATACCTGCTCGGTGGGCTGCCCGGCGGCGGCCTTGTTGCCGATCATCACCGGGTAGTTCTTGCGGATCACCTGACCGAAGTTGCCCGATGCCGACAGGTGATGATGCAATCCGCCATCGACTACCAGGTAGCGGTGGCCGCGCGAGACTTTCTTGTCGATCACCCGGCTGACGTAAACGCCGGCTTCGCCGACCAGGTAACGGCCGAGTTCGATCACGATCGCCGCACCCTGCAGCTGTTCCCGTACCGCCGGTAGTTTGGCTGCCAGATTGGCCGCCACCGGCGCCAGATCGAGCCGGGTTTCGCCGGGGAAATAGGGGATGCCGAAGCCGCCGCCGATATTCAGCGTTTTCACCGGCGACGGTGCATGTTGCGCCAGCCGCAATGCCAGTTCGAAGGTCAGGTCGTGCGCTTCGATCAACGCTTCCGGCTTGAGGTTCTGCGAGCCGCTGAAGATATGGAAACCTTCGAACGCCAGCCCCAGCTGCCCGATCTGCGCCAGCGCCTGCGGCACCTGTTCGGCGTCGATGCCGAACTGCTTGGGCCCGCCGCCCATTTTCATGCCGGACGATTTCAGCTCGAAATCCGGATTGACGCGGATCGCCACTTTCGGCGTCAGGCCGAGCGTGTTACCGATCTGCGCCAGTCGTTGCAGCTCGGTGGGCGATTCGACGTTGATGACGATGCCAGCCGCGACCGCCTGGGTCAGCTCGGTCTCGTTCTTGCCCGGCCCGGCGAAGCTGATATTGGCAGGATTCATTCCGCTATCCAGCGCCACGCGCAATTCGCGGCCGGACGCCACGTCCAGCCCGTCGACCAGCCCGGCCATGTGTTGCACCACTGCTGGCATCGGGTTGGCCTTCATCGCGTAATGCAGCTCGATACCGGCCGGCAGCGTGGTGCGCAGTTCGGCAACGCGCCGGCTCAAGAGCTGCCGGTCATAGGCGTAAAACGGCGTCTGGCCGACGCGAGCGGCCAGACGGCTGACCGGGATGCCGCCAATCTGCAGTTCGCCATCAACAACGGGAAACAGGATCGGTGCGTGGGTGGGTTTGGTGCTCATTCAGGCTTGCTCGAAAATATGGGCCAGCTCGCCGGCCAGCAGTTTGCGGTCGATTTTGCCGTTCGGATTGCGCGGCAGGCTGCCGCTGCGTACATCGACATGGTGCGGCACCATGAACGACGGCAGGTGTTTCCTGCAATGGGCGATCACTGCCGCCGGATCGACGCTGGCGCCGGGCTTGGCGCTGGCCACCACCACAATTGCCTGGCCCAGCTGCGGATGCGCAACACCGAACGCGGCGCATTCGCCCACCTGATCGGTGCCGTAGACCACTTCTTCGACTTCGGTCGGGCTGACACGATAACCGGAAGTCTTGATCATTTCGTCGCGACGGCTGATGAAGTACAGATATCCTTCTTCGTCCATCCGCACCGTGTCGCCGGACCAGACCGCCACTTCCGGCATCACCAGCCCGGACTGGCGCGCCTGGATCACCTTGAAACGCTCTGCCGTCTTGGCCGGGTCGTTCCAGTAACCCAGCGACACATGTACGCCACGGTGCACCAGTTCACCCGGTTCGTTCGGCGCACACACACTGCCGTCTTCGCGCAGCACCATGATTTCGGCGTTGGGGATGGCCTTGCCCATCGAATCGGGTCGCGCATCGACCTGATCCGGTGGCAGATAGGTGGAGCGGAACGCTTCGGTCAGGCCGTACATCAGATACGGTTTGGCGTCTGGCAGTGCCTGCCGCAGCGCGGCCAGCGTCGCCGACGGCATGTGGCCGCCGGAATTGGTGAAGTAGCGCAGGCTTTGCGCCGCCTCGGCCGGCCAGCTCAGTTGCGCCAGCTGTACCCACAGCGGCGGCACGCAGGCCAGCCCGGTGATCTGTTCGCGCGCGCAGGCATTGACGATGTCGCGCGGCAACAGGTAGTTCAGCAGCACTGCCGTCGCGCCCTTGAGGAAGGCCGTGGTGAGCTGGTTCATGCCGTAATCGAACGACAGCGGCAATACCGCCAGCAAGCGGTCATTGCTGTCGATTTGCAGGTATTCGGCCACCGATTCGGCGCCGGCGACGATATTGCGATGCGACAGCACCACGCCCTTGGGCTTGCCGGTGCTGCCGGAGGTGTACAGGATCGCCGCCATGTCGCCGTCGATGCAGCGGTGCGGTGCGGCCGCAGGGCTTTGCAGCAGCGTCTGCCAGTCGAGCAGCTGTACGCCGGCAATCGGCGCGGTATCCGGCTTCAGGTCGATCACCACCACGGTTTTCAGATCGTGGCAGTGGGTGAGCGCGTCGCGCAGCGTCGCCAGCCGCTCGTTCGACGTCAGCAGCGCGCGCACATTGCAGTCCTGCAGGATGTAGCCGACCTGTTCCGCTTTCAGCAGCGGGTTGACCGGCACATACACGCCGCCGGCCGCGGCGGCGCCGAACATGCCACTCACCG
>CAZBWH010000146.1:0-3821 GCA_964495595.1 uncultured Burkholderiales bacterium | reverse complement strand
GCGCTCGGCGCGGAAACCATCGAGTGGCTGCATCTGGCGCCGACATGGGCAACCATGGTGTTGGCGCTGCTGGCGGTAGTTTCAGGGGGACTGGGTACCTATAAAAAAGGCTGGATTGCGCTAAGTCATCTGAATCTCAACATCAATGCGTTGATGAGCATTGCCGTAACCGGCGCCCTGCTGATTGGCCAGTGGCCGGAAGCGGCAATGGTCATGTTCTTGTTCGGGGTGGCGGAACGTATTGAAGCGATGTCGCTGGATCGCGCGCGTAATGCCATTCGCTCGCTGATGCAGTTGGCGCCGGACAAGGCCACGGTTCAGCAGCCAGATGGGGGCTGGCTGAGTGTCGATGCCAAACAGGTTGCAATCGATGCCATTGTCCGAATCCGCCCCGGAGAAAAAATCCCACTTGATGGCGTCATTCTCAGTGGCAATTCAAGTGTCGATCAGGCGCCGATTACGGGTGAAAGCCTGCCGGTCGATAAAGCCGTCGGGGACACGATCTTTGCCGGTACGGTCAATCAATCCGGGTCATTCGAATATCGGGTCACGGCGCTGGCCGGCAACACCACGCTGGCCCGCATCATTCATGCGGTGGAAGCGGCGCAAGGCGCGCGGGCACCGACACAGCGCTTTGTCGACGAGTTTGCACGCATCTATACCCCGACCGTATTTGTCATCGCGCTGGCGGTCGCTTTGCTGCCACCACTATTTTTAGGCGGCGCGTGGTTCGACTGGATCTACCGGGCACTGGTATTGCTGGTGATTGCCTGCCCCTGTGCGTTGGTCATCTCCACGCCAGTCACGGTAGTCAGCGGGCTGGCGGCCGCTGCGCGCCACGGTATCCTGATCAAGGGCGGTGTTTATCTGGAACTAGGGCGGAAACTGACCTGGCTGGCGCTGGATAAAACCGGCACGCTGACCCATGGCAAGCCAGCGCAAACCGATTTCAAGCCGATTGCCGACTGCGAGGTGCCGCTGCTGCGCTCAATCGCCGCCAGTCTGGCCGCCCGTTCCGATCATCCGGTGTCGCAAGCCATCGCCCGCCAAGCGCAAGCGGATCAGATTGCAACCCTGGAGGTAACGCAATTTGAAGCCTTGCCGGGACGTGGTACCCGCGGCCAGATTGACGGGCATCGCTATCATCTGGGCAACCATCAGCTAGTGGAAGATTTGGGATTCTGCTCGCCAGCGTTGGAGCAGATCTTGTTCCCGCTGGAGCAACAGGGCAAAACCGTGGTGCTGCTGTGCGACGAAACAAAGGTCCTAGCACTGTTCGCCGTGGCCGATACGGTCAAAGACAGCAGTCGGGAGGCGATTGCCCTGTTACACGCGTTGGGCATCAAAACATTGATGCTGACCGGCGACAATCCCCACACCGCAGCGGCCATCGCCAAGCAGGTGGGTATCGATCAAGCCAGGGGCAATTTGTTGCCTGCCGACAAGTTGCAGGCCATCGAGGCGCTACTGGCTCGGAGTGAAACCACCGGCATGGTCGGCGATGGCATCAACGACGCGCCAGCCTTGGCTCGTGCGGACATCGGCTTTGCCATGGGGGCCGCCGGCAGCGATAGCGCGATTGAAACCGCCGATGTGGCGTTGATGGATGACGACCTGCGCAAGATCGCCCGTTTCGTCCAGTTGTCACGTGATACTGCCGCCATCCTGCAACAAAACATCACCCTGGCTCTGGGCATCAAAGCCATATTTCTGGCATTGACCCTCACTGGCTACGGCAGCATGTGGATGGCGGTGTTCGCCGACATGGGCACCAGTCTGTTGGTGGTATTCAACGGCTTGCGCCTGCTGCGGCGTTGATGAGCCGGGCGGCCAGCTCTGCTCAACTCATGCAAAACTTTTCTATGTATGAAGTCCCTGTATCAACGATGTCCTAATCTAAGGAGAGTGTGATGAAGCCATACCTGATAGCTGCCGTGACCGCTGTTGCCCTGAGTTATTCCTTTGTATCGCTGGCAGCCGATAAAACGCCAACACCGGCAGAGCAGGAAAAAGCCTACCAGCAATACATGGAAAAAATGCAAGCGCATATGAAGCTGATGCAGGAGCAGATGACTAAAATCCAGCAAAGCAAAGACCCGAAAGAACGCGAACGCCTGATGCAAGAGCACTGGACTGCCATGCAGGACGGCATGAAATGGATGCATGGCACCGATAGCATGCCCGGCTGCGGCATGATGATGGGGGGCAGCAAGGACAGCGGCACTGCAGGTGGTTCCTGTTGCATGGGTGGCGGACAGCACATGATGGGCAATCAAGGCCACATGATGGGCGGCAAGGGACATATGATGGGTTGGTGGAATCCGAAAGACGATTCAATGCCGGCCATGAACCGTCGACAGCAGATGTTGCAAGGCTGTATGGGTATACAGCAGAACATGATGGATCAGATGATGTGGCGGCAGAACTGGCAGAACCAGATGAATCGGCCGGCAAAATAGTTTTTACCCCGCGCGGGTGTAAGCCTTCGCCACTGGCGCTGGTTTGCGGAAAAGAATCCAGCGCCGGCAATTGTAATTCAACGCGCCACTTGTATAATCTACTCCATGAAACGCTGGTTGATTCTCATTTTGATGCTATTGCTGCCGTTCACGTGGTCGTACGTGGCTGCGGGGGAGTATTGTCAGCATGAAACCGGTGCTGCTGCCGCGCATTTTGGTCACCATGAACACCAGCATCATGACCAGGCGGGCTCCAGCGCTGACAAAACCAGCAAAAAAGACGCCTCGTCCAAACATGCCGATTGTGGCGCCTGTCAGCAAGCGCCCGCTAAGGCGTTGCCGCAACAAGCGGCTGTTTTGCCCATGGATGTGGGCAGTACAATCCTACCGGACAATCTGTTCATCCTGCCCGATCCGGCGCTAGCCCATCCCTTGCGCCCGCCGATGCACCGCTCCAGCCTGCTTGGCTGAATCCGGCGCGAATTCCCGATGATGTTCTGACTATCAGCCAGCCTCCGGGTTGTTGCGCCGGATTCCTTGTCGTTTCCGACTGGAGAATTCAATGCGCACGCTGTTGTTGCCGCTTGGGGTGGCGGTCTGTCTGTTACACCCCGCATTTCTGTTTGCTGACACTTCGATGGGGCCGCCGATTGCGATCGAGCCGACCGGAGAATTATCGCTCGCGACAGCCCTGAATCTGGCGTTGAACGGACATCCCGAGTTGCGTGCGGCATCGCGGGAAGTCGATGCCACCACCCACTCGCTGGCTCAGGCCGGTGTTTTGCCCAATCCCGAGTTCTCGACCCTTATCGAAGATCTCGACAAAACCTATCGCACCACCACCATCCAGTTCAATCAGCCGCTGGAACTGGGCGGCAAGCGCGGCGCGCGTATTGCGGTCGCCGAAAGTGATCAGCAGTTGGCCAGCGCCGATTTGGCGCTGAAGCGCAACGAGATCACGGCCAATACCTATGTGGCTTTCCACGATGTTTTGGTGGCGCAGGAACAAGTTCGCTTGCTGCAGCAATCCTTAACCCTGGCGCAACGCGCGAGCGATGCCACTGTACGCCAAGTCAAAGCCGGGGCCATCGCACCAATCGACGAAACCAAAGCAAGAGTTGCCGAATCCACTATCCGGCTGGAGTTGGCGCGGGCGCAGGCTGAGCAGGAAAACGCCAGGCAGCACCTGGCCAGCCTGTGGGGAAGCACGGTGCCCCGTTTCAATCAGGTACAGGGCGTGGTCGATCGGCTGCCGTCAATCAACGCTGCAGACTTGTCCCGATCCTTGGAACGGGCACCGCAGTTACTGCGGCTCAAGGCGGAACTGGCCCAGCGCCAGGCTCAGGTCGAGGTCGAACGCCG
>CAZBWH010000145.1:0-3858 GCA_964495595.1 uncultured Burkholderiales bacterium | reverse complement strand
GGTGTGGCGGGCGACGTACGGAGACTACGCGCTTGAAGATGAGAGCCTGGCCGTTTGGTACAAGACCAGGATACGTCGTGCATAAGGCCGCTGATTGTTTTGCAACCACATCCATTGCTCACGCGCAGTCAAAGCTGGACTTAGTCCAACATCAGACTGCACATGGCCTGACCTGTCTTGTGCAAAACCGGGTTGGACTTTACCGCCGAGCAAGACTGATTCATGTGCTTTCAGCCAATCACACATCCGATCCGGCACCAGGCTTGGTACGCTGCGAAATCAGCCATTGGCCGTTCTGCAAGAACTCAATACGAGAATCAGCCACGCAATGTGGTGCCATTTGCAGGTGACGTGGGATTAAACACCTGAAATAGCCTGCAGAGCGCCGGTCAGCTTAGCGGGCCAGCACTGCCGAACTGGGGCGGACGAGGTCGGTAGAGTTGTATTGGCCGCAGACATGGCTTCTGCTCTGGCTGAGGCAGAATTCGCCCATCAGGCTGCTGCTTTCCCAGGGTACCTGTTTGCGTTGAGTTTGCTGGACGACGGCGATACGCACCAGCTTGAACAAGTCTTCAACCGGCAGGCCGGGGGTTTTCATCAGTTGAACCAGATTGCGGGTGTACACACTGCCGGTGCTGTCCTGGCCATCCTGGGCCAGTGCGCCTGGGGCGGTGGAATAGGCGACCAAGGTGCCGTTGGGCGCAGGCTGGCTGGCCAGGCCGGACGGAAGCGAGCCGATCGGCCCGCGGGTACCGGGTAGTGCCTTGCGGCAGGCGTCGAGCACGACCAGGTTGACCCCCTGGTCAAACAGGGCCAATCGCTCGATCAGCGAAGAGAGATCGGTGGCGTTGCTGCTGATCTCGTCGGGCGGATACAGCGAGCGGATATCAACGGGCAGCAGGTAATTGCGTCCCTTGATCTGCACCCCGTGGCCGGCAAAATACAGCAGCCGGACCTGGGCATTGCGTGAGGCCAGCAGCCAATCGCGGCTGGCGGTCTGCATTTGCGCCTGGCTGGCGTTTTCCAGTTGGGTGACCTGAAACCCGAGTGACTTGAGCACGTCACCCACCGAACGGGCATCGGCAACCGGATTTTTCAGCGGTGCCACAGCATAGCCCGCGTTGCCGATCACCAGTGCGGTGCGCAGCGGGTCGGCGTGTATCGGGCCGGCCCGATACAGGCAGGCAACCATTACCAAGCGGGAGAAACGGGCCAGATTTTTGGGGGATGGCATCATTCTTTAACAGGCAAGGATGAATCGACTGCGGCCATTTCAATCAGGCCACCGCGCTGCAGCGCCGATTGTAAGGCAGCCTGCCGGTCGGCCGGAACATCGATCCAGTATTCCCCCAGTTGGTTAGGGCCCGCCGCAAGGGTCGCGGCGTGCTGCAGCAAGGCTTGCCGGATCGCGCCTTCGGTAGCATCGCGCCGGAACATGACGCGCAGATAGTTGCCCGGCGCAGCGCCGATGGCGCGGTAGGCCACCGGCTCAACCGGCGGCTGGCGCAGCAGCAGCCCCCCCATCACCCCTCCCTGCACCACCAGCAGCACCATTGCCGTCGCCAATGCCGGGGCCAGCCATTGCGAAGGAATCCGGTCGAGCCAGCGCTGCAGCCAGCTTTGGGCCGAAGCCGCTCGCTGCCGCCTGACCAGCGACTGCAGCCGGGCGAGGCCGATATCGGCGGGGAACGACTCAACCTCGGCGTGCAGACTGAGCGCAAGCTGGTGTTGCCAGTCAATGTCGCGCTGTGCCTGGGGATGCGCCGCCAGATACTGCTCCATCCAATCGCGATCTGCCTGGCTGGCAGTGCCATTGACATACCACGGCGCAAGCGCCTGAAATCGCTGTCGGGCCTGTTCGGCTTGCTGCATGATTCATCTCCTGATCGCCAGGCGGGCCAGGCAATCCTTGAGCTGTTTTCTGGCGTGAAACAGCCGGGTTTTGACAGTATTGTCGGGCACACCCTGCAAACTTGCGATCTCGCCCACGCCCCATTCCTCGTAATACGCGAGCAACACGCACTCCTTGTGCATCGGCCGCAAACGCTGCACACAGCTATCAACCTGCTGCCTGTCCTGCTGCATGGCCAGCCAGTCGTCGGCTTGCGGCCCCTGATCTGCAAACGAATCCAGATGATCGGCAATGTCATCGTGGGCCACATCCCGCTGCCGCCAGGCAGTCAGCGATTTGTAATGCGCAATGCCCAGAATCCAGGTCGACACTTTCGATTCGCCACGAAAACGCCCGGCATGATTCCACACCTCAAACAGGGTATCGGACACAATGCTTTCCGCCGCATCGTGGTCATCGAGCCGATTCAGGGCAAACGCATAAATCCTGCGGGCAAACAGCCGGTGCAGCGCCAGCAGTGCGGCTTCATCCTGCTGCACCAGCCGCAGCAGCAACGCCACCGCCGCCGGTTCGTCCACTTTCATTGCATGCATCCATCCCTGAGTCGCGCGAGGCACGCGACCGGTTCAAAAAACAGTTCGCCCACCCCGTGGCCGATCAGCCCCACCAACCCGAGTCCCCATGCAGCCCCAGCCAGTCCGGCCCGGCCACCCCGGAAGGATGCAGCCAGTCATCGTAAGCGGATTCATCCTTCTGTCCGTCCTTCTTCTTGACGCCATCGTCGTGGCGAATGGTGCCGTTGATCGTAGCCAACACAGCGCCATCGCTGTCTTGCAGGGTAACGGCGAAATCTTCGTCATTGCCAAAGTCGCTGTCGCCGGCAATAGGCACCTGGAGAATCTGACTGGTTTGCCCTGCGGCAAAACTGAGTGTGCCGGAGGGAAACTGGCCACCGTCAAAATCGTCCGCTTCCGCCGGCTGTGATCCGGTGGGCTGGACGTTCCATTTCACGCTGCTGGCCGCTGCGGTGTTGCCACTGCGAGTCACCTCAACTTTCATGGGCGTAATCGAGCCGGCGTTGCCTTCGAGGACTTGCCACGGAGCTGTCTGGCCGAATGCATAGTAGGCGGGCTTATCGTCATCCATTATCTTCCCGTCCATGCTCCCCACCAGAATCTGCCCACCCGACGCATTGCTCAGGTTGACGCTGAAACGATCGTCGGGCTCGGTCACGCTGTCGCCGGCAAATTTCAGCTCGATGGTTTGCGAGGTCTGCCCGGCAGAAAACCACAGCGTGCCGCCCAGCGCGCTGCTGAAATCTTCGGCCCCGGCGCCCTTGCCGGCCACGCTCCAGTTCACGCTGGCCGTGCCGCTGGTGTCGCCAATCCGCATTACGCCGTTCACGTTGGTCGGGTTTTCATTGGCAAACTGGTTCTCTGCCGCTGCCGCTGCCAGCACAAAGCCCTTGGGCGTGCCGGCGGTCGGCACCTTGAAGGCCACCTGCTGGTAGGTATAACCATACTGGCTGACGGCGGCGTTCTTTTCCGCTTCGCTGGCGGTAAACAGATAGCCGCCCAGGCTGTTTGTCAGCCGGTATACCGGCGTGGCGCTCGTATCGCCATCCGCCGCCGCATAAAACGCCGGTTGCTGCACCCCACCTTCCACAATTTCGGCGCGGAACCTTTCCGGATGCTGCGCGGCATATTCCCGCTCGCCGGCATCGGCGGTAAAGAAATAACCGCCGCCATCGCCGCCATTGTCCAGCAAGGCATAGCGATACACCGCCTTGCCCTTGCCCGACAGACAATTGAAGGCATAACCCTCAAACCGCATCATATCGAGGTAGTTGTCCTGGATAGACTGGACTTCGACCGGGTTGGCGGTGTAGAAATAGTTGCCGTTGAGTTTGGCAAAGCGGTAGAGCACGGCGTCGGCCTGGGTGGCGGTGGTCGTGTCAGCGGAAAAGCGCTGGGCGTAGATGCCGGAGCCATCCTGGTTATACGACT
>CAZBWH010000144.1:0-3902 GCA_964495595.1 uncultured Burkholderiales bacterium | reverse complement strand
AACCCAGAGCCTGTGCATCGGGCTGGAAGACGGCACGGCGGATATTTTCGAGCTGGTAACGCCGACCACGGCGGAGTTGCTGCACTGGTGGTTTGGCGCCGAGGCAATGGCGATGCGTAGCCAGCTGAATTTTCACCCCGGCCAGCGGCAGGCGATTCTGAATACGATTGTTGCGCATGAGGTGCTGGCTGCCGATTCGCTGTCGGCTTTGTACCGACAGGTGGCGTCGGATGCGTTGCTGGTCGGCGCGCGGCTGGCCGAGGTGGGCCAGAGCAAACATCAGCATCCGAAATATTGCCTGAAAATGGCCACCGGCACTGGCAAGACCTGGGTGCTGCAGGCGCTGCTGATCTGGCAATTGCTCAACAAGACGGCGGCGCTGGAAGCCGGCATCGACGATGCGCGTTTTACCCGCCAGTTTCTGATCGTGGCACCGGGGCTGATTGTCTACGAGCGGCTGCTGGATGCGTTTCTCGGCAAGGAGAGCGCCGGCCAGCGCGATTTTGCCAGCTCGGATGTGGCGCGCTACGCCGAGTTGTTCATCCCCGAACCGCAACGCGAGCGGGTGTTCGGCTTTGTGCGTGGCAATGTCTGCCGCAAGGAAGAAATCGGCCTGAAAACCACTGGCAACGGGCTGATTGCCATTTGTAACTGGCATTTGCTCAGCGATACGCCAGAAGACCCGGATGAGCTGGAAATGGCCGCGCCGGGCGCGCTGAGTGAACCAAAGGACATCATTGCCGGGCTGCTGCCGCTGACGCCGGGCAAAGCGGCTGGCAACAGTCTGGAGGTGCTCGACCGGCGCTACGCACGCGGCAATGTGCTGGATTATCTGGCTGGCCTGAATGAGCTGTGCGTGTTCAATGACGAGGCGCACCACATTCACGACTTCAAGCGCGAAGGCGAAGTCA
The DNA here is from genome assembly GCA_964495595.1 of uncultured Burkholderiales bacterium. GTDB lineage: Bacteria > Pseudomonadota > Gammaproteobacteria > Burkholderiales > SCOH01 > CALMFQ01. Next base: position 2,991 of record CAZBWH010000144.1, on the reverse strand, counting down.
CCGAGGTGGAATGGCAGAAAAGCCTGAGCCTGATTGCCGCGCCCAAGGGCCGGCGTTTTCTGCAGCTGGATTTCTCCGCCACACCCTATAACGACGTGGGCAGCGGCAAGAACAAGCGCAAGCTGTATTTCCCGCACATCATCGTCGATTTTGACCTGAAAACGGCGATGGCCGCCGGCCTGGTCAAATCGCTGGTGCTGGACCGGCGCAAGGAAATTGGTGCGCTGCCGCTGGAATTCAAATCGGAGCGTGACGCCGACGGCAACCCGACACTGAGCGACGGCCAGCGCATCATGCTGCGTGCCGGCCTGGCCAAGCTGAAAAAGCTGGAAGCCGATTTTGCCCGCATCGACCCGCAGCGCTATCCGAAAATGCTGGTGGTGTGCGAAGACACGACGGTATCGCCGCTGGTGGCGCAATTCCTGCAGGACGAGGGGCTGGCCGACGACGAAGTGCTGACGGTGGACAGCGGCAAGAAAGCCGAGCTGGGCGACAAGGACTGGGCGCCGCTGCGCGAGCGGCTGTTCAATGTCGATGCCCATGCCACGCCACGGGTGATTGTCAGCGTGCTGATGCTGCGCGAGGGCTTCGACGTCAATAATGTCTGCGTGATTGTGCCGCTGCGCTCATCGCAGGCGCAGATTCTGCTGGAACAGACGATTGGCCGGGGTTTGCGGCTGATGTGGCGTGAGGCCGACTATGCCGAGCTGAAGCGCGACAACCGCGAGCGGCTGAAAGTCGGGCAGGAGCCGAACAACCTGATCGACGTATTGACCATCATCGAACATCCGGCGTTCCAGTCGTTTTACGACGAGCTGATGGCCGAAGGCCTGGCCGGTATCACTAGCGAAGCCAGTGACACGACCAGTAGCACCGGCGATTTGTTGAGCGTGGGGCTGCGCGACGATTTCGCGCAATTCGATTTCGCCATTCCGTTCATCCTGCGCGAGGCCGAGCAGTGGCTGGAACATCAGGCGCTGGACGTGGCCAGCCTGCCGCCGTTTACCGCGTTGGCCCGCAGCGAGCTGGCGGCGATGCTGGGCAAGGGCGATGTGTTCACCTCGCAGGATTTGCAAAGCCAGACGCTGTTTGGCGACTATCGGGTGGACGGCGCGGTGATGAACGTGGCCGGCTACAACGATCTGCTGACCCGGCTGACGCGCCGCATCAGCCAGGCATTGAGCAATCCGCTACCGCACAAGGGCAATAATCGCATCGCCAGCCATCTGGCCACACCTTATCTGCAGGTAAATACCGCCGAACTGGCTGGCTGGATCGACGACTACATCCGCGAGCCGCTATTTGGCGAAGCCTTCGAGCCCTTGGTGGATGAAAACTGGCGCTTGTTGCTGTTGCAGCCGCTGGTCGATCACATTACCAAGGTGTTTGCCGTGGCTTTGCTGCAGGCCGAAGAACAGACCGAGGTCGGTGGGCTGGAAGTGAAGCACCGCCATCTGTCGGAAGTGCCGCGCCTGCTGCTGCAGGAAAAACACTCGATCGAAGTCAATAAATGTATCTACGAACGGCAAGGCTGGCCGGCGCGCAACGGCGGGCTGGAACAAGCATTCATCGAGTGGGCCAGCGTTGACGGCAGTGTGCTGGCGTTCTGCAAGATCAGCGAAACCCGCCACACGTTCGCCCGCTTGCGCTACGTGAAGGACGATGGCCTGCCGGCGTTCTATTCGCCGGATTTCCTGCTGCGCGCCGCCGACGCGGTGTATCTGGTGGAAACCAAGGCGCAGCGCGACGTCAACAACCCCAATGTGCAGCGCAAGCTGAAAGCGGCGCAGACCTGGTGCGAACGTATCAATGCCTTGCCGCCACAACATCGCAGCGACCTGCCGTGGTATTACGTGCTGCTGGGCGAGGCAGTGTTTCAGGATTTGCGCAACAAGGGCGCGCGGCTGGCGGAGCTGCTGGCATTTGCGCGGGTACGGCCGGTGGCCAGCCCGCTGGTGCAGGGTAAGCTGGATTTATAGACCGGGCTGCAGCCCAATATGGACGCGGCCTGCAGGCAAGGCTGCAGGCCGCTCTGGTATTGCCTTGCAGGGCGATGCCCTGAGTGGGGTCAGGCCTTGCCGGTCTGCTCCGGCAATCAGCCTGCCAGCTTTTTCTTCAGCAATTCGTTGACCTGCGCCGGATTGGCTTTACCTTTGCTGGCTTTCATTGCCTGGCCGACCAGCGCACCGAACACTTTTTCCTTGCCGCTGCGATATTCCTCGACCATTGCGGCGTTGGCGGCCAGCACTTCGTCGATGATTTTTTCGATGGCGCCGCTGTCGGTCACCTGTTTCAGGCCCTTGGCTTCAATCACCGCGTCGGCTTCGCCTTCTCCCGCCCACATCGCCGCGAACACTTCCTTGGCGATCTTGTTGGAGATGGTGTTGTCGGCGATGCGCTTGAGCAGGCCGGCCAGCGAGGCCGGGGCAATCGGGCAATCGGTGATGTCTTTTTCGTCGCGGTTGAGCGTGGCCGAGACTTCGCCCATCAGCCAGTTGGCGGTGGCTTTGCCTTCGGCGCCGGCGGCGACTGCCGCTTCGAAGTAGCCCGACATCGCCTTGCTGCTGGTCAATACGCCGGCATCGTAGGCCGACAGGCCGTATTGCTCGCTGAAGCGGGCTTTTTTCGCCGATGGCAGTTCCGGCAGGCCGGCCTTGACGCGTTCTATCCAGTCCTCGCTGACGTGCAGCGGCAGCAGATCCGGATCGGGGAAGTAGCGGTAATCGTGTGCGTCTTCCTTGGTGCGCATCATGCGCGTGGTGCCGCTGGCCGGGTCGAACAGTACGGTTGCCTGGATGATCTTGTTGCCGTCCTCGATCTGCTCGATCTGCCACTGCACTTCGTAGTCGATGGCTTGCTGCAGGAACTTGAAACTGTTGAGGTTCTTGATCTCGCGGCGAGTACCGAACTCCTGCTGGCCAACCGGGCGTACCGATACGTTGGCGTCAACGCGGAAGCTGCCTTCCTGCATATTGCCGTCGCAGATGCCGA
>CAZBWH010000143.1:0-3983 GCA_964495595.1 uncultured Burkholderiales bacterium | reverse complement strand
CCTCGATAACGACGACTACCCGGCCGACCTGTATCTGGAAGGCTCGGACCAGCATCGCGGCTGGTTCCAGTCGTCGCTGCTGACCGGCTGCGCCACCTTTGGCCATGCGCCGTACAAGCAGTTGCTGACGCACGGTTTCGTGGTCGACGGCAAGGGCATGAAAATGTCCAAGTCCAAGGGCAACGTGGTTGCACCGCAGAAGGTCAACGACAGCCTCGGCGCCGACATCCTGCGCCTGTGGGTCGCCTCGACTGATTATTCCGGCGATCTGGCAATTTCCGACGAGATCCTCAAGCGCGTGACCGAAGCCTATCGCCGCATCCGCAACACGCTGCGCTTCCTGCTCGCCAACCTGTCGGATTTCGACGCCAAGACCCAATTGCTGCCGGTAGAACAACTGCTGGAAATCGACCGCTACGCACTGGTACAAGCCAAGGCCTTGCAGGCACGGGTGGCGGAAGTGGCCGGCGGTAACGGCGAAGCGCTGTATCAGCGTTATGCCTTCCACCATGCAGTGCAGGAGCTGACCGCCTACTGCTCGGAAGAGCTGGGCGCGTTCTACCTCGATATCCTCAAGGATCGCCTCTATACCACTGGTGTCGATTCAGCCGCACGCCGCTCGGCACAAACCGCGCTGCATCACATCACCCACAGCCTTGTGCAACTGCTGGCGCCGATCCTGTCGTTTACTGCCGAAGAAGCATTCGGCTGGCTTACCGGCAATCAGCAGGACAGCGTATTCCTGCACACCTGGCATGATCTCCCCGCAGTTGCCGACGGCGAGGCCTTGCAGGCTCGCTGGAACACACTGCGTGAAGTCCGGTCGAACGTGCAGAAGGCCATCGAAGAGGTGCGGGTATCCGGTGCCATCGGTTCGTCGCTGCAGGCGGAAATCGAAATCACGGCCCCCGCCGACGTTGCCGCCGTGCTTCAGGCACTGGGCGACGACCTGCGTTTCGTGATGATCACCTCGGCGGCATCGGTACAAGTCGGTGAAAGCCTGCAAGTGAACGTGGTGCCGAGCGCCCACGAAAAATGCGAGCGCTGCTGGCACTACCGTGCCGACGTCGGCAGCCACGCCGGACATACCGGACTGTGTGGCCGTTGCGTCAGCAATCTTTATGGTGAAGGTGAGTCGCGCCATCATGCTTAAACCGAGTTTCAACAACTGGCTGCTGCTGGCTGCCGTCATCATCGTGCTCGACCAGATCACCAAACTGATCGTCGACAACACGATGTTTTACGGCCAGGTCATCCCGGTGATGCCGTCGTTCAATATCGTGCTTGCGTACAACAAAGGTGCAGCCTTCAGCCTGCTGGCCAATGCCGGCGGCTGGCAGCGGCTGTTTTTCAGCCTGATCGCCGTGGCGGCTTCGGTCGGCATCATCTGGGTATTACGCAAACATCACCAGAACAAGCTGATGAGCCTGTCGCTGAGCCTGATCCTGGGCGGCGCGCTGGGCAACCTGATCGACCGCATCGTTTATGGCCACGTGGTCGACTTCATCCAGGTGTACTACAGCAGCTACTTCTGGCCGGCATTCAACATCGCCGACAGCGCGATTACCGTTGGCGCCGTGCTGATGGTGCTCGACAGCATGAAAAAACAACCCGAATCCAGCCCGGCGAGTTGAGCCAAGGAAACCCATGATGCAAGTCATTCTCGCCAATCCGCGTGGCTTCTGTGCCGGTGTCGACCGCGCGATTGCCATTGTCGAACGTGCGTTGCAGCAGTTTGGCGCACCGATCTACGTACGCCATGAAGTGGTGCACAACAAATTCGTGGTCGAAGACCTGAAACGCAAAGGTGCGATTTTCATCGAAGACCTCGATGAAGTTCCCACTGGCAGCACGCTGATTTTCAGCGCCCACGGCGTATCGCAGGCCGTGCGGCAGGAAGCCGAGGCACGTGGCCTGAAAGTATTCGACGCCACCTGCCCGCTGGTGACCAAGGTGCATGTCGAAGTACGCAAGATGCGCGAATCCGGCTACGAAATCGTCATGATCGGCCACAAGGGCCACCCGGAAGTCGAAGGCACCATGGGCCAGGCGGATGGCGGGATGTATCTGGTGGAAACACTGGAAGACGTCGCCCGGCTGGAAGTACAGACAGAAAAGCTCGCTTACGTCACCCAGACCACGCTGTCGGTCGACGATGCCGCCGCCGTGGTCAACGCACTGAAGCAGAAATTCCCCAGCATCGTCGGCCCGAAAAAAGACGATATCTGTTATGCGACGCAAAACCGCCAGGATGCGGTAAAAAAGCTGTCATCCGCCGCGGAAGTCGTCATCGTCGTCGGCTCGCCGAACAGCTCCAACTCCAACCGCCTGCGCGAAGTGGCAGAAAACCTCGGCCGCAAGGCGTATATGGTGGACAACGCCGATCAGCTGCAACAAACCTGGTTCGACGGCGCCCGCCACGTTGGCGTCACCGCCGGCGCCTCGGCGCCGGATGTACTGGTACGCCAGGTCATTTCCCGAATCCAGTCGTTCGGCGCAGAGATGGTAGAAGAGCTGCAGGGCGTGGAGGAGAACGTGGTGTTTTCATTGCCCAAAGGGTTGAACGACAATACGGTTCAAGCATGAACAACAGCCGGGTTAGCCGGCAATACCGCTCACTTAAGCAAAAAGCTCCTGACGGAGCTTTTTGCTTTTGTAACATAGCTCTCTCCCTTTGAACTGAGCAGCATCGTAAGCGTCAAACCGCCCCGCCTGTTCAAAGGAGGGGGAATCTGCTCAGCGCTTGATGGGTAGCAGCTCGTCGACTCGGGAGTTCGGACAGGTCGGGAGCTTTTCCAGAGTGGATTTGAGCCAGGCGACGGGCTCCCGTCCATTGAGCTTGGCGGTGGCCAGCAGACTCTGAATGGCTGCGGCGCGTTGGCCGGCCCGCTCACTGCCGGCGAACAGCCAGTTTTTCTTGCCCAAGGCGATTGGGGGGATCGCGTTTTCGACTGGATTGTTGTCGATCGGCAAGTCGCCGGTTTGGGCATAACGCACAAACGCGGGCCAGCACCTGAGCAGGTAATCACAGGCTTTGGCCAGTCCATAGCCCGGCGCCGCAGTCTGGCGGCTCTGGGTCAGCCGCTCATGCAACGACTGCAGGGCCGGAAGGGAGTGTTCTTTTCGCAGAGCCTGTCGTTCTGCCTGCGAACATTCTCTGGCCTGCGCTTCCATTTCATACAGTCGTGCAATCCGGCCGAGGATGTCTGCCGCCACCGGATGGCCCTTCGGCGTGCCCTGGTTCAGATCGAAGAATTTCCTGCGCGCAGGCCGGCCTCCGCCTGAGCCTGTGCGACTGCCTCTGCCGCGCGACGATACGTCGGCGGTTGGAACGTGCCCGCCCTGATCTCGGACACGACACGATCGCGGTCCAGCTCGGCGGCGCGCTGCGTGTCGTGTCGGCGCTGGTATATATGCCGGCCTGAATTTCCGGCATGCAAACAAGCTGTTGCTGCGGCTTAGTGTCCTATCGCCTGGCTCTGGCGGCAAGGCGTCTAAATCGCGCAATGAGGCGCGCTTGCGGTTGCCGCAATGATGGCGTCGGGCAGTTTGATCTTGCGGCTGCGTCGCAGGGCAATCACGGCATCTTCGACGCTGGCATCAATCGGGATATGCCGCATTGCAGTCAACAGGCCGGCAATCGTCCGTTCCTGTTCAGGCGTCATGCCCTGCCAGCCCAACACGTCCATTCTGCTGATGCTGCTGAAGGCGCAGCGGGACGGCATGGCCCCGGCCTGCTGCAATTGCTCCATCGCCCTGGCGTCGCCGTTCAGCAGGCCAATCAGGATGTTGCTGTCGATCAGATAGTCAATTCCATTCACTGCGCAGCTCCTGCTGTACCGTCAGGCTGTCGCGGCCTTCAAATAATGGCTGCTGCTTGAGCTGGCCGAAGAACGCATCAAAGCCCGCGCCGCCCGCCACGGTTGCACCGGCCTGCTTGTGGGCCAGATATTCCGCGAAGTCGATTACCTCCGACAAAAGCG
>CAZBWH010000142.1:0-4068 GCA_964495595.1 uncultured Burkholderiales bacterium | reverse complement strand
GTGCCAGTCGGCCAGGCGCCGCTGCTGGATACGCTGGCCGAATTTGTCAGCAAAAAAACCAAGCTCATCACCACCAAAGACGACTTCGACGCGAAAGAGCTATCGCCGCACAGCTTCGTCAACTTCCGCATCATCGACGACGCCAAGCAGGAGCTGGCGATGGGCCGCGATCTGGCGGCGCTGAAAGCGCAACTGGGGCAAGCGGCGCAGCTCACCTTCCGCGACAACGCACCGTCGATCGAACGCGAAGGACTGACCAAATGGGAATTCGGTGACCTGCCGCAGAAAATCGCCTTCAGCAAAGGCAAACAGCAGCTCACCGGCTACCCGGCGCTGGAAGACAACGGCGACTCGGTGGCGATCCGCCTGTTCGACACCGAACTGGAAGCGCGCGAAGCGATGCGCGCCGGCGTGCGGCGACTGCTGCGGCTGGAGCTGAAAGAGCAGATGAAGCAACTGGAAAAATCGCTGCCTGGCTTCACCCAACTGGCAATGCAGCTACGCGCCGTGGCCAACGCCGACGACCTGAAAGACGACATCCTCACCGCCCTCACCGACCGCGCGTTTATTGGTGATGAAGAACTACCGCACAGCGAAAAAGCCTTCGCCGACCTCAAGCAAAAAGCCAAAACCCGCCTGCCGGCTGTCACGCAGGGCCTGATGCAGACGCTGGCGGCCATCGCGGCCGAATACCAGCAACTGGTGCTGAAACTGGTCGGCAACCAGCGCCCGGTGCCGGAGCTGAAAGAACAACTGCAAACGCTGGTCAGCAAAGGTTTCGTCAGCGCCACGCCCTGGGCCAACCTCAGCCACCTGCCGCGCTACCTGAAAGCTATCCGCCTGCGCCTGGAAAAATACCCCAACGCTCCGGCGCGCGATCAGCAACGTGGTGCGGAGGTTGCCGACTTGTGGCAACGCTATCAACAGCGCTTGGCGAAGCATCGCAAGGAAGGGACTGACGATCCGAAATTGCGGGAATTTCGCTGGTTGATTGAAGAACTGCGGGTGTCGTTGTTTGCGCAGGAATTGAAGACACCGATGCCGGTGTCGGTGAAACGGCTGTTGAAGGTGTGGGGTGAGGTGAAGCCGTGAGAGATATTTAGCCGGTAGAGCAGATGTCGACCATGCGGCGCAATGCGCTGACGCGCTGATTGCGCCCTACTTCGGAGTGAGGGTTACGGCCCTGCCCACCGAAACATTGCCCACCCGGCTGCATGGCAAGGGTATCGCAGATTGCTAAACAGCAAAGCCATGCCGTACAATTTTACGTACAAAAGGAGACCCAAAACATGGATGCCATCAGCTACTCTGCCGCCCGCGCCAACCTTGCCAGCACCATGGATCGCGTCTGCAACGACCACGAAGCCTTGATCATCACCCGCAACGGCGAGCAATCGGTGGTGATGCTGTCGCTGGAAGACTACCAGGCGCTGGAAGAAACCGCCTACCTGCTGCGCAGCCCCGCCAACCTCAAACGCCTGCTCTCCGCCGCCACACAACTGGCGTCCGGCAAGGGCACGGAACGCGAGTTGAGCGAATGAAGCTGGTTTTTGCCGACGAAGCGTGGGAAGACTATCTCTACTGGCAAAAGCAGGACAAGCAGATGGTCGAACGCATCAACAAACTGATACGCGAAGTACAACGCGAGCCATTCTCCGGTGTCGGCAAACCCGAGCCGCTGAAACACGCGCTGGCCGGCTTCTGGTCACGCCGCATCACCGACGAACACCGCATGGTTTACCGGGTGGAAAACGACGCACTGCTGATCGCGCAACTGCGTTATCACTATTGAGCACCATTGGCTGGATATGGCTCTGGGACTGGCTTGCAGGCCGGGCTGCAAACCAATCCCAGAGCGGATTGCAGGGCAGCAGCTTGATGTGAACAACAACTCGCAATAGGGTGGGCAACACGTTGCCCACCCTGCTGACACCAATAAACCCACCCGGGTTTATTTACATTAAACCGGGGTGGGTTTATTATTCGTCCATCATTTTTTCAGGATGGACTGCGATGACTGCAAAAATCAAATCAAGTGAATGGTCCGATTTTTCCCAAAGATTTGTCCGCATTCACGGTTTGCCACAGGGAACAGAACTCCGTCTTTATCGGAGAAGTGACGGCAGACGAGTTCGTTCTGACTTCAGTATTAAGCGCAAGGCCGTCAATCGGACCAATGTTGCTCAACTGTCGGGCACTGATCGAGTGTCTGATCTACTCGCAGATGCAAGAGCGATTCTGTCGACCGACATTAACGCTCGCGGGCTAGACATGTGGCTATTTGGCCCTGATGGAAATCGGATAAATGGTAATGCACACCTTCAAACCGTCAGAAATATGGAGCCTACTCTTCAAGACAACGGCGAGCCAATCGAAGCTTTCCTGGATCTGCTAACGGATGCCGGCATTGATGACATACCAATTCGACAAGCGGGTGTGTTGTATAACCGCTTGCGTGATGTCATGGGTGGGGACTACTTCGACAAGCAACTTCTACGCACTAAGCAGTAAGAATTTGGATTTGTTGCGACATACGTGGGGGTTGATGTTGGGAGAATCAACCAGGGAGACAGTCCCGCCAACAGATGGAGGGACTGCATGCGGATCAAGCAAACGTGGGGTGCAAGGGGTCAGTTCCAACATCCTGGAATATAAAACCCGACAAACATCACGCCCATCTCCGGCCCCCAGGAAACAGTTGCGCCGTTGAACTTCCGACGCTTACCCGAGGAGCTGTACGCCGGGATTGGCCTGCATTCCAACAACAGCCTGCTGGCCGTACTGGCTACGAATAAGGCTTTTGCAATCAATGCCGCGGCGCAAACAAAAAAATCGCGCCAGCCCTGCCAGCGCGATATCTAGCTCAGCTCCGTCGCCGTTACTGATCCAGCTTCCGCCGCCGCACCGCCACTGCCATCACGCCCAGCCCGGCCAGCAGCATGGCGTAGGTTTCCGGTTCCGGTACGGCGTGCAGCGCGACGTTGTCGAGTGCGGTGGTTTCGACGACGCCGGCGACGTGTTCGCCGTTCAGGTACAAGGCGGAGACATTGCCGAGAGCGCCCTGGAATTCGCTGCTTGAAACTGCTGCGCCGAAGGGGGAGCCTTTGCGCCAGCCGTTGCCGTCGAGTGATACGGCAAACGAGGTCCAGTCGCTGCCGGGGCGGTTGGTGTGTTGGTAGGTGTAGATCTGGCCGCCACTGATCAGCACCACGTCAGCGTCGCCAGTCCAGCTGCCGAAGCCGGGCGGGGTGGTAAGTTTCTGCTGGTAGGAAAGCGTGCCACCGAAATAGCTGCCCAGGTTGCCGAGAAAATCGCTGGATGCGGCAAAGAAGAACGAGCCGTTCGACGGGTCGACAAAGTCGACATAACCGCCGTTGCCGGCCTGGTATTGCGCGCCGCCCAGTGCGGTGGGGGCGAGATATGCATGTTGGGTCAGGAAGTCGACGACCGACCAGCCCTGGTTGTCGCTGTCGAAACTGGCCATCGGCGCAGCTGCGGCCATGCCGGATGCCAGCAGGCAGCCGGCGGCAATCATTTGAATTCGCATCAGAAATCTCCAGTAATTAAACCTAAATCCGGCAGTTGGACGATGCAGAGTGTGCGGTTTTCGGGGTGCAGGGCAAGGCGCAACGACGCGGAATGGTTGTTCCATTCCAAGGAGTTGCAACGCAGCCATGCGCCGCGAAAAACGTGCAATCTGCTTCGTAGCAGGGTTTACCGGGGAGGTGAATCGTCCGTTCGGCAAAAAGCCTTTTTCGGCCAATGCATTGACCCTGCCAACGAGCGGTCGACTACCGGATTTAGGTTAAATGCACTCCCCGCCTGCCGGCGGCGACACGCCGGCCAGTGTAGCCAAGCGCTACGGGCCGCCACAAGCATATGATGCAAATTGCATATCGGCGTGATCATGACGGTGTAAAACCCCGGATGACGCAGCCAGGAGTCAGCGATGGAGATCAAGCGAACTGCCCTGCGGGCCAATAGGGACACGGTCTGCAGGCCGGCCTGCAAGCCAATACCAGAGCGGTCTGCAGCCCTGCCCTGCTATTTGCCCGACTGGCGGTAGGC
>CAZBWH010000141.1:1509-4188 GCA_964495595.1 uncultured Burkholderiales bacterium | reverse complement strand
ACCCGTATCGAAAGCCTGGTCATCCGCGTCGCGCAGGAGTTCAACGACGTCCGCGCGAGCGCCGGCAATCTGGCCAACCTGACCACCACCGACAAATCCAGTCTGGTGGCAGCGGTCAATGAGCTGAAAGCGGCGGTGGTATCCGCCAGCGCCATCGACGATCAGAACGTCACCAGCAGCAGTACCTATTCATCGAGCAAAATCGTCACGCTGCTCGATGCACTCAAAGGCGAGATTCTCGGTGGCGCGGATGCGGCCTATGACACCCTGCTGGAAATCCAGCAATTGCTGCAAAACGGTACCAGCGGTCTGGAAGCCCTGCTCGCCGCCATCAACAACCGGGTGCGCTTCGATGCGGTACAGACGCTGACCGCCCCCGAGCAGGCGCAGGCGTGCAGCAATATGGGCGCAGTGGCAGCGGCAGACATCGGCAATACCGACAGCGATTTCGTTGCCGTGTTCGAAGCGGCGCTGGTCTGATGAGCCTCGCATCGCGCATGGCACTTCTGGCCAGCCGTATCGGCATCGAAGTCAAATCGAGGATCGACGCTGGCCATCCCGGGGTGGCCAAGGCCTGGGTCTGTTTCGGCTATGTCGATTCACAAATCGTCATTCGCGCCGCCTACAACATTGCCAATGTCACCCGTACCGCCACTGGCCGCTACCGGGTGACCTTTGCCGGCGTCATGCCCGATCACCACTACTGCTGGACGGCGCTGGCGCGCAGCAGCAGCAATAACAGCATGCAGCGCCTTGCCATCGTACGCGCCACCAGCGACCAGAAGACCCCTGAGTACGTCGATATCAGCTGTGCGACGACCTCGGCATCGTTCGCCGATTCCACTGAAATCAACCTGATGGTATTGCGCTGATGGCCTACACCCAAGCCCACCTCGACGCACTGCAAGCGGCGCTGGCCAAAGGCGAAAAACGCGTCAGCCTCGGCGACAAAACCGTCGAATACCGCAGTGTCGAGGAACTCACGGCAGCGATCGAAGCCGTGAAGCGCGATCTTTTTCAGCAGGCAGTGGCAACCGGGCTGTGGCCGGATGCGCCACGGCAGATCCGCCTGACCACCAGCAAGGGATGCTGACATGAGCTGGCTCTCCCGCGTGCGCCAACGCTTGTTCGGTGCCACGCCTTTGTACGACGGTATCGGCGCGGGCCGCCGGGCGCTCGCCTGGCAGGTCGGCAACCCCGGTGCGGTGGCCGCGCTGGCGTCGACGCAGAACGAGTTGCGTGCCAAAAGCCGCGATCTGGTGCGGCGCAATGCCTGGGCCGCAGCCGGCATCGAAGCATTCGTCTCCAACGCCATCGGCACGGGCATCAAGCCGCAGTCGATGGTGGCCGACAACACGCTGCGCGAAGCCATCCACAGCCTGTGGTGGGACTGGTGCGAGGAAGCCGACGCGGCCGGGCTCACCGACTTTTACGGCCTGCAGGCACTGGCCTGCCGCGCGATGCTCGAGGGCGGCGAATGTCTGGTACGCCTGCGCTATCGCCGCCCGGAGGACGGGTTGGCAGTTGGGTTGCAATTGCAGTTGCTCGAACCAGAACACCTGCCGGCGACACTGAACCTGGAACTGGCGCCCACTGCAAACAGCGCGGCTGCCCGCAACGTGATTCGTGCCGGCATCGAATTCGATCGGCTCGGGCGGCGTGTGGCCTACCACCTCTACCGCTCACACCCCGGTGACGGCGCGCTGGCGCCGATGTCCGGTGCCGGTGGAACAGACACGGTGCGCGTGCCGGCCAGCGAAATCATCCATCTGTTTCGCCCTTTGCGGCCGGGCCAGATCCGGGGTGAGCCCTGGTTGGCGCGGGCACTGGTCAAACTCAACGAACTCGATCAGTACGACGATGCCGAACTGGTGCGCAAGAAAACCGCCGCAATGTTCGCCGGCTTCATCACCCGCCAATCGCCCGAAGACAATCTGATGGGTGAAGGGCTGCCTGATGCCGCTGGTGCGGCACTCGCCGGACTGGAGCCAGGCACGATGCAGATTCTGGAGCCGGGCGAGGATGTGAAGTTCAGCCAGCCAGCCGATGTCGGCGCCAGCTATGCCGACTTCCTGCGCATGCAGTTTCGGGCGGTGGCAGCGGCAATGGGCATCAGCTACGAAATGCTGACGGGCGACCTGACGCAGGTGAACTATTCGTCGATCCGTGCCGGACTACTGGAATTCCGGCGCCGTTGCGAGGCGATCCAGCATGGCGTGATCGTACACCAGCTGTGTCGCCCGGTCTGGCGGGCCTGGATGCAACAGGCCGCACTGCAAGGTGCACTGACCGTGCCCGACCTGCTGCGCAAACCACGTGAATACCTGGCCGTGAAATGGATTCCGCAAGGCTGGCAATGGGTCGATCCGAAAAAAGAGTTCGATGCCATGTTGACCGCCATGCGCGCCGGCTTGTTGTCTCGTTCGCAGGCGATCTCGGCATTTGGTTACGACGCCGAGGACATCGACCACGAAATCGCCGCCGACAACCAGCGGGCCGACGAACTGGGGCTGAGGTTCGACTCTGACCCACGCCATGACCAGCCTCCAACCGGCGACGGCAAGCCCCCCTCCCCCTCTCCTTCTGATTAACGGAACTCCCCACCATGTCGCTGTTCCATCTGGCATCCCGTTTGTACGGGGTGCCGCTGTTGATTACCCGCACCAAGCTGGATGTGAT
>CAZBWH010000141.1:0-1409 GCA_964495595.1 uncultured Burkholderiales bacterium | reverse complement strand
CCGCAACCACCCCGACCGGCAGCGTGCCCGAACTGGTCGCAGCCGCGCGTGATGAGGCACATGCCGAGGCCTGCGCCATCGCCGAACTGTGCCTGATGGCTGGCCAGCCACAGCGAACCGCCGAATTGCTCAATGCCGGCGTCAGCCAGGCCCAGGCGCGACACATCCTGCTCGATGCCCGTGCCGAGCAAGCCGAGATCCAGTCGCATCTGCCGATCGCCGGCAACAACCAGCAGCCGAACCACGATGCCGTGCTTGCCGCTGCACGCAAGCTGGCCAAACAGGAGTGAATCATGCCCGTCATCCACGAAGACAACACCCTGGGCGATCTGCTCAAGTATGAGTCGCCCAATTTGTATTCCCGCGAAGCCGCGACCGTCGGGGCCGGCCAGCATCTGGCGCTGGGTACGGTCGTCAGTCGCGATGCCGGTACTGGCAAGCTGTATCCGCTGAGGCTGGTGTCGGAAACGGATTTCAGCCCGCCGGCCGGCGTACTGGCCACCGACACCGATGCACGACTGGCCGACCGCGACGACGCGCTGCTGATTGCCCGCCATGCCATCGTCGCCAGTCAGGCGTTGATCTGGCCCGCCGAGTTGACGCAGGCGCAACGTACCCTGGCCATCGAACAACTGGCTCAACTGGGCATTCTGGTACGCCAGTCCGCCTGATTCCGTATCGGAGATCACCATGCAAAATCCGTTTCACAATCCCGCCTTCTCGATGGCCGCGCTGACAGCGGCGATCAATATCCTGCCCAATCGTTACGGCCGCATCGAAAACCTGGGGCTGATGCCGGCCCGCCCGGTACGCCAGCGCCAGATCATCGTCGAGGAAATGAATGGCGTGCTGAATCTGCTGCCAACCCTGCCTCCCGGTTCACCCGGCACGGTTGGCACGCGGGGCAAACGCGCATTGCGTTCGTTTGTGATTCCCCATATTCCGCACGACGATGTGGTGCTGCCCGAGGAGGTGCAAGGCATCCGCGCATTTGGCTCGGAAACCGAAACCGAGGCGCTGGCGGGTGTGATTGCCCGCCATCTGGACACCATGCGCAACAAGCACGCGATTACCCTCGAGCACCTGCGGATGGGCGCGCTCAAGGGCGTGATCCTGGATGCCGACGGCTCGGTGTTGTACGACCTGTTCGATGAATTCGGGATTGCCCAGCAGAGCGTCAACTTTGCGCTGGGTAACGGCAATACCAACGTCAAGGAGAAATGCATCAAGACCTTGTCACTGATCGAAGACAACCTCAAGGGCGAATTCATGAATGGGGTGCACTGCCTGTGCTCGCCGGAATTCTTCAGTGCCCTCACCGGCCACGCCAAGGTCGAAAAGGCTTTCGAGACCTGGCAACAAGGCGCCATTCTGATCAACGATGTACGGCGCGGCTTTACCTACGCCGG
>CAZBWH010000140.1:0-4338 GCA_964495595.1 uncultured Burkholderiales bacterium | reverse complement strand
ACGGCGAGGTCGTGATTGCCAATCACAAGGGCCAGTACGACGGCTGGATCGATTACGGATTCGATGGCCGTCTGTTCCGTCTGTACTACGGCCCGGAAGATGCGGCATATCCATCCGGCTATACGATGGTCCTGCAATGCACGATGTTGAGCGCGGATTTCGGGCTGGATGCAGTCCGTATTAAATTGCGCGACCGCCTGTCACTGCTGGACGCGCCGGTAATCGGCCAGTCGTTCGCCGGCACCGGGGGCGTGGAAGGCAGCGCGGATCAGGCGGGTTCGCCCAAGCCGCGCTTGATGGGCGATACCTATTTTATCCCGACGGTGCTGCTCGACCATGGGCTGCAGCTGTATTTCGTCCACCAGTCTGCGCCCAGCGTCCCGGCATCCATGCCAACGGTGTACGACGGCGGCGTCGCGCTGACGCGGGGCAGCAATTACAGCGACGTGTCGGACATGCTGGCCAATGCGCCGGCTGCTGGCCAGTATCGTTGCTGCGTCAGCGGGCCGACCTATGTCCGACTCGGCTCGGTGCCGGCCTATGCGATATTCGCGAACAGCAACGGCGGCAGCTTCAGCAGCACGCAGGCCGCGATTGAGGCGGGCATTGCCGATGCGTCAGGCACAGCGTTCAGCTTCGCCAATGCCTACGTCAGCGATGCCGGCACTACCTGGCTGCAAACGCTCAACGAGCAGGCGCAGCCGGGACTGTACACGTTCGGGTTCAACCGGCTTGACCAGTGGCAGGTTACTGCGTTTGCCGCGCCGTCCGGCTCGCCGGAATACGTATTTACCCAGCACAACTGCATCAGCATGACGCGCCAGTCGCCAGAGGGTTCGCAGGTGCCGGTATATCGGGTGCATGGCCAGTCAGAGCGCATCTGGATCGACAAGCCCACGCTGGCGCCGTCAGCGCCGCTCAACACTTACCCGTGGATGGCGCGGAAGTACAAGACCGACTTGGCAGCGACCAATTCGGCCACGCTGACAAAACACAAGCTGGCGGAGTCGGTCGAGCTGGAGAGCAGCGCATACATGGGCGCCACACAGCTCAACAACTATCTGTCGCTGTTCGGTACACGTCGCGACCAACTGTTAGTCGAGGCCAAATTCACGCCAGAGCTATTGGCGCTGGATTTGAACGACGTCGTGCAGGTGAAGTGGCCGCGCTTCGGTTACGACTCCGGCAAGCTGTTCCGCGTGATTGCGCAGCGTTTCGACTTTTCCACCAACAGATTCCAGCTCACATTATGGGGATGACATGAGCCGCAACTCGGTATTCATCGGCTGGCCCAACCGGGCGGCCGGCGCAACGTTGTCGTCCGGATCGTGGACAGGCCTGGCGAATCTCAACAACAGCAATTATTGGGAGGTCGCCCGTTCGGCCGATGCCAGCCCGGCCAACACGGTAATCAACATCGATATTGGCAGCGTCAAGGCGTTGCGGGCAATTGCCTTGGCCGCTCACAACTTGAGCGCCAACGCGTCTTGGCGCATCAAGCTCGGCACCTCTGCCGGCGCCAGCGACATTTACGACAGCGGCAATCAAGCGGTGTGGGCGATGGCTTTCGATACCGAAAGTTTCGTCTGGGAGGATCAATTCTGGTGGGAGGGCTACACAGCCGGCGACGATTACCAGGGGTCGCCGCATCTGGCCTGCTGGCCTCTGCCAAACTGGTACAGCGCCCGTTATGCGCGCATCGAAATCAGCGACAGCAGCAATCCGGCAGGGTTTGTGCAGATAGGCCGATTGTTTATCGGCGGCGGGTTCCAGCCTGAGTTGGGCTGCGGCTACGGCAAGCTGTCTGAGCGATGGATTGATAACAGCGAAGTGGTCGCCAGCGCCGCCGGGGACGATCTGTTTGTTCAGCGCCGCCGGCTGCGCGAGGCCCGTTTCGGTCTGGATCATTTGACCGCTGGCGCAGAATTTCAGGCGGTGTTTGAGATGCAGCGCCGGCAGGGGATATCCGGCGAGGTGCTGTTTTTACCCGAACCGGACAGTGTTGCCGAATGCCAGCGACGCGGTTTTATCGGGCGCATGACTGAGTTGTCGGCCATCGAATATCCGTATTACCGGCACCGTGGTGCCGGGTTTGCAATCAAGGAAACGCCGTGACCCAAACCACTCTCAATGGCCACGTCTACAGCGACGATGGCAGCGCAGCGCGAGACATGCAGGGCGGCGGCGTGCGCAACTGGCTGCTGCCGATGATGTCGGATGCGATGGTCGAAATCGATCTGGCGAAATCCGCGCAAACCTACGCCAACGCCGCCGCCACTTCGGCGTCTGACGCCGCGAATTACGCCGCCGCGCTCAACGCAACCTATGCCGGCGCGCTGACGATTGCCGCCGGTAGCCAGAGCTTTACTGTGCAGAGCGGTAAGCAGTTTACCGCTGGGCAGTACGTCATGGTTATCCGCAGCGCCGATCCCGCGTATTACCTGTGGGGGACCGTGACCAGCTACAACGCCGGCACCGGGGCGCTGGCGATAAACGCCATTGCAACGGCGGGCACGGGCAGCTACAGCGGCTGGAGCGTATCGCTATCCGGCGTAATTGGCCCGCAGGGTACGCCGCCGCGCGCGTATTTACGCAGCCAGTCATCCAGTTACACCGCAGTGCTCGGCGATATGGCCTGCATCATCGACTGCACTGGCTCATGGACGCTCAGCCTGACCGCAGCGGCCACGCTCGGCGACGGCTATTACGTGTGGGTGCGCAACGCCGGCAGCGGTACGATTACGATTGATCCGGCAGGTGCCGAGACTATCGACGGCGCGGCAACGGCTACGTTACCGGCAGGGCACTACTGCCTGTTGCAGTGCAACGGCACAAGCTGGAAAACCACGATTGCCGGACTGACCGGCCTGCGCAAGTTGCCGATCCTGAGCGACACCAGCGGCAAAACGGCGCTGAGCAGCGGGGAGCTGCTCGACTCGCTGGTATCGACCGGCATCGGCAACACCGTCGGTCCGATCCTCTGGACTGGCAGCCTGTTTATCGCCGCGTCGTCCAACTCCGTCGCCAACTGTGCCACATCGCCAACCGGGCAGACGTGGACATTGCGCAGCTTGCCAGCAAGCATGGCCGCTGCCTGCATGGCCGCTATTGGGTCAACCGTCGTACTGATACAGACAGGCACCACCGCAGCAGCCCGATCAACGGACGGCGGCGTGACGTGGAGCAGCATGACGTTGCCTGCAACGACTAGCAACCCGTCAATTGGCGTAGTCGGCGGCCTGTTTGTGCTGGCTCACACCACCGCCAGCGGCACGGCGTATTACACGTCGCCAGACGGCAGCGCGTGGACATCGCGCACCTTTCCGGCAACCGGCGCATGGGCAGTATCATTTGAGACATGCAGCGGTTTGCTGTTCGCAACGGACACCGCATCGGCCAGCACGACGTATTACACAACGCCAGACGGTATCAACTGGACATCGCGCACGCTGCCGGCGGCTAGTGGTTCGGGGAGGTTTCACACCTCCGGCAAGCGTCAAGCGGATGGCAGTTATGTATACATGTCTACCGCTGGCCTGCAGTCAACAACCGACGGCATTAGCTGGTCGCTGCTGTCGAGTACCGCCCCGTCAACCGTCTACTCACCACTCAAATTCCGTGGTGCCTGGTTGCTGGGTGCTGCGCCCGTGTACACCGCTGGCAATGTTGCGGGCGTATGGACGCAGCGGGCAACAGTGGGATCTACCGGGATGTCAGAGGGCAAATACGCCGTGGATCATGCGGCCGGTAATTTTGTCTGCTTTACCGGCTCCAGCAACGGCAACATCTCAACCATCAACACATCCATGCCGACCGTGTACGGCCTGTTCGGAGACTGACATGCGCTATCAGTACGATCTTTACGGCTGGTACGCCGGCCCCTGCAACGACAACGAGCAGCGCAGCACGGATGTTGCGCCAGACAACACCAGCCAGACCACAACACCGGGCGACCTCCGCGCCAACTGGACGGGTTACGAATGGGTGGATCGTGGCTACGTTGTGCCAGTATCGCCGGCTGACTCCGTGCCGTACTACGGTCGCATCGTCACCCGACTGGCGTTTCTCAACCGGTTTACCGATTCCGAGGCAGTGGCGATTGATCTGGCGAGCATTGGTGCAACGGTGCAGGCGGCAACGCTGCGGCGCGCACAAGCCAAGATCAACAACGCTGAAGAAATCCAGCTGGACAACGCCGAAACCCGCGCCGGAGTGCAGGCGCTGGAAACGGCAGGGCTGATCGCTGCCGGCCGCGCGACGGCGATCCTCGATTCGGCGGTGCAGTCGCATGAAGTGCCGGCGCGGTATCGGGCAACGTATGGCCTGCCAGAGGTGCCG
>CAZBWH010000139.1:0-4396 GCA_964495595.1 uncultured Burkholderiales bacterium | reverse complement strand
CGCCGCAGCCAGACGCGAGCCCTGGTTGATGGCGCGCTTGGCATCCAGCTCGGCGCGCACGGGCCGCTCGGGCAGCTGACCAGAGCGCTCGGCTGGGGTCTGCTGCCGTTCAGCTTCAGCGGCCTGCTGCTCGCATCGGTGCTGTATTCGCTGCCATTTGCTGTGCAGCCGCTGCAGCAGGCATTCAAGGCAATCGGCCCGCGCCCGCTGGAAGTCGCCGCCACACTGCGCGCCTCGCCGCTCGACACCTTCTTCTCGGTTGTGTTGCCACTGGCGCGGCCAGGGCTGATTACCGCAGCGGTGATGAGTTTTGCCCACACGGTAGGCGAATTCGGCGTGGTGCTGATGATCGGCGGCAATATCCCCGGCCGCACCCGCGTCGTCTCGGTACAGATTTTCGATCATGTCGAAGCGCTGGAATACCAGCAGGCGCACTGGCTGGCCGGCAGCATGCTGGCGTTCAGCTTTACCGTGCTGCTGGCGCTGCATCTGCTGAACCGGAACAGGACATGAGTATCGATATCCGCCTGCGGCTGCAGCACCCGGCCTTCTGTCTCGATACTGCACTGCAGTTGCCGGCAAGCGGTGTCACGGCATTATTCGGGCCGTCCGGCTCGGGCAAGACCTCGCTGTTGCGCTGCATTGCCGGGCTGGAGCCGCACGCACGCGGCAGCCTGCATCTGGACGGGCACTGCTGGCAAGACGATGCGCGCCAATTGTTTCTACCCCCCCATCGGCGCGAGTTGGGCATGGTGTTTCAGGAAGCCAGCCTGTTTCCGCACCTGGACGTGCGGCGCAATCTGGAATACGGCCTGCGGCGCAGCCCGGCGAGTGCCCGCCCGGTGGGCTGGCAACAGGCTCTCGACCTGCTCGGCATCGGCCACCTGCTGGAGCGCGCGCCGCACAAACTGTCCGGCGGCGAACGCCAGCGCGTCGCCATCGCCCGCGCCCTGCTCACCTCGCCGCGGCTACTGCTGCTGGACGAACCGCTGTCGGCACTGGACTACCAGCGCAAACAGGAAATCCTGCCATACCTGGAACGCCTGCAGCGCGAACTCGATATCCCGGTGATTTACGTCAGCCACGCCATCGAAGAAGTCGTGCGCCTGGCCGACTACATGGTGCTGCTCGACCGCGGCCAGGTAATCGCCGCCGGCACTCCGACCGATACACTGTCGCGCCTCGATCTGCCACAGGCGTTTGCCGACGAATCGAGCGTAGTGCTGACAGCGCAAGTCGAACAGATCGATGCCCGCTACCGGCTGGCACGGCTGGCATTTGCCAATGGCCAGCTGTGGCTGCCGGCCGGCAAGCTGAACGTCGGCAACCCGACCCGGGTGCGCATTCACGCGCGCGACGTCAGCATCACCCTGAGCCAACACGACGACTCCAGCATACTCAACCGCCTGCCGGCACAGATCGAATCGTTCGCACCACAGGCCGACAGCGGCCACGTACTGATCCGCTGCCGCGTCGGCACCGCACCGGTAATGGCACGCATCACACTGCGCTCGTTCGAAACACTCGGGATCAGAGCCGGCCAGGCCGTGTGGCTGCAGATCAAGGCGGTGAGTCTGGTGTGAGCTCCGGCACGCGTCCGGACCCCGCGACATTGCGCAAGACCGGACAAGCACCGATCGCTGCGGTGCGCGGGAGGCAGTGCCAGCAACCCGCGCACCGCAGCAAGCGCGGCATATCATGACGGCAGGCGGCGCCCGTGCCGGGCGCACAAAAAAACAACGCCCGCTTAGCATGCAAGCGGGCGCGATTTACAGGGCTCCCCAACAGGGAGCAGGCTTATTTTGCCGCCAATTTACCCAGCGATGGCTCCGTCAGCACTACCTGTTCCTTGTCGTAATACTGCAAGGTTGCCTTCAGGACGGCACGCGTATCTTTTGCAAAGGCACGGGCAGTTTCACGCGCCGTTTTTACCGGGAACACATAGTTGCCAAATACCGCCTTGTACGTTTCCGTATCGGCATCGTAGTCGGCAAGCGAAACGATGCCGGAAAACGGTGCACGCCAGTCTTTCAGGCGCTTGGTGTATTCGCTGCTGGTTTCGAACTGGTCGCGTTTCAATTCACCGGCCCGTTCCACGCTGGAGAATGCCCATACCTTGAGCATCCCGTCCTTGTCGTAAGTCAGCAGCTTCTGACCGTCGCCGGGAGCAACCAGATTCCTGATGGCAGCGCCCTGATGCGCGCGGAATGACTCGACCTGCTCGCCGGTATTGAAATTCCAGGTTTTGATCAAGCCATCGTCCGAAGTCGAGAAAAACTGCTCGCCGGCACCGGCGAATACCGCCTTCTGACTGGCAAGATCGGCCACAACGGAGCCATCCTGCATTTTTCGCAGCAATAGCCTGCCGGTCTCCTCGGACAGGAAGGTCTTGCCGCCAGGAGCCATCCCCTTGATGGATGCATCCACGACCGAAAATTTCACACCGCCGGTAGCAACGTCAATACCGTTCAGCCGCTTGTTGGCAGTGGTTGCGAGAACCATTTTTTCGTCGGCACCGATGACAAATGTCTCCGCTTCCAGATTCGGCTGGAAATCGTTGCGCCGCTGCGCCGTTTGCATGTCAAACAATGCCAGACTGCCATTCACGCTGCGGGAGACAACGATGTTGCCGTCCCTGGAAAAGGCCAGCGCTGCAAGCGGTTCGCTCTTCGCCAGATTGAGCGGCAGATATTTATCTGCATCAGTGGGTTGCCATACGAACGCTTCGTTGTCCGCACTGCGGGAAACAACACTGCCATTCGGGCTGAAGTAAACATGGGTCAACGGCTTCCAGTGCTTCCGGAACGTCCACACATGCTCGATACCCGCGGCAAATCCATCTTCCTTGATGGAATAAACGCGAATATTGGATTCAGTGTTACCCCATGTCAGCAGATAGCCGCTATCCGGGGAAACGAGGAATGCCGGAGCTCCGGAACCGAAGCCCGGCCAGTCGCGGATACGCCCCGACAAAGCATCGATCACTACCAGTTCTTTGGCGTTGATATTTGCAACCAGTGTTTTACCGCTGGGCGAAAACACCAGTTCGCGCACAAAGCGCCCTTCATCCATCGGGATGGTGGCAATCACCTTGCCCGTCGCCGTATCGGCAATCCGGATCACATCGCTTTTGCCGCCGGCGATAATTCCGGCAAGACGTTGCGAAGTCGGATCGATGCGGACCTGCGTCAAACCGCCAATTGTCGCAAGGGTGGCCCCGCTTTCCATATCCAGCGAGCGCACCGTTTCGTCGTCGGAGGTAAGCAGAATCTGCTTGCGCTCCGGCAGAAGCTGCATGGCCCTGATCGATGGAGCCTGCACCTTGACCTGCGGCTGATAGCCGTGAAACATCTGGATCGGCAGAAGGACTGCCAGACTGCGGCTACTGACGGCCGGCTCGGCATTGCTCGACAGGGTAACCGTCGTACTGCTCGGGGCAGCGGATGCCTTGGCCGTTGCCCGGTGAAAATAGAAATCGCCGGTCAGCGAAGTATTTTCCCACGGCATCTGCATGTTATTGGTGTCTTGCATGACGCCGACACGTACCTGTTTGAATACATCTTCCACTCGCAGCGCAGGCTGATTGAGCGCGCGCAGCAAATGCTCGGTGTACAGCCCGTTTTTGCCGCTGCCATCGGAAGCAACCTTTCCCGGTGCCGTCGAAAATGCAACCAAGGTGCCCGACGGCGCATCCATTTGCGCCAAACCGCTCGCCGAAGAGCGGAAACTGCGCGCAAACGGATTATTGCGACAGGCATCCAGAACCACCAGATTCAGGCGATTGCGGGCGGATTCCATTTTCTCCAGAATCTCGTTCACATTGTATGCACGGCTCTGCACTTCATCTTCCGAAGTAATGTCGGAGCTGGTGGGAACCAGATAGTTGTTACCCTTGATCTGAACCCCGTGGCCGGCATAGTAGAACATGCCGACGCCGCCGTTTTTCAGCCGCTCGCCGAACTCCCGCACGGATTTCTGCATTTGCTCCAGCGAAGAATCCTCAAGCTTGACGACATTGAAGCCGAGTTTTTCCAGAACCTCGGCCATCGCTCTGGCATCGTTGCCGGGGTTGCTCAGCGGAGAAGTCTTGTACTTCGAGTTACCGATCACCAAGGCATGGCGCGGCTCTTCTGCCACAGACGGTCCCCCTGCGGCATTCGCTTGTCTGGTTCGCGGATCGGCCAGCAGCGTCGCCGGCGACAAGGCACTGGCTGAATCGCTGAGTATCTGGCGCAACGGCGGGGCAGATACCGCCACAGCCGGGGTGGCGAGCGGTACCGATGCCGTGGCTGGCATTGCTGACGGCGCCGGCGTCGAGGGCGGTGCAGAGGCCGCCGCAGGAGCGGGAGTCGGTGTCGCAGATACAGCGGCGGTTCGTCCCGGCTCCGGATTGGGC
>CAZBWH010000138.1:0-4418 GCA_964495595.1 uncultured Burkholderiales bacterium | reverse complement strand
GTTTTTCGGGTGTTGGCTCTGAGCGTTGCCGTGCTGCCGCTCGGATCACACATTCTGAGCATGATGAAGCGTGATATGCAGTTTGATCGGGTGGCTGGCGTCCAGATAGTTAGTGGCCTGCTTTCCACCGGAACAACGTTATTTCTCGCGTGGCGAGGATTCGGCACCCTAAGCATGGCGTGGGGCAGCGTAGCCGGCAATGTGGCGAATGTTGTGTTGCTATCAGTATTGCGTCCGTCTTTGGCGCTATTGCTTCCTACGCGTCATGGCTTACGGCGTGTGCTTGGCTTTGGCAGTGCAGTGAGTCTTGGAGGCATTGTCCAGCAGGTTGCAGTGGGTGGGCCGGATATGGTTTTGGGACGAACATTGTCTGCTGAGGCTGTGGCGCAGTACAGCCGTGCAGCAAGCCCTCTGTCCATGATTTCCGGCAAGGTTGACGAAATTCTGCAGCAAGTATTCGGACCCGTGTTTGCACGGGGATTGCGCGAGAAACAGGCTGCAAAGGATATGCTGACTCGTACGATTGTGGTTCATACCGGCCTGCAATGGCCGTTGTTGGTGATCCTCGCGTTGACTGGCAAATCATTGATCCACTTGCTGTTCGGCCCACAATGGGACGAGGCAGGACGGCTTTCCCCATGGATTACCCTTTGGGCGGCAGTGGTAGCCCCCATTGCTTACGCGTCCAGTGCGTTGGTCGCTGCGGGCCATCCTGGCGCCGCATTGCGGGCGCGTTTCGTAAGTGCAATTGCCCTGATGGGGGTATTGTGCCTGTCGTTCTGGTTTGGTTTGACCGAGGTGGTGTGGGGGCTATTGATATTTCGAATTGGGCAATTTTGGGCTTGGCAACGTGAGATGCGTGAGCAGCTCGGGTTTGACAATCATGCAATGTGGCAAGCCTGTGTTCCAAGTTTGAGATTTACTTTGTATGCAATGTCTCCTGCGCTGATTGTGCATGTTGGATTGGCTGCGCTTTGGCCATCCATGCCAGATTTACTGCAGATTCTGTCCGTCGGTGGCGTCGGAGCGGCAGGCGTATTGACTGCTTTGCTATGTGGCAGTCATCCGCTCCGCAACGAATTGTTGCAGTTGATCCGTTAACTTTTCCGATACCGAAAAGGGTTCTGTTTCGATGTTAGTTTTTTTTGTATATCGGAAAGTGTCTAGTTTTAGCCATGCGTGATTTATTGGTTGTCCTTGTTTTTGTTACCGGAGCTTTTTTAACGTTAAAGCGCCCGTACGTCGGTGCGTTGCTGTGGGCCTGGATCAGTATCATGAATCCGCACCGGCTGGCTTACGGTTTTGCGTTTGACCTGCAGTTCGGCCTCGCCGCCGCTGCGGTCACCCTGTTGTCGATGCTGCTGCATGGCGATCAGGTTCGCCGCATTCCCAAATTGCCGGTGGTGGGCATCTGGTTGGCTTTCTGTCTGTGGATGGTAGTGACGACCCTGGCGGCTCTCTATGTTGATGAAAGCCTGGAGATGCTGAACAAGGTCACCAAGATTATGTTCATGTTGTTCATCACCATCATGGTGGTGGTGGAAAAACGCCACATCCAGATACTGATCTGGGTCTACGCGATGTCGATCGGCCTGCTGGGGCTGAAAAGCGGCCTCTTCACCCTGACCGGTGGCGGTGGTGGCCGGGTGTGGGGGCCGCCGGGCTCGTTCATCTACGGGAACAACGAAATCGGCCTGGCGTTTGTGGTGGCTATCCCGATCCTGTATTACCTGACGTTCCAGACGCAGCAGCGCTGGCTGAAATATTTCGTGTTCGGCTGTGCCGCCGCCAGTGCGCTGGCGACGTTCGGCACCCAGTCGCGCGGCGCCTTCCTGGCGATTGCGGCGATGGCGACCTTCCTCTGGTTCAAGTCGGACCGCAAGTTCGCACTCGGCATGTTGCTGTTGGCCGGCGGCATGGCGATTCTGGCATTCATGCCCGAGTCTTGGCACAGCCGCATGGATACCATCAAGACCTATGAAGAAGACGCGTCGGCGATGGGCCGGATCAATGCCTGGTGGATGGCGTACAACCTGGCGAAAGACCACCTGCTCGGCGGCGGTTTCTCGATCTACGAGGAGAGCCTGTTTGCCTTGTACGCACCGATTCCGGAAGACGTACACGCGGCGCACAGCATCTATTTCCAGGTACTCGGCGAACACGGTTTCATCGGCCTGACCCTGTATCTGCTGGTCGGTTTCTTCACCTGGCGCCTGGCCAGCCAGGTGCAGCAACGCGCAGGCAACAATCCGGAGCTGGACTGGATCGCCCGTTTCGCCGCGATGGCCAAGGTCAGCATCATCGGTTTTGCCGTCGGCGGCGCGTTCCTCAGCCTGGCTTATTTCGACCTGCCGTATTACCTGCCGGTAACCCTGCTGGCCATGTATCGCTGGATGGGTCTGAACCAGATACATATTAACCCTGCGCGCGCCAAGTCGGCAGCGCAGCCGCAGCACCGCAAGGCGTTGCAGCAGATGAGGGGCGGACAATGAGCGGCCTCGGCATATTGCGTTCCGGCATTGCCGCGCTGGCACGGCTGGGTGGCAAATCCGGGCTGATGGTACTGATTTATCACCGGGTATTGCCCGAGCCCGATCCGATGTTGCCGGATGTACCGGATGCGGCGATGTTCGCGATGCAGATGGCGACGATCAGCCGCTATTTCCGTGTCGCGCCGCTGCAGCAGGCGCTGGACGACCTGCGGCAGGGCCGCCTGTCGGTGCCGACGGTTGCCGTGACTTTCGATGACGGCTACGCCGACAATCTGGAAACGGCCTTGCCGGTATTGCAGCGTTTCGACGTGCCGGCAACGGTATTCGTCGCGCCCGGTTTTCTCGACGGCGGGCTGATGTTCAATGACGCGATTACCGAAATATTCCGCCAGGCGCCGGCCGGCCTGTTCGATCTGCGGCCGTTCAGCCTCGGCAGCTGGCAACTGGATGACTGGGTTTCACGCCGGCACGCTGCCAACAAGGTGACCTTGCAGATCAAATACCAGACGCTGGCCGAGCGCCAGAGCCTGATCGCCAGGCTGGCGCAATTTGCCGGCGCCACGCTGCCGGACGATCTGATGCTGAGCAGCGAGCAGCTGCGCCGGCTGAACCAGGCCGAACTGATCGACATCGGCGCTCATACCGTGAATCACCCGATTCTGGCGTGCCTCGACGACGCGGCGGCGGAAGCGGAAATCCGCGACAGCAAGGCGCGGCTGGAGCAGCTGCTGGGCGAATCGGTGGAGTTGTTTGCCTATCCCAACGGTAAACCCGGCAACGACTATTTGCCGCAGCACGTGTCGCAGGTGCAACGTGCCGGCTTCCGCTATGCGCTGTCGACCAGCGAAGGTGTGACACGCAACCCCGACGCCTTGTTCGAAGCGCCACGCCTCGGCTCGTGGGATCGCACACCGCTGCGTTTTCTGGCACGCATGTGCCTGCTGTTGCTGCGTTGAGCGTGGCTCGCCCCGGTATGCAGCGGCAGCCGTTCTTGTTACGGGCCGGATCATGCGCTGGCCGGCATTTCCAACTCCCATAATCAGATATCCTCATGCGTATCGATCCTGTTGTCAGCCGCAATCGCGGGCATGCCGTTCGTAGTTAGAGGCGTCAATGTTGCCCTGTCACCCGCAGCGTCATCGCGCGGTCAGTGTTCATTGTGCGTGTACCACTGCGACAACATCATCAGGATCCACACCATGGTGCCGTAATATCCGGGGTGGATTTCCACCGATTTCATTACCGTGTCGATGAAATCCGGGCGGATGATGTTGTGGCGTTTCAGGTCTTCCAGGCTGCCGCGCACCAGCTGTTGCAGGCCGGCATGTTTGCGCAGCCACGGGCCGAACGGCAGGCCGAAGCCGTGTTTCTCCTTGGTGATGATCTCGTCCGGCAGAAAGCCCCGCAGCGCTTCCTTGAAGAACCAGCGCAACTGGTTGCCCTTGAGTTTCCAGTCCGGGTCGAGGCAAAGCGAGAAGTCGGTCAGCGCATCGCTCAGCAGCGGGTAGCCGATGTCGACACCGGCCACTTCGCAGGCCAGATTGACCTTGACCAGATCGTTGTCGGCCAGTGTGTATTTGAAATCCAGCGCCAGCATCTTGTTGACCAGCGCCTGGGCATTGGTCTGTTCCCAGGTGTGCTGCTGGTGCTGGCGCGGGCCGTCGGCATCGATCTGCGCCAGCAGGTCCGGGTGCAACACGGTGGCCACACCGAAGCGCTCCAGCAGGTTGTAGGTTTCCAGCCGCGCCGGCAGCGGGGTGTTGGCCTGCTCGATATAGCTGCGCGCCTTGCCGGCCAGCGGAAAACCCGCTGGCAGGTTGCGGATCAGCGGCTCCAGCAGGTGGCGCCGCACGCCGTCCGGCACCCGCGAATAATGTTCGAACACGCGCTGCTTGGCATAACGGGCATTGCCGCCGAACAGCTCGT
>CAZBWH010000137.1:0-4457 GCA_964495595.1 uncultured Burkholderiales bacterium | reverse complement strand
CACAACCCCTTTATTGATCAACGCCTGAACTTGCGCGACATATTGATCGCATTGTTGCTGCACGGTGGCGGGCTTCGTATTTGCGAGCCACTGCATCTTTATGTGCACGACGTCGGCATTGATCCTGTCATCAAAGGTCCAACCGGGCGCGATGTTGCCCTTGTCAGGTTATATCACCCAGTTGACGGCCTGGCACCAGATGACTGGTCTGAAATTGGAGCAGAAGGAAAGCGAATTAATCGAGAGGCATACCTACGTGGTAGATACAGTATGAAGCCGCGGAACCAGTATGTGGGGCGAAGTATGCGCGCTGGCTGGAAAACGAAAAAGCTCGATGATGCTGCCGGCAAATACATCCAGGTGCAATGGTTTCCAACGGTATTCGGCGAATGGTTTCTCGATATCTGGAAGCTCTACCTGCGTCAGTTACGGGAAGTTCCACGCGCACACCCATTTGCCTTCGTTGTTCTACATGGAAAGGATGTCGGCAAGCCGCTCTCTATCGACGCCTACCTAGCCAGCCACCAGCGTGCAGTACGCCGTATCGGACTGGAACCAGCCAAGCTGAACGGTACCACGGTACATGGTCACCGGCATGCATATGGGCAGCGTCTGGTCGATGCTGATGTGGACGTTCTGGTGCGTAGGAATGCATTACATCACACCAGCCTGGAATCGCAATTGCCCTATACCGAGCCGACCGCAGCCAAGGTCTCCGCAGTGCTGGAGGCGGCGATGTCACGTCTAGAGCAAGGAGAAGGACAGGCAGCACTTAATACTGCAGACCTGTTGGCCTATGGTTTCGAGGATGTGGATCCACTTGGGTTACTTTCCGGTCTCAACCCGAAATTCCAGTCGCTATGACCACTTCCAATCAAGCCGATCTACGTAGCTACGATCTCCAGCTCACGTGGCTGACTCACACCTATGGGCCTGAGTGGGGGGATTGGCAAAGGCTCGCCGCAAACTGGCTGTCGCAACATCAGACGGCGATGTCAACGCGACTGATCGCATTGAGTTGGTTCATTGAAAACTACCTAATTGCCCTGAGTCTGCCATGCCGTCCGGCTGACGTGCTTTCGAACGCCTTTGAACCGCCGAATTTCTTTGCGCAACTGATGGGGCCAGTCAATTTGCGCGGCAAGGCTAAAGGCTACAGCCGCAGAGACAGTGCGACGCGGATCAACAACTTGGCGCATGAATTCTTGGAGTGGGTGCTGCTTGAGCTATTCGGCATCGAGAATGACTACGGTTACCCCGTCGTGCCCGGCGAATATCGAAATCCGGTTCCGCGATTGATGTTCGGGCAGAGCAACTCGGCGCCCGCCGAGACTGTGCGTACAGCACTGCCATACCGCTACATCGATGAGCTGCGACAAGTGGTTTGCCCGAAGCAAAATGGAAACTTCGGCGACTGGGAATGGGCGCAGTCGGCACTGGATGATGAACGCAATGTTGGCGGAGACTGGATTCCAGTCTATTACGACCAGATCGATCCGTCAGATCCGGACTGTGTATGGCGATGCCGCATCGCGCCGGAATTCGAGGCACACTTGGCAGCGATAGGCAGGCGACGCAAAGTGGTGAGCCTCTGGTCGCCAGTCCGGGCAATGGTGCTCTATCTCAAGCTTGAATTGCCGCTGCGCACCTTTCAGGTTCGTCTACTCGATTCTGGCGAGGCCGACACTTGGCGTTATGTCCAAGGAAACTGGCAGCAAAATGACGGCCCCTTGGTTCAGGGAACGACAAAGCGTCCGTGGCAGCGTGGCATCTTTCGACGACTGATATACGGCAGCGAAGTGCAGATTGGAATGTATGTAAATACAAACAAGACCGCTGATATTGGAAAGGATGTGCTCGATCGTGGGTATGTGATTCCGTGGCGCCACGAACGGGTACTTTACTGGCTAGAAAAACTACGCAACTGGCAGGAGAAGTACAATCCCATTGAGAAGGCGACGCCTTGGACTGATTTGAAACCCAAGCACTTGGACGACGTGAAAGCGCCCCAGATGTTGGAACGCATGGGTGCAACGTGCTTTCTGTTCAGGCATGCTGCAGCAGCAATGCCAGCGGATACCGCGCTGCCTATCTCATCGGATCACGTTTCCCTGCTCTGGTCTAGATTGTTGCGTGAACTTGAATCTCGCTGTGCTGCCCGCAAGGAGACTACACGGGCTGGAGAACCACTTCTGTTTGTGAAAGATGGCTCACGTCGTGGCAGCTGGTATCCGCTGCACGCGTTGCGAGTCTCCTTGCTTACCTCATTCGCCATTGAGGGCGGAGTTCCCATTCCGATCCTTTCCAAGCTGGTCGCTGGTCACGCCCGTATCATCATGACCCTGTACTACACAAAAGTGGGCCAGGCTCATATGAATACGATCATGGGCGAGGCGGAACGACGCTTGGTCGAACGGCAACAAGGCCAGTTTGAGCGATTCCTTGTCGATGCCGATTACCAGCAGATCAAAGCCATGAGCGTATTCAATGATGAAGCGGGGATTATGGCCGTAGGCCAATCACGCAACCCGAGTGGCTGGGAGATGATCGACAAGGGTATTTGTCCTCACGGTTGTACCGGCTGCCATAATGGTGGCCCGCTGATTGCCAGCACAACATGGGGGGCCAACAAGGCACACGCTAGTGTGCCGAAGGACAGCCAGGGGAATCCCCGCAACTGCGTGCGATGTCGTTGGTTCATCACGGGCCCCGCCTTTTTGCCCGGGTTAGTAGCGCATTTCAATAACCTCAGCTATGAGGCGTCCGAAGTATCGAAACGCTACTGCCAATACGACGCAGCCGTGACCAAGCTGGAGAACGAACAATGGGATTGCACGGCGAATGGCCAAGCTTTTTTGTTGCAGGGAGAGATGGTTCGGGCACAGCAAATTCAGGCACAGGAAGCGGAGCGTGCTGACGCAATAATGAATGACATGCATGCCACTATGCAGCTTATCAGGCGCTGTCTCGACCTTGGGAAATCTGCACCCAATACCGATGACGTTTCTGCCATTGAGTTGATCGGCTTCGATGACCTGAGACAGATGCATGCCGACATGAGGGAAGCAACAAATGAGCTTCACCAGCTTGAGGTGGTGTGTCGGCATGCCGTCGTCTTCCCCGGCTACGATGCAACGCGTGCCACCCTGCGGCGCAGTCAGGTGATAGACGCCATGCTACAACTCAATCGGCGTGAGCCAGTGCTGCTGCGCTTGGCACCAGATGAGCAATTGCATGTGGGCAATGCCGTCATGCGATTAATCGAGGTGCGAACAGGCTCGTTAGAGTCGGCGGTACGCTATGTGAGTGCCGAGCAGGCTCTG
This sequence comes from uncultured Burkholderiales bacterium, assembly GCA_964495595.1. Classification (GTDB taxonomy): domain Bacteria; phylum Pseudomonadota; class Gammaproteobacteria; order Burkholderiales; family SCOH01; genus CALMFQ01. The sequence continues at coordinate 1,134 of CAZBWH010000137.1, read as the reverse complement.
GCAGATGTCGGTATTCTCGATGACATTGAGCATCTGGCCGCTGTCGCAGGCGATATGCCGCCAGCGCCTCAATCGTGTTTATCAGAAACCGTTGATCCAATGCTATGACCCCCAGCGAACTGCTCGACCAATTCAACGATCGGTCTAACGTGCGTAAACAACGCTCGCTCCGGTTAATAGACGATATCTGCCGTGAGCAAAAAGAACGCGGTAGTCTGGACTTCACCGTCGCAACGGTGGGTGAACTATCGGAGCAACGTGGTGGACCATCCTGTCAGGCCATCAGAAACAAAAGCGGTGCCGACTATCGAGCACTTATTGCTGCATGGTCTGAGTATGCGGGCTGCCCGGCCAGGAAGACTGTAGCCAGTAGCACACCAAGGCGTGAAGAAGCCATGTTAAAGCGAATTGACGACCCAGTCGTTCGCGCCGAGGTCGGCTTCCTGTTGGCAGAGAACCGAAAACTGAAGGGACAGATCAGACTATTGCAGCAGGCGGTGCAACACCCAATCGTTATCGATCAGCGCCACGGTACAAAACCCACGCCGGAGGGCGACGTCCTGCTAGCCACCGATCTATCGGAGCTGGAGCGTGACGCCTTGACCCATGCGACTACCGAAACATGCTTGGCCGAAAACGGCTGGGTTGCTGATCGCAGGGGAGCTGTTGTCGATTCGATTAGCGGCCGAAAAATCTTCAAGAATGGCTTCATGACTGCGCTACGGAAGATACTGATGAAGCAGAGTCGATGAACCAAGGAGAGCAGCATGAGCATCGCGTATTACCTGGCTTGTATGGATACTCACCAATACGTCTGGATCGGCGCGCTTGACCACACGGGGCAAATCCTGCCTGACGGTGGCTCTGATGTGATATCGCGATTTGCATTGGCTCACAGGAATAAGCCATTGATCGTGGTGAGCGACACCCATCCGATCATCACAGAAGGGACTGACTGGGAGTCCGTGGCGGCCAAGACCGCTTGAGAAATTAGGATGGTGCGAAGGGCTTGGCCCCGTTCGGTGCCAAAAAGACCAGGTAATGATTACATTGAAATAGTTATATAACAATCTAGAAAGCTGTTCGTGTAAATGGCTCAAGTAAAAACGTTATAGAAAACCTACGTAGAACATG
>CAZBWH010000136.1:0-4551 GCA_964495595.1 uncultured Burkholderiales bacterium | reverse complement strand
CGGCGAGAATCGTCAGGCCGTTCTGATCGCGCACCGGGATGATCGACTTGTTGAAATGGCCGGCAGCACGCGCAGCGGCAGCCTTGGCTTGCGATTCCACGGCAAACTGGTCAACCGTCTGCCGGTCAAAACCTTCAATGGTGGCAATCAGGTCGGCACCAATGCCCTGCGGCACAAAATCGACATCCAGATTGGTGTGCGGATCGAGCGCCCAGGCGCCGCCGTCCGAGCCCATCGGCACGCGCGACATCGATTCGACGCCGCCGGCCACGACCAAGTGCTCCCAGCCGGAGCGTACCTTCTGTGCAGCCAGATTGACCGCCTCCAGCCCCGAGGCACAGAAGCGGTTGATCTGCATGCCTGCGGCGTTCCAGTCCCAGCCGGCGGCCAGCGCGGCGGTTTTGGCGATGTCGGCGCCCTGGTCGCCAATCGGTGTCACACAGCCGAGCACCACGTCGTCGATGTGGACGGTATTGAAATTGTGATTGCGCCCGGTCAGCGCCTGCATCAGGCCGGTGAGCAAAGTGATCGGTTTGACCTCGTGCAGGGCCCCGTCTTTCTTGCCCTTGCCGCGTGGGGTACGAATGGCATCGTAGATGAATGCCTCGGACATGCTGTTCTCCTTGAAACCTGTGTCGTTATGTCGGGATGCTGTCATTGTCTTGATCGCGCAGTGTGCGCTCAATGACATGATAATTCAAACCAGCTGGCAAAAATCGCCAGCCCGCCACGGCACCGGCCTGCAAGCCGCTCTGGTATTGGTGTTCAGGCCGGCCTGCAGACCAATACCAGAGCGGCTTGCAGCCTTGCCTGTCAACGATGGAACCGGCCCTCTGGCGAACCGATCAGCAAATACAAGGCGTTGCGCCCGCCTTCGCCACGGCCCAGGCCAAAATATACCGGGCCGATGCCGGTGTCGGCTCCCAGATACAACGTGCCTGAGGTGTGGATCGACGCCAGCGAGCGTGCCTGGCCCGGCAGCCAGGCGTTACCCGCCTCGGCCATCAAACCACCGTAAAGGCCATTGGTGTAGGGTGCGCGCCACCGCCGGGCATAACCCAGCCGGCCGTACAGATAGGCATTGCCTGCCAGTTCGTCCTGGTGATAGCCGGTCAGATTAAACAGTCCTCCGAGCCTGAAGAATTCGTAGTAAGGCAACTGCTGGCCAGTCCCGCCCCGCAGCGACACCGACAGGATATTGCCTCCCAGGCCGTAGGCACCCAGCCAGTCGGCGGCGATCTTGCGATAGTTGCTGTCAGCATTCAGGCTCCGGCGTGCCCAGTAGCCATTCAACACGCCATAAACACCGTTATTGGGAAATTTGGCATTGTCCACCTTGTCGAACACGATTTTGGCCTGCCAGCCACTGTTGTTCTCGCGCAACTCCGGCAGTGCCGGATCACCTACCTGCCGCTGGTAGCGTGCCCTGGACCAGACCGGCCCCAGCCGGACCTCACCCCATTCACCCAGCGAATATCCGGCGCTGATACCAGCTGCGCGGCTGCTGTAGCCATATTGGGCCAACTGATCCGTGGTCAGGTAATAGACATCATGCGTGATGCGTGACGCCAGAAGATGCGGCGCCAGAAACCAGGGGCTATCAAACCCCAGTGGCTGATACCACTCACTGGCCAGATACGGATTACTGCCGACATCCAGATGCGTTTTCCAGATCGCCCCCCAGCGATTGGCCCAGGTCTTGTAATACGCCGCCGACAGGTCAAACTCGGTCGAGCCGCTCAACTCACTGCGCACCCTGACCCCCAGATGCACCTCGTCCGGCCCGGCAACCTTCTCAACTGGATGCAAGGCCAGAATCCGCCGCCCCGCTTCCTCGCGCACAAAGTAATCGACCCGGTCAAAATCACCCCGCCCGTACAACTGCATGATGTCACGATGCAATCTGGGCTGATCGAATGGCATCCTTGCAGGCTGGGAAATCTGCTTGCGGATCATTCGCGGATTGACCAGCGACAACGGCGCCACCCGGATTTCGTCGATCACCGGCGTCATCGCCACCCGCTGCCCGCGAGCCGCAAGATGTGCCGCATACTCGCCGGCAGGCAGCGACAACGGCCGCAAACGATCGGCCACCGTAGCCACAGCCGACTCACCGGCGACAATCATCTCGGCGTTGCGGGCAAAATCGCCCGCCCCCAACTCACCCAATTGCGGCTCGATCAGCACATCCTGCACCCGCAAGCGGCTGAGCTGGCGCGCCACATTGTCATTGATGCCGATATCCACCATCTGGCGGGTAATATTCAGCACCGAACCCATTTCCTCCCGATTCAGCGCCGGCGTCCCCACATTCACCACCAGCACCACATCCGGCTTGCACAATTTGCGCACCGTATCGACCGGCAGGTTGCGCGCCAAACCGCCATCCACCACCAGCCGGCCACCGCTTTCCGCCGGCTCGAACAACCCCGGCACCGACATCGACGCCCGCATCGCCAGCGCCAGATCCCCCCGATCAAACTCCACCGCCGCACCCGTCTCCAGATCCGTTCCCACAGCTCGAAACGGCACCGGCAAGCGACTGAAATCCTCCGCCTGAATGCTCTGCGTCAACTCACGAATGAACAGCTCGATCTTCTGCGTATACACCGCCCCCCTCGGCAGCCCGATCCGGCCATTGCGCGCCGGAATCCGCAGATTGGTGGTGTGGATGCGGTCATCCTCCTTGCGAACGAACACCTCCTCCTGACGCCGGATCCGGCTGGCGAAAAACTCGTCCCAATCCGCCTCGCGCACCCGCCGCTCCATTTCACCAACCGGCATCCCCGTAGCAAACACCCCACCGACCAGCGCCCCCATGCTGGTCCCCGCCACACAATCCACCGGCACCCGCATCTGATCCAGCGCCTTCAACACCCCGACATGCGCCAGCCCCCGCGCTCCGCCTCCACCCAATGCCAGACCAATCACCGGCCGCGCCGGCACAGACCCCTGCGCCAACACCGACGCAGCCAGACCAAGCCCCCCCACCACCTGCCAGACCATCCCCAGGCGCATCAGCCGACCCTATTCTTCCTGCGCAGCCGCACCGTGCACAAACGCCAGCGCAACCGAATTCACACAGTAACGCAGCCCGGTTGGCGCCGGGCCATCATCAAACACATGGCCCAAGTGGGCATCGCAACCCGCGCACCGAATCTCCACCCGCCGCATGCCGTAACTCAGATCCTCCAATTCACGAATCGCCCCCCGTTCCGCCGCCGCCCAGAAACTCGGCCAGCCGCTACCCGAATCAAACTTCTCACCTGACCGGAACAACGGCGCACCACAACACACACACCGGTAGCTACCGCTCGCCACATGCCGGTAATACTCACCCGAAAACGGCGGCTCGGTGCCACAAAGCCGGGTCACCCGGTACTGCTCTTCCGTCAACTGCTGGCGCCACGGGTCCAGCGTCTTCATCTCATCCATCGTCCCTCTCCCTTCTGCACACGTACGCCATTGTGCCCCCTGCCCCCGCAAAACAAAATGCCCGTCCCCTTGAATCAAGACATCTGGCCAAGCACAGCAAATGAGGTTAAAATCCGCCCCCACGCCTGAACCCGCGCAGCTCCCGCGCCGATCAGCACACCCGGAGGTGTGGCAGAGTGGTTTAATGCACCGGTCTTGAAAACCGACGAGGGTTTACGCCCTCCGTGAGTTCGAATCTCACCGCCTCCGCCAAATACAAAAATATGCCATTGATTGCAAATGACTTTTTATTTTTGGTTGCAAAATAGCCCATTAAACGGCCCACAAATGGTTCAAAATTTTGTGGATGCCGGTTCCTGATTTGGCCGTTTTTCTCCGCCAAGATGCACAAATACAAAAAGCCCGACTCCGGGCTTTTTGTCATTTTCGGTCGCTGGGTGCCTTATTTGCGTTTCCGCAGCACCGGCTCCACCAGATAACCCGGCCGAAGTTCGATATCAGCATGGATGACGGCGTTTTCAAATCGGCGCTGTAGCTTCTGCCCGTTCGGGCTTTTGGCGATCATGCGCCGAAATCCGCCGATGGCGGATGCGCTCGGTGGCCTTGGCTTCCAAGGGTTAAGCCCGACGAATGCGGCGGCGCTATGGCTGTCGAGTATCAGGCATTCCGCTGCCTCATCACTGACGCGGTAAAGCTGTTGCAATACCCAAACCCGCAACAGCAGCAACCGTGAATGGCTGGGGCGGCCGCCGCGTGGGCCGGTCGGTGGCTGTTCGATCAGTTCCGCCAGTCTGTCCCACGGAATCACGCTGTCGATGCGCTCCAGAATATCGGCTCTTGCCGGTCTGCGCGCTGCCGGCCATGCAACCGAAGTAAACAGGCTTTTGTTCTTCATGTTTGGCTGTCTCCACAAAAACGCGGAATTCACCACGTTGACTGAAAGTGAACCGTTTCAGGCGGCGAGTTCACCATGCCTGGCGTCCGCCCACGTCCGAAATTGCGAGGTTCGAATTACCCGTAGAAGGGGTGGCTCGGGAGGACCCGTAAATAGGCTCTATGCTGTTTCCAGTGGAATTTGACTCAACCGCAAACATGACGGTAGCGCCCGTAATCGCG
>CAZBWH010000135.1:0-4591 GCA_964495595.1 uncultured Burkholderiales bacterium | reverse complement strand
GGAGGAAGGTAAAAAATTCGCGGCAATCTGAACCGGAAAGCCATGGTCTGGCAGCACTACGGCTGAACTGACGAAGACTAGCCGCAATTGACGTGGGAGGCAATGCCCGGGCGCATGTCCTTGCCCTGTTTTACCTGGCCCTGACCTCCTGCTCTTCTCATCCGTTTCAATCCAAGCCAGCAGCCCAGTAGCACCACGCACCCACCCGCCAGCGACAGGAGAATGACCACGCCATCACGCAGCACAGGCCAGACCAGCAGCGGCGGAAAATCAAAACGATGCAGGCCGTGATAGAGCCAGCGGCGCGTTACGCTGTACCGGTTGACCGCATGGACAATCTGGCCACTCGACGGATCGAGATACAGACGCGTCGCATCAGGATCGGAAAATTGCAGACGCAGCACCGGAAAGCGGCGCGGAATGTGGCGAAGTGAATAGTATTCGTCATCCGGCCCGGTGAGCCACTCTCCCGAACGGGCAAATTGTGGCAGTACAGCGGCCGCCTTCAGAAGTTCATCTTTCCCGAAAGCTGTTTGTAAGCCTCCACCACGATTCAGCAAGCGGACATCCATGACCCGTCCATCGCCATCAAAATCTCCCTTCAGCCTGAACCACGAGACGCCGCCGACATTCAACCATTCGACCGAGCGCGTCCCCGTGGGCAACAAGGGGCGTTCATCCAGGCTCACGGCATCGAAAGTTTTTCCAGCCATCTGCTGACGCATCTCCTGGGTATGGACGCCGCTGCCCCAGCCAAACGGCGAGAGGGAAAGCCAGCCACTCAGCAGCCAGGTCACGATGAATAGACCTGCACCCAGCCCCATCAGGTGATGCCAGCGTTTTGTCCATTCCCGATAAGGCGTGAGACGGCCACCCCGATAGCGTTTTTTCAGACGCAAACGCAAGCGATCTACACCTAGCCACATGCCGCTCAAGGCCGGAATGAAGGCCAGTGCGCTTAGCCACAGCACCAGTTGCCGCCAGAGCTCCGGCTGCTCGCGCAGCGGGGTGAAATAAACCCAGTGCACAACGCTGCCGACCCAGTTCCAGAGGCGTTCGGCGCGATGTGTTTCGAGCACCACTTCCCTGCTGTCACGCGACACATAAACCTCTCGCCCATCCACCAGCTCCACCCGATAGAGCGGACGCCAGGCCTCGTAGCGACGCGAAACCGTCCATTGATCCCGTTCGATGGGAACAATTTGGTGCACTGCACCGCCCCGCAAGGCGAGAGTATGAGTGGCTGCCTGCCTCGCATCTAGGGGCTCGACCCTGTGGCCGTTTTCCGCATTGACCACCCACCAGCGGTTTTCCGCCAGAAAGCGATACACCGCAAATCCAGGCTCGGCATCGAGGCGAACCGCTTTCGGCCAATCTGCGCGCCCTAATGACTGCCAGGCGGCCAGCGGTGTCACCTGCGGCTTTCCAGACGGGATGAACGGCAGAAAATTCAAACGCTGATCCTCGTTCAGATGAGGGTAGGCCACAAAAAGCATGACCAGCCCGGAAAGAAACCACAGCAGGACCAACAGCCCCAGCGCGATCCCCAGCCAGCGGTGGGTCAGGTGCAGGATACGAAGCAGGCGGGCCATATCAGAACTTCACTTCGGCCACGAGCTCGAACCGCCGCGACTCACCCAGAATGAACTGATTGTTGTAGGTGCGTGCGGCATAAACCTTGTCGGCCAGATTGCGCCCCAGCAGACGCAAAGTCGTATCAGGCCGAACCTGCCAGGCAAGGCTTGCATCGAACACCGTGTAAGAGTCAAGACGCAGGCTGTTGGCATTGTTGGCGTAACGCTTGCCCACATAACGCGCGCCCAGCGACGCCTGCCATGCCCCCTGGCGATAGTGCCCCCAAAGATTGGCGACCTGCTCTGGCACATCGGCTGGCGTGTTGCCGGCGCGTGAGACGGCGCGTGCGCCGCTTCGTTCATTGAGCTGGCTGAACTGCGCATCGAGCACTGTCACATTGCCTTCAAACCGCCAGCCACGCCACGGCATGACAGCGGCTGAAAGCTCGATCCCTTGCGAATACTGGCTACCGCCCTGAATGGACAGCGCGGCGTTATTCGGGTCACGGGTAATGATGTCGTCCTTGTTGATTCGATAGACTGATGCTGTCCATTCCCCCAGCCCACCGGCCAGCTTCTGCTTTAGACCGACTTCCATCTGCCGCCCGCGGCTCAGCTTGAAATCGGCATTGGCCAGATTCAGGGTAATCAGGGAAGTTACAGGGTCATAGCCGGTGGCCAGCTGGGCATAAAGGCTGGTATCCGGCGTCATGAAATGGGTCAGCCCCAGTCGCCAGGATGTGCCGCGCAGTGTGCGACTGAAATCGGTGCCCGCCACCAGCTCATCGCGATCGATGGCGGCCCGGTCATGGCGCACACCGGCCAGCAACAGCCAGCGTTCATTCCATTGCCAGGCATCTTCCGCATACAGCGCGTGCATCGTGGTTGTGGTGTCCAGCTTGGGACGAGTAACATCCGGGCTGATCCAAAGCCCATGCACCGGGTTGGCAATACTCACGCTGGACGCGCCACCATAAGGCGAATTGTTGATGTGACGGAAATTGACGTGCGCCGGCTCCCAGCCAAAAACGGCACGATGCTCTCCTTGCTTCAACAGTGCCTCGAAACGATTGCCGGTCTGCTCCAGCTCATGTTCGATACGCAGATAATCGCTGCGATCCACCCGATTGGCCGCCAGATTTAATTTATAGTTTTCGATATTGACCCATCGACGCTTCGATTCGAGCCGGTACAGCTCGTTGCGCAGTGTCCAGGCCTCGTTCACCTGCCACTCGGCGCGCGCCCGCAAACGGGTGTCGGCATAACGGATATCGGCATCTTCGGCGTTGTAATTCTCATGACGCAAGGCCGACACGATGCGGCCATTGTCATGCGGCGTACCCCAGTATCGTTCCGGATGCTGCACGCTGTAATCGGCAACCAGATCAAACCGGACATCATGACGCGGTTGCACGCGAAGCTGGCTCAGCAGCTTGCCACCGCGCGCCTGGCCAAGATCACGTTCGCCCTTTGTGTGGACGCCATAAGCATCAAGACGATAGCTGGCAATCTCCCCCAGCGCACCCGTGGTACCAGCTCCCAGACGCACGAGGCTGTCCGTCCCTAGGGCCGCCATGAATTCCTGGGTACGCACCCGGCTGGGCTCCTTGCGCACGGCATTGACTGTCGCACCCAGCGTCCCGCTGCCATAAACCACGGAGGACGGGCCGTGCAGTACCTCAAGCCGTTCATAGCCCCAGGCACTATCTGGGTAATTTTGTGTTCCCGAGCCCGTCTGAATGCGGATGCCGTCTTCGGCGATGCCGACCGAATTCGTGCCGGTATAACCCCGCGCCGAATAAGACAGCCCGCCCGTCCCGCCAGAGCCTATGTCGGTAATGCCGGTGGCGCGGGTTACTGCCTGACGCATCTGAAAATCGCCGCGCTCCTCCAGTTGTGAAGCGTCCAGTGAGCTGACACTGGCTGGAAGTGCGCGAATCGGAATCCCGGTACGACTGGCCGTGTTGCTGGCCCGATCCAGGCCCAGCGTGGCCTGATCTCGCACAGCGGAAATTTCTACTTCTCCCAAATGGGTCTGTGCCGCAGCGATCCCCGACAGGCTACTGGCCATCAGCAAAGCTAGCGGCCTGAGCACGCCGGGAAACGGAAAGGAATGAACAAAATGATTCTGTCTCGACATGATTGAAACTCCAGATTCAACCTTCTGCCTGCCGATGACGAACAATGCCTGGAATCAAAGCCCGAAATGGACTTCTCCGCCATGCAATCCCGCCACCCGCAACCCCGCAGATGGTGTGTTGAAAACGCCTTTCAAACTTTGAAAGGCAAGAAAGCAATCGGCCGGTCTCCGGGCTCGTCGGATTTGAATCACCGCCTTCCCGTGTCGTCCGCGCATCCTGAATGGATCACGTGATGGCACAGTGGCTGACGATCCGCGCAAGCGCATCGTCCTGGTCATTCCACACCGACTTACCGTTGCGGGGGCAGCCGAGGCATGGGCCGTTCATGACGAACGGCAGGCACCTCGTTCCCGTTTCACCCGACGACTCGCATCGCCAGGCACCGATTGCACAATGTGCGCACTTCATGCTGCATGTTGCCGGGTGTGCGCACCCACCCGTCCTGCAAAAGCTATTCCCTGGCCTCACCCTCCTCGGTTTGTACCGCTGCTTCATGCGCCCGGTTGAGCACATCCTGGATATACGCCTGCGGCAGACGATGCTGCGCCGCCAGTTCGGCTAGACTGCATCCTGCCGCCTGGTCGGCCTGCAGGCTCGCGACCCAGCCCTGCAAGCCGCTGGAAAGCGAACGGCCGGCCTGCTCGCCCTGGTGCGTATTGCGCTCGCCATCGGACACAGCGTATTTGTTGGCATAACCACGCGGCGTGATCATCAGGCCGTGTCGGATGAAGGTATTGGAATTGCCGATCAGCACGGTGGTGAGCATGCCGATTTCAGCCTCGGCCATTTTGTCCAGCGTCGTGAGTTCGATCCGCTGTTTGGGGCGGAAGCCGGATTTGACGATGGCCACCGGCGTCTGCGGATCGCGGTGGCGCA
>CAZBWH010000134.1:0-4663 GCA_964495595.1 uncultured Burkholderiales bacterium | reverse complement strand
GCAAGCTAGCCCCTTTTCGTTTTTGCCATGGTAACAACGTGGTAACAGTTCATCGTTGTTACCTCGGCATTGGCGCACCGCGTACCTCCAGATGCTCTGCAAACACCTCTCGATTCTGCAATTGCTCCGAGTTAAATACAAATAAAAAACTTAAAAACCGCGCGCGTATTTAGTGGTGCCAAATTCATCAAAAAAAACAAAAAGTTGGCCACAGAAATCCGAATCGGTTTCACGACCGCAAGAACAGCGAAAACACGAGAATTGCGCACCGTTTTCACGAATGACGGCAACCGATTTCCTCCATTTCGCAGGTAGTTTCACGATCTTTGTCAGGACTTTCACGATGCCTGGGGCAATCGCTAGGCATTTCCCCTGCGCCTCCGCGTTTTAACCTGCTTTCACTAGGCATTCGCCTAGCCCAACCGCAAAACCGCTCTACAGCACCGCATTTCGCGCTTTTTGCGGGATTGTTTCGTGCTAAATTCGTGTCGAGCGATTAGTTATGGCGAATCCACGCACCGCGTCATTTCCAGACAACCACAATGGCACAACCCAGCAACTTCAGCTTTCTCGGCGAACACGCCCCGCTTCTGGCAGACCTCGGAGCCACGGCCGAGCGCATTTTCCCGCTTGATCCCGCCAGTTGTGTCGTCAAGCTGCGTTTGTTGGCCGAGGCGCTGGCGCAGGAAATTGCCAGCCGCGTGGGTGTGGCACCGCAATCCACTCAGGCTGACTTGCTACGTGCCATCGACAACAGCTTTGGCCTGGATGCCCGCGTGCGCCAGCTGTTTCACTTGCTGCGCAAAACCGGCAATCTGGCCGCGCATGAGCTGGATCACCGTATTGGCTACCGCGAAGGTTTAGAGGCGATCAAGGTTGCGCGTGAGCTGGCGATCTGGTTTCACAGCAGCTTTGGCAAAAACGGTAAATTCAGCCCGCCGCCGTTTGTGTTGCCGGATGACCCGAGCCGCAAATTGCTGGATCTGCAAACCCAGATCAACCAGCTGCAATCGCAACTCAGCGATGCCCAGTCGGCGCAAACCGAAAAAGCCGAACTGGCACGCCTGCTGGCCGAGCAAGCCGAACACGAACGGCAAATGGCGCAGCATGCGCAACAGGAAAACACCCTTTACCAGCAGCTTGCCGAAGAGGCCAGCCAGCGCTATGCGACACTGAAACAGCAATTCGACCAGACCCTGGCCAACCCCGCCCAGCAAGCCAGCGCCAACGATCTGGGCAAATTCGCCAAACGTGCGCTGGAAGCGGCCAACAAGGTCCAGCTCGACGAATCCGCCACCCGCCGCCTGATCGATCAGCAGCTCACCGACGCCGGCTGGCCGGCCAATTCCATCGAGCAGAGTTACAGCAAAGGCGCTCGCCCGGAAAAAGGCAAAAACAAGGCGATCGCCGAATGGCCTACCGAAGGCCGGCAAGCCGCCGATTACGTATTGTTTGCCGGGCTGACGCCGATTGCTGTGGTAGAGGCCAAACGCGCCAACACCAACGTTGCCGGCAAGATTTCGCAGGCCGAGCGCTACGCCCGCAACCTGCCGCTCAGCGACGACATGTTGCCCGCGTGGCGCCTGATCGATGTGCCGCAGCCCTGGGGCGACGGCCAGCAAGGCACCTTTGTCGTGCCGTTTGTGTATGCCTGCAACGGCCGGCCACTGGTCAAACAGCTTGCCGAACAAAGCGGCACCTGGTTCCGCGACGTGCGCTCGCCGGCCAATGTGGCCAAGCCATTGAGCAGTTTTCACACCCCCGAAGGCCTGCTCGACCAGCTCAAGCGCAGCAAGCAAGAGGCCGAAGCCAAACTCAAGGCCGAAGGCTACGCCTACCTCAAGCTGCGCGATTACCAGCAAAAAGCCATTGCCGCAGTCGAAGCCAGCCTTGCCGCTGGCCAGAATCACTGCCTGCTGGCGATGGCCACCGGCACCGGCAAAACCCGCACCATCATTGGCCTGATCTACCGCTTTCTCAAGGCAGAACGCTTCCGCCGCATCCTGTTTCTGGTGGATCGCACCGCGCTCGGCTCGCAAGCGCTGGATGCCTTCAACGAAGCCACGCTGGAACAGAACCTGCCGCTGTCCAAGCTCTACAACATAGCCGAAATGGGCGACATGGCCGCCGAGGCCGAAACCCGCGTGCAGGTGGCCACCGTGCAGGCCATGGTCAAACGCATTTTCCAGAGCGACGACCCGCTGCCCGTCGATGAATTCGACTGCATCATTGTCGACGAAGCGCACCGTGGCTACACGCTGGATCAGGAAATGAGCGAAGGCGAGCTGGCGGTGCGCGATCAGGCGCAATATCTGTCCAGCTACCGGCGCGTGCTGGATTATTTCGACGCGATCAAGATCGGCCTGACCGCCACCCCGGCCAAACACACCAGCGATATCTTCGGCAAGCCGGTTTACACCTACTCCTACCGCGAGGCGGTGGCAGACGACTGGCTGATCGACCACGAACCGCCGATCCGTTACCAGACCCTGCTCACCCAGAACGGCATCCAGTTTGCCAAGGGCGAAACCGTCAACGCCATCAATCTCGGCACTGGCGAAATCGAAACCGCCGAGCTCGACGACGAGCTGAATTTCAACGTCGAATCGTTCAACAAGCGCGTCATCGCCGAAGACTTCAACCGCGTCATCTGCGAGCAACTGGCCAAAGAGCTCGATCCGTTCGGCGAAGAAAAAACCATGATCTTTGCCGCCACCGATCTGCACGCTGACATGATCAAGCGCCTGCTCGATACCGCATTCAAGGATGTCTACGGCGATGACTACAACGAAGCCACCGTGCGCAAGATCACCGGCGCCAGCGACAAGGTCGACACACTCATCCGCCAGTACAAAAACGAGCGTTACCCCAACATCGCCATCACTGTCGATCTGCTCACTACCGGTATCGACGTGCCGCGCATCTGCCACCTGGTGTTTCTGCGCCGCGTGCGGTCGCGCATCTTGTACGAGCAGATGATCGGCCGCGCCACCCGCCGCTGCGACGACATTGGCAAAACCGTGTTCAAGATTTACGACCCGGTGGATATCTACGCCGCGCTGCAAGACGTCAGCACCATGAAGCCGCTGGTGAAAGACCCCAACGTCACGCTGGAACAACTGCTGGACGAGCTGAACAACCCGGCCAGCTTTGATGCACCGGGCAGCCAGCCGGAACAGAGCCACGCCCACGACGTGCTCGACAGCCTCAACCAGAAGCTGATGCGGGTATTACGCCAAGCCAAACATCAGGCAGAGCAAAAGCCGGTATTGAAAGACCAGCTCGACCAGCTGGAACAGCAATGGGGCGTTGCGCCGGAAAAACTGCATCAGCACCTGCACCAGCTCGGCCCGCGTGGCGCCATCGATTTCCTGCAGAACAACACCCGCCTGCTGCTGCAACTGGCAGAAGTGAAACAACTGATGGGCACCAGCTACATGCCGATCCTCGCCGGGCACCGCGATGAACTGAAAGCCCGCGAGCAAAGCTACGGCCACTACGCCAAGCCGGCTGATTATCTGCAAAGCTTCAGCGAATTCATCCGCAACCAGCTCAACCAGTCGGCCGCGCTGTCGGTGGTGGTCAACCGCCCCAAGCAACTCAGCCGCGAGCAACTGCGCGAAGTGCGCCTGTTACTGGACGAACACGGCTACTCCGAAGCCCGCCTGCACAGCGCCTGGCGCGATGCCACCAATCAGGACATCGCCGCCAGCATCATCGGCTACATCCGCCAGGCCGCGCTGGGCGAGGCCCTGCAGCCATTTGAACAGCGCGTGGCGGCTGCCATGCAGCGCATCTACAGCCTCACCAGCTGGACCCCGGTGCAGCGCAAATGGCTGGATCGGCTGGCGAAACAACTGGTGCACGAAGTCGTCATCGACCAACCCGCCATCAACCGCATTTTTGCTGCCGATGGCGGCGCCAAACGCCTCGACAGCCTGCTCGACCGGCAGCTGGACAAAGTCATCGACCAGCTCACCGAATCGCTATGGCCGCAAAGCGCCTGAACAATCGGCAGCGTGGCGCTATGTTATTTTCACCGGCCAATTAAAATAGCGCCCTGCCCCGTTTTAACCGCCCGCATCAACCAGGAAACACCATGACCAACAACGATATCGTCCAGAAGCTCTGGAACCTCTGCGACGTGCTGCGCGACGACGGCATCAACTACAGCGATTACGTCACCGAGCTGGTATTGCTGCTGTTCATCAAAATGGAACACGAAAACGCCCAGAGCGGCATCCTGCAGGCGCACAAGCTGCCCGACTACGCCCGCTGGCCGCAGCTGGCTGGCAAAAGCGGCATCAACCTGCTCACCCACTACCGCGAAACCCTGCTCAAGCTCAGCCAGCATGCCGATCCGCTGATTGCCGCCATCTACGCCGATGCGCAAACCCGGCTGAAAGAGCCGCGCCATCTGGAACAACTGATCAAGGCCATCGACGCCATCGACTGGTTCTCGGCCAAAAAAGACGGCCTCGGCGACCTTTACGAAGGCCTGCTGGAGAAAAACGCCACCGAAACCAAATCCGGCGCCGGCCAGTATTTCACCCCGCGCCCCTTGATTGACAGCATCATCCGCCTGATCCAGCCGCAAGCCGGGGAGACGATACAAGACCCGGCCGCCGGCACCGCCGGCTTTCTGATCGCCGCCGATGCCTAC
>CAZBWH010000133.1:1477-4676 GCA_964495595.1 uncultured Burkholderiales bacterium | reverse complement strand
CTTCGCCGAACAGGTCCGGCGAATACATCGCTTCGACCCGGGTCGGCGGCAGCTGGAATACGCCGCTATTGTTCAGCCGCAACGTGTATTCGAGGCTCCAGCTGCCGTTTGGCAGCCAGCTGTAATACGCGCGGTAGGCATCGTGCGCCATTTCCACGTAACTCGGCCAGGCGCCGTTACTGACATTGCCACCCGCCGCGAGGCTGTCGCTGCCATAACCGCGGTTCAGCAGCGTGGCGCCGGCGGGGATCGGATCGTTGACCACCACCCAGCCCATGTCGCCGCGTGCCTCGATGTCGAGTTTCACCCGCAGGATGTCGCCGCGAGTCCATTTGCCCGGCATCTGCTGCTGTACCGGCGTCACCTGGCGCTTGAGCTTGTAGCCGGCGAACAGCGGCGACTGCAGCGGCAGCGCGGCGCGGGTGGTCACGGTCAGCCACGGTGCGCCGCTGCCGTTGTGGCGTGCCTCGAGCTTGCCGGTTCCGGCTGGCCAGCCGAAGTCGAAACGGCCGCCTTTGGGCTGGTCGCCCCAGTCGAGCGACTTCTGCTCGCCGGCCACGGCCACCGAGGTCGAGCCGGACAACGGTTGCGCCAGCGCGCCGAGTTTGCCGAAAGCCAGGGCCCCCCAGGCGTTGGCGGTGGTCAGATCCCAGTGCCCCTGACGCTGGCGGGCAATCGCCCCCAGCACCAGCTTCGGCAGGTCGACCTGCCATTCCGGCTGCTTGCTCGCCAGCAGCAGGGCGCGCACCGCGTCGCTGTCGTCCGACTGCAGCGCCCACCAGTCCTTGTTGCCGGGCGCGAAACTGAGCCCGGTGCCGCTGACATTCAGCCGGTTGCGCAGCAATTGCAGCGCCGCCGGCAATTGCTCGGCTTTATTCGGTAGATCGCTGTGGTGCAACACGCTGATCCAGTCGAGCAATTCGCGGTTGGCCAGATTGGCCGGCTGCAACGCCAGCGAATCGAGCTGGTTCGGCAGCAGCTTGCCGTTGCGCGCCAGCGCTTCCAGCGCCATCAGCTTCAATCGCGCCGGTTCGCCGTAGCTGTCGGCCTTGAGCTTGCCGGCAACGAAATTCGCCAGCGCGGCGAGCATTTTCTGCTTCGCTGTCGCCGGCACGTCCCAGCCGGCCTCATGGCTGATGCTGAGCAGGTAGGCGGTCAATTCGACGTGGCCGTGGCGCAGGTTGGGGAAATATTTCGCCAGCCCGTTATCGTCGAGGTAGGTCGGCAGGTCGCGGCTGATGCCATCCCAGCGTTCGCGGTCGCCCAGCGCCACGGCTTTCGAAGTTCGCTGTTCCAGGCAACCGTGCGGATACATGCCCATATACTGCCGCACGCCGTCGAGCTGGCCGGGGAACGGCATCAGGCTGGCCTGCACGCCACCCCGGCCGGGCAAGGCGCCTTCCGGCAACGCCAGCGGCAGCGATAACGGCGCCTGCAGCGGCAATATCGTCGCCTGCTGCACCCGCACCGGCACCGCAGGCAACACGGTTTGCTGCTGCTTGATCCGGTCGCCGGCGCGGCCGTTCTGCTCGGCGGCTTCCACCAGCCACTCGAGTTTCTGGCCCGACAGCGGCACCTCGACATCCCAGCCGATTTCCTTCGCCTCGCCGGGCGCCAGCGCGAGATTCTGCATCGCCAGCACCAGCGGCCTGCCGTCGGCGTTGAGCGCCGGTTTGACGGCAACCGTCATCGCCCGCTCGGTGGTGTTGCGCACGGTGAAACCGGCGCGGAATCGATCGCCGTCGCGCACCACCGGCGGCAAGCCGGCCAGCAGCATCAGATCCTTGGTGGCGCGGATGCTGGTCGAGCCGCTGCCGAACCGGTCATTGCCGGCAGTGGCCACCGCAACGATGCGGAAGCTGGTCAGCGAGTCGTTCAGCGGCACCTCGACCGTGGCTTCGCCGGCATCGTTCAGCGTCACGCGGCCTTTCCACAGCAGCAAGGTATCGAACAACTCGCGCGTCGCTGCCTTGCCGCCGCCGCCACCGGCCGGCAACGCTTTTTTGCCGAAATGGCGCCGGCCGACCACCTGCATCTGCGCGGTGGCGTGTTGCACGCCATAACCACGCCGGGTCAGCATCGCTTCGACCACATCCCAGCTCAGGTTCGGCGCCAGCGACAACAGGCCCTCGTCCACCGCCGCCAATGCGATTTCGCCACCTTTCGGCAACGGTTTGCCGTCGGCGGTTTTCACTTTCACCTGCACTTTGGCGGTTTCGCGCGTCTGGTACACCGGCTTGTCGGCGGCGACCTGCACGTCGAGTTCGAAACCCTTGCGCCCCACCTGCAGCTCGGTGATGCCGAGCCGGTACGCCGGCTTGCCCAGATCGACCATTGCCGTCGGCGCAATGCCGCCGACCCTACCGCGCACCACCATCACCGAGACATAGACGTTCGGGCCGTAGCTGGCCTTGATCGGCACACTGACCACCGGGTTGGCTGCAGTCAGCGCGTGACTGAACGCTTCGATCACACCCTCGCGCTCGACGGCCACCAGCGCTGTGGCGTTCTGGAACGGCATCCGCACCTGGATTTTTGCCGTCTGCCCCGGCTGATACACCTTGCGATCCGGAATCAGGTCGATGCGGTCGCTGCTGCCGCCGCCGAACCAGTTGTCGTCCTCGGCGGCCGACCACCAGAAATCCTGGTGGGCAAAGGCATAACGGCCCTGCGGGTCTTTGGTGCCGACGCGGAAGGTGATGTCGCCACTTTCCTTGCCGTAGAAGTCGCAGGCGAGTTTGCCTTCGGCATCGGTCTTGCTGTTGCACACCACGCCGAGCGGCTTGTATTCGACCTGGTTTTCGTAGGCATAAAAGCCGCCGATCAGCCGCTTGCGGTGCGACCAGGTCTTGCTCAGGTAGGCATTGACCTGCACCGGTGCGCCGGCGACCGGCTTGCCGGCCAGATCCAGCACCAGCGCGCTGATTTTCGCCGGCTCGCGTTTGCCGCCATTGCGTTGCACGTCGACACCGGCAACGTAGCTGGCCGACCACAGGGCCACGCTGTTGCGGCTGGTCTGGCGTTCGCCGTTCGGATCGCTGTATTCCAGCTCGGCGATCAGCTCGCGCGGCTCATTTGCCGGCGGCAGATCGCGCAGCACGATGCGGGCGGCGCCTTTGGCATCGAGGGCGACACGCTGTTCGGCCAGCTGCTGTTCGGCGGGCTGGGCCGGGCCGGCTTCGTCCGGCGCATCGAAATA
>CAZBWH010000133.1:0-1467 GCA_964495595.1 uncultured Burkholderiales bacterium | reverse complement strand
CCTTCGACCTGGGTACCGCCCGACTTCAGGCCGCCTTTTTTCATTTCGGCCGGCACGTCGCCGTTGGCAAACCGGTAATCGTCGTAGCCGGCAAACCGCACATGTTTGCCGCGCAACACGCTGCGCAGCACCACCGGCGCATTGGCCGCCCCGCCGCCGGACAAATGATTGACCTGCACATCGACTGCCAGCTCGGTGGCGTTGATCTGCGGCGTTTTCGGCATCGCGACCACGCCGCGCATCAGCGGCACGCGGAATTCGCCGACCCGGAAGCTGCCGCTGTGCCATTGCTGCGGATTGTCCTTGTTCGGCCGGATCAGCTCGACGCCATATTCACCCAGCGCCGCTCCCGGCGGGATTTTCCAGCTCGATTCTGCCGCCCCGCCCTGCCATTTCAGCGGCAGCAGGTATTCCTGGCCGCTGCCCTGGTGGCGGATCTGCAACTGCGACGGCAGGGTGTCGGCGGCGGCAAACCCGCTGCTGATACGTTTGCGCGCCAGATGTTTCATGTACACCGTATCGCCCACCCGCAGCAGGCTGCGGTCGAAAATGGTGTGGAAAGCGTTCGGGCCGCGCCAGTCGGGGCCGGGCAAGTTGAAGCGCCAGCTTTCGATGCCATCGTCCCAGTCGGAGCGGACGAAGGAGAAATCGGCATTGCTGCGGGCAAACACGTAACGCGGACACCCCCACTGCTTGCCGCCCAGCGGCTGGCGTACCCAGGCCATGCCGCTTTTGTCGGTCTTGCCGCTCCACAGCTGGCGGCCGTCGCAATCGCGGATCGAGATGCTGGCGTTCGGCACGTGGAATGCCTTGTCCAGCGTCGTCACCCACACCAGCGAATTTTCCTCGCCCAGCTTCAGATGTACCGCCATATTGGTGTTCAGCGCTGTGGCGCGGACATACATCGGGTTTTTGCTTTCCAGCAGATGCGCACCCAGGCGCGGGCTTTCGATTTCGACCACGTGGAAACCGTATCGCTGCAACGGTATGCCGATCACTTCGGCCTCGCGGTTGCTGGCCGGCGTGGGCAGATTGCCTAACAGTACGCCGGGCACCGTCTTCAGCAGCGGGATCTCTTCGTCCTGCCGTGTGTCCTTGTCATCGGTGCGGCGCGGAGTCATGCCTTTGCCCATCCAGTGGATCACCTGTTGCTCGTCGCTCACCGGCAACAGCCGATACAAGGCGCCCTGCGCCGCTTGTGGCGCCTGAGCGGCAGCCTGGGCGTTCGGCGCCAGGGTGCCGGCCAGCGCGTTGCTGGCCGGTTTGCTCTCCTGCGCCTGGTAATGGGTCAGGTTGCGCACGGTCACCGGCAGCAAGCCGCCGGCGGCACTTTCGACCACGCCAAAGCTGGCGGCAAACTTGGCCAGCGGCGGATAGGCATCGATACGGATCGGCTGGCCGGCGGCTTTGAGATTGGCCAGCGGCCGTTTGGCATCGTCGCGCAGATCGGCCGGCAGGATCGGCGTC
>CAZBWH010000132.1:0-4785 GCA_964495595.1 uncultured Burkholderiales bacterium | reverse complement strand
AATCAGCGCATCCTTAGGTGTAAGCCTGCAGGCCGCTCTGGTACTGGCTTGCAGCCTGGCCTGCAGGCTAGGCTGGGCGGGCTTTCCAGCCGGTGTTCCTGTATGACCCGGCCATCGTTTCAGGGCCCAGACGGCAGCATTTGCTAATTTCTTGTTCTCCGACCCTTGAAACGCTCACGCCTCGACCCTATCATTAGCACTCGCAAGCGTTGAGTGCTAGCAACTGATAATTTTGCCGAGCCACAGTCAGGCTCGCATGTATTCATGACTCGACAACCCTATTTGATCAGGAGATTTGTATGAAAATTCGTCCTTTGCACGACCGTGTGATCGTTAAGCGTCTCGAAGCTGAAGAAAAAACCGCTTCCGGCATCGTTCTGCCGGGCAATGCAGCCGAGAAGCCTGATATGGGCGAAGTACTCGCCGTCGGTACCGGCAAGGTTCAGGACAACGGCTCGGTGCGTCCGCTGGAGTTGAAAGTAGGCGACAAGGTGATCTTCGGCAAATACGCCGGCCAGACCGTCAAGGTTGACGGCGAAGAGCTGATGGTGATGCGCGAAGAAGACATCATGGGCGTGGTTGAGAAGTAATCTCCCGCCGATTCCCGTTCGATCCGTTCATTCAATACAGAATTCCTCAAGGAGTAGAAACAATGGCTGCTAAAGAAGTCAAATTCGGCGATTCCGCCCGTCAGAAAATGGTTGCAGGCGTCAACGTCCTGGCCGATGCCGTCAAAGTTACCCTCGGCCCGAAAGGCCGCAATGTGGTGCTGGACCGTTCGTACGGTGCACCGACCATCACCAAGGACGGCGTTTCGGTTGCCAAGGAAATCGAGCTGAAAGACAAGTTCGAAAACATGGGCGCCCAGATGGTCAAGGAAGTGGCTTCCAAGACCTCCGACGTGGCCGGTGATGGCACGACTACTGCGACCGTGCTGGCCCAGTCCATCGTTCAAGAAGGCATGAAGTTCGTGACTGCCGGCATGAACCCGATGGATCTGAAGCGTGGCATCGACAAGGCCGTCATCGCGCTGGTTGCCGAGCTGAAGAAAATCTCCAAGCCTTGCACCACGACCAAGGAAATCGCTCAGGTTGGCTCGATTTCGGCCAATAGCGATGCAGCGATCGGCGACATCATCGCCAACGCAATGGACAAAGTCGGCAAGGAAGGTGTGATTACCGTTGAAGACGGCAAGTCGCTGGACAACGAACTGGACGTGGTGGAAGGCATGCAGTTCGACCGCGGCTACCTGAGCCCGTACTTCATCAACAACCCGGACAAGCAGATTGCTTCGCTGGACAACCCATTCGTGCTGCTGTGCGACAAGAAGATCAGCAACATCCGTGATCTGCTGCCGGTGCTGGAACAGGTTGCCAAGGCTGGCCGCCCGCTGCTGATCATCGCCGAAGATGTTGAAGGCGAGGCGCTGGCGACTCTGGTCGTGAACAATATTCGTGGCATCCTGAAAACCGTTGCTGTCAAGGCTCCGGGCTTCGGTGACCGTCGCAAGGCAATGCTGGAAGATATCGCCATCCTGACTGGCGGCACCGTGATCGCTGAAGAAGTCGGCCTGACCCTGGAAAAGGCTAGCCTGCAGGATCTGGGCCAAGCCAAGCGTATCGAAGTGGGCAAGGAAAACACCACCATCATCGACGGCGCTGGCACCGAGTCGGCAATCACCGCACGCGTTGCAACCGTTCGCAAACAGATCGAAGAAGCGACCAGCGACTACGACCGTGAGAAACTGCAAGAGCGCGTAGCCAAACTGGCTGGCGGCGTTGCCGTGATCAAGGTTGGTGCTGCGACCGAAGTCGAAATGAAAGAGAAAAAGGCACGCGTTGAAGACGCGCTGCACGCGACTCGCGCTGCGGTGGAAGAAGGCATCGTTGCCGGCGGTGGCACTGCGCTGCTGCGTGCCCGCGCAACGCTGGCCAGCATCAAGACCGACAACCATGACCAGGATGCCGGCGTGAAGATCGTGCTGAAAGCGATCGAAGCTCCGCTGCGCCAGATCGTTGCCAACGCTGGCGACGAGCCGTCGGTGGTAATCAACAAAGTGCTGGAAGGCTCGGGCAACTTTGGTTACAACGCTGCTACCGGCGAATACGGCGACATGGTTGAAATGGGTGTGCTGGATCCGACCAAAGTCACCCGCTCGGCACTGCAATATGCCGCTTCGGTAGCCGGCCTGATGCTGACCACCGACGCAATGGTTGCCGAACTGCCGGAAGACAAGCCTGCCATGCCGGGTGGCATGGGCGGCATGGGCGGTATGGGTGGCATGGATATGTAATCCCGCCGGCACAGAGTCGCTAGAAAGCCTCGCAGTCAATGCGAGGCTTTTTTATTCATTTGACAAGGCAGAACCCAAGGTTTTGAACTACTATTATCAACTGAGCGCAGCACCGGTGCAGAGCCGTTTTGGCTGCAGGTTCAAAGCACAGAATGAAAATGCTGAAAAAGGACATTAAAAATTGAATAATCTCGCGCAACGACAATTGGCAATGTTCAAGCTTAAGACACTGGTTGCCTTATGTCTGACTGCATCGCTGGCTGCTTGCAGCGGAACAGCCTCCGACGGCAGCACCAATACCAGCACTGGTTCGTCATCTGGTGGAACGACTACCCCTGTCAGCAAGACCGGGGTTGCGTTGTCCTCTTCCAGTGCCTCGGTGGGTATGGACTCGCCGGCGACGGTTACCGCGACGGTCACCAATGAAAAGGGCTTGCCTGTCCCCAATGCCTTGGTTACGTTCAGTGTGGATTCCTCAATCGGGGCCCTCAAACCCTCCAGTGGCAAAGTCCTGACGGATGCGGCAGGCGTCGCGCGCGTCCTGCTTTCTCCAGCCAGTATTACTGCGGCCGGCGCTGACACGCTGGTTGCATCAGTCAATATCGACAAGGTCGCTTATTCGGCCGAAATGACCTATCAGTTAGGTGCAACATCCGTGACCCTCGGCGACATTACGGTGGGGGTCGGGTCGCAAACCCTGTCTGCCTATGGCACCACGGATATCCGTGTGCCGGTGTTGTCAAATGGTACTCCAACATCCTTTGCCCAGTCGGTCCAGTTTGCCTCCAGTTGCGCTGCCAGCGGCAGGGCGGTTCTGGATGCAGAAGCGGTCACCGTCAATGGTGTAGCGATTGCCTCCTATCGTGACAAGGGGTGTGGCGGCAAGGATACGATTACAGCCTCGATCAATTCTGGCCAGACCCAGAAAACCGTCCAGATCGATGTGGCGGTACCTACCGCCGTATCGCTGCAATATGTGAGTGCAAGTCCCGAGGTGATCACCTTGAAGGGGTATGCCTTTGCTGGGCGCCCGGATACCTCGCTGGTAACGTTTAAAGTAGTCGATTCGAACAACAATCCGATTCAGGGCAAGAAAGTAAATTTTACCCTTGATACCAATGTCGGTGGAGTCAAACTGGATAACACCGAGGCGACCACCAACTCCAATGGTGAGGCGATTGCGACTGTAATTGCGGGCTTGGTGCCTACTCCTGTCCGGGTGACTGCAACGGTTGCTGCAGAGAAATTGCTATCCCAGTCCAGCGGGCTGTCTATTTCTACTGGCCTGCCTGACTCGGATAGTTTTTCCATGTCTGCTGATAAGTGGAATATTGCGGGGTGGAACTGGGACGGAGCAGAGGCCAAGATTACCATCCGGATGGCGGATCATTTCAATAACCCCGTTCCGGACGATACACAGGTTAACTTTATCGCTAGCGGTGGAAAAATCGGTAGTGGAACCCAAGGGTCATGCAAGACGAAAGATAGCCAATGTTCTGTGACTATCTCCAGTCAGGAGCCTCGCGGTGGTACGGTCGATTCAACCAACCCTACTGAGCAGGCGCGATTCCGCGGGCGCGTTCATATTGTCGCGTATGCCTTGGGGGAAGAGTCGTTTTTCGAGTTCAATAACAACAACAAGGCTGACCTGGCCTCCGAGCTGATTACCTCTACAGGGGCGTCGTCGGATCTAAGTGAGGCGTTCATTGATAACAATGAAAATAGCGTGTTTGACGCCAAGGTGGATTCACTGGTCGACTTTAACGGCAATGGAACATATGACGGCCCTGATGGTTTCTTTAATGGCACCTTGTGTGACGGCTCCTTTGCAAAATGCGGATCCATCAAATCGCCAGCGCAAAGGACATTGCATGTTTTTGCTCATGGCACAGTGATTTTTGCAGGAGATACTCCTGCTCGTATTGAGCTATTTGACCTGGGCACTGGCAATCCAGTTGATCTGGGTTCGCCGTTTACTATCGGCTTGTGTAGCACCAGTTTTACTTTTGGCGCTCGTATTACCGACGTGAATGGCAATCCGTTGCCTGCAGGGACGACCGTTTCCTTCAAAGTTTCTGACGATGGTAAGGTTTTCCCGTTTGGTTCATCTTATGAAATTCCAAGTACAACCATTGGATCGATTGGTGGCGGTGACGACATAAAGGTGCAGGGGGCCAATTATTTCGTATTTGCTTTTGGTGCCGATGGCACGGTAAGCGAAGACAAGTGTGAGGACAAAACAAACGGAGGCGTATTGTATTCCGAGGTAACCGTTCCTCGGCCGGGAGGCACGACTGTGACCCGTACCTCTTTGTTGGCATTGCGCAGCTGGTAAGGCTGTTCAGGGGGGGGTGAAAGCCAGCCCCTGTGTTGTTTATTAGTTCTAAAAGGCCATTTGCTGGTTACCCGCAAATGGCCTTTTTGCTGGACGGCTGGCAGCTAGTAGCCAGTCACGTTGAAACACGAGGATAAAGACGAGCGAGTTTGCGTCG
>CAZBWH010000131.1:0-4788 GCA_964495595.1 uncultured Burkholderiales bacterium | reverse complement strand
TCGCTGCACTCAGCAAGGCGTTGGCCTATTTGACGGCTTAGCCCTACCGATTGACTTCGGCCTGATGGCGCGACATTGCTCAGGAGTCCATGAAGGCGCTGCTCCGCGCACCAGCCAAGCGATATGTCGCGCAAAACTATTCGCCGCAGTTTTTGCGGACATTGATGCCGTTATTCTCCGCATGCGAAAAAGTTACTGATCGGGAATATTTTGTTGCCAAACCGAGACCCAAGGTTGAAAATTTACCGATCGGGAATGCTGCGTGTCGTCGATTCACTCGGTGGCGAATTCACCTTGAACGGGTTTGCGTCAAACCATTCCGGCACTGCACCGACGGCCGCCAATGCGCACGATGCCAGGGCGGCTCGGCTTCGGGCCTTGGACAAACTCACGGCGCAGGCCCAAGAACTCAAGATGGGATACGAGTAGCGCCAGCCATCTCTATCCTATGCAGGGCCGTGGCGCAGTTTCAAGAACCGCGCCATTTTGGGTGTAAATGGGTACACTATTGGACACAGGCTCGCACCGGATACCCCGTCTTCCACATCAAAGTGGCGCAGATGGCCACGAACTGCGCCACTTTCCGGGTCAAGTCTGGCGCAGTTTAGCAAACTGCGCCATAATTGCGCCACTTGAACCTCGAACGGCGCCACAACGCGATGCCATCTACAACAGACTTACTGAACAGCATCCGCGCATCCGAAAACGGATTGACGCTGGCCGAGCTGCTGACCGAGCACCCTAATATTGCCAGGCGAACAGCACAGCGCTTGATCGCGAAGCTGATTGAGAGCGGCCAAATCGCAGCAACGGGTGAAGGTCGGGCCCGTCGCTATTTTCGTGCAGATGCCCAACCTGGCAGCGGCGTACTGACCACCAGAGTAGATAGCTTCCCGCCTTTTATTCCCCTGTCTGCCGACAGCCAGGACATCCTTGCCTATATCGATCAGCCTCCTGAAGCGCGCAAGCCAGTAGGCTATCAGCGTGATTTTCTGGATGCTTACCGCCCTAATGAGACTTGGTATTTGTCTGAGTCGCTGCGCCGCCAATTACACAATATGGGCAGAACCACTGACGTTGAGGAACCCGCGGGCACCTACAGCCGCGCCATTCTCAATCGATTACTGATCGACCTGTCATGGGCGTCAAGCCATCTGGAAGGCAACACCTACTCCCGGCTCGACACGCGTGAACTCATCGAGCATGGCAAGGCCGCACGGGGCAAGGCGGCCATCGAAACACAGATGATCCTGAACCATAAGACGGCGATCGAACTGCTGGTCGAAAACATCGACAGTGCGGAGTTCAACCACTACACGCTGATGAACTTGCACAGCGCTTTGGCGGAAAACTTGTTGCCCAATCCAGCCGATGAGGGGCGAATTCGCCAGCATGCCGTCGATATTGGCAAAAGCGTCTATCGCCCGCTCTCAACACCACAACAGATCGAAGGCGCGCTGGAAGTGCTTCTGGATAAAGCAAGCCAGATTGGCGATCCGTTTGAGCAATCCTTTTTCATGATGGTGCATTTGCCCTACCTGCAGCCGTTTGCCGACATCAACAAGCGCACTTCGCGATTGGCGGCGAATCTACCGCTGTTTCATGCAAACCTTTGTCCGCTGACTTTTCTGGACGTGCCGGAGCAGGCATACAGCCGGGCCACCCTCGGCGTGTACGAAATGACCCGCGTGGAGCTGCTGCGTGACCTTTACGTCTGGGCCTACGAGCGTTCTACGCAGGAATATCTGGCGATAAAACAAGACATGGCGGAGCCCGACCCCCTTCGCTTGGCATGGCGTGATTTCATCAAGCAGACCATCCGCGAAGTCATCACAAATCCGGAACTGGAACCGCTTTCCTGTATTCGGCGAGCTGTGGCAGAGCGTATACCTGAGGATGAACAAGCGGGCGTACAGGCACTGACTGTCGAAGAACTCCGGAGGCTGCACGAGGGGGTGCTGGCGCGCTACGGTTTACGACCGTCCGAGTACACCGCCTGGAAGGCGGTTCATGGGCATTGACGGACGCGGGTTCGATTCCGGATTCGGGAATTGAACTGGCCCCGGAATGCAGACGAGGTTGGGCAGCCTTTCCGGTCACCAATCAGGGCGAAAAACCTGCTTGATCGTCCACAGCCCAAGGGCGTGGCGGAAGGCTTTTCGACCCAGTTAGCACCGATTCGCCGCGCTTCGATTGCGTACTTTCAATAGTCGTTTGGTGCGGGGCTCCACCCCACCCATACCCAGAAAGTGTTCGATTCTTTCCGCAGGAACCCGCAGGAGTTCGAAATTGTTCGCACGGACTGATGGTAGGTTGTTGATTTTGAACAAACCGCTTGATCAGTCCGCGCTTGTGGACTGCGGACTTTCAAGGTGGGCCGTGACGACCGCCGCGAGTCCCTTCATGTTGCAAAACGTCGGTACTTATCAATAACTGCCGACAAAACGGAACACATCAGCCAGCACTGGCTTGAGCCGTTGAGGCCTTGGTTGACGTTGCCAGGCACGACTCCTCGTAGGCTTCGATATCGACCTGCCTGTACAGCACGCGCCCCTTCAGCTTCATAAATTTCGGCCCGATGCCTTCGCTGCGCCAGCGTTCGAGGCAGGCTTCGCTGAGATGCCAGCGCGTGGCCAGTTGTTTTTGATTGAGGTGAACGACTTCCATTTTGGTCTCCTTCCGAATGAGTTGGCAGGAGTCCATGAAGGCGCTGTTCCGCGCGTGAGCCAAGCGATATTTGGCGCTGATCCATTCGCCACCAAGAGAAGATCGTGGCGCAGTTTTGAAAACCGCGCCACATTGGGTGTAAATGGGTGTCAATTTGGAATTGAGAGCGGCCCAGTATTTCCCGATCGGGAAGCAAAGGCCCGAATCATGCCCTAAGCACACCGAACATTCCCGATCGGGAAATATCTCTTGCACTTAGTCCGGTTGTGCCCGATAATTTCCCGAACGGGAAACTGAGCAACCATGACATCCATTCGATCTCCTCAACAACTAGGGCGTGCACTGCGTGCTGCTCGCAAGCAGCTCGGGCTGACCCAGCCCCAGTTGGCGCTGGCGGCAGGGGTGGGTGTGCGCTTCATTGTCGACCTTGAAGCAGGCAAGCCCACCTTAAGACTGGAAAACGTACTGCGGGTCATTGATGCATTGGGTGGAGATGTCCAGTTGAGCGGGTTGCCATCATCTGTGACCGTTGATCAACGCGAGGGTGGCGACCATGGCGCATGAGCTGGAAGTCTGGCTATTCGCAGATCGTGTCGGCACGTTGGCGCTGGTCGATGGGCGGCTAAACTTTTGCTACGCACCCGGTTGGCTGTCACACAAAGACGCCGTTGCCTTGTCCGCCTCGCTCCCCCTGCAAGCGGAGCCGTTCGACGATCGCAAAACGCGTCCCTTCTTTGCGGGTCTTCTACCTGAAGGGCAAATGCGCCGCCTGATTGCGCAGCAGTTCCAGGTGTCTGGACAGAACGACTTTGCGCTGCTGGACCACATCGGTGGCGAATGCGCCGGAGCCGTGACGTTTCTTGAGCCGGGGCAGGCTTTGCCTGTTCCAACACGCAGCGATGACGTTCAATGGCTAAGCGACGAAGAAGTCGTGGCCATCCTGGATGAGTTGCCGCGTCGTCCCATGCTGGCAGGCAAAGACGGCTTGCGGCTTTCCTTGGCAGGTGCCCAAGACAAGCTGCCAGTGGTTTTCGATGGTGCGCGCATCGGGCTGCCCCTCAACGGCACGCCTAGCTCGCACATCCTGAAACCGGCCATCCACGCTGTTGAAGACAGCGTGATCAACGAAGGATTTTGCATGGCACTGGCTGAGGCCATGCAGCTCAAACCGGCAAAGTCAAAAGTTCACCAGATATTGGATCGCTCCTTTCTACTGGTTGAGCGCTACGATCGACTGATCGATGCCCAGGGGCAGCGGCAACGACTGCATCAAGAGGACTTTTGCCAAGCACTGGGCGTGGTGCCGGAAATGAAATACCAGAATGAAGGTGGTCCGGATCTGTTCCAGTGTTTTGATCTGGTGCGCAGTGCGACGCGCCCCAGTGCACCGCAAGTCCTGCGACTGCTCGACTACGTGATCTTCAATGCACTGATCGGTAACCATGATGCGCACGCCAAGAATTTCTCTCTGCTGTACTCAGGCAAGACACCCGTTCTGGCACCGTTTTACGACACGCTGTCGACGGCGGTGTATCCAACCCTGACGCAGAAGATGGCGATGAAAATCGGCAGCAAGTACAAGTTCAGCGAAGTCCAGGCGCGGCATTGGGAGCAGTTCGCCGAAGGCGTAGGCTTTACCAAGGCGCAGGCCAAACGGCGCATTTTGGAATTGGCAAAACTACTGCCAGCGACGGCGCGCAAGCTCCAGTCTGACCTCGGACAAAGTTTTGCTGGCAACGCCGTGGTTGAGCAAATCAATACCTTGATTGAACAACGCTGTGCCCTGACGATTCGACGGCTCACCGACCCCGCCGCCGACAAGGACACAGCTGCCGAGCCTTCCGTTTGAACCACTATGCGGACGCGGGTTCGATTCCGGGTTTGGGAATTGAACTGACATCCAATCGCAGACGAGTTTGATGCCCGTTTCCGGCGACCAGCATGGCTGAAAAACCCGCTTGCAGGTCTACAATCGGGCAGGCTTTTCGATGGAGTTCGCACTGGTTCGCAGCAGCCCGCAGCGCTTCGATTGCGTACTTTCAATAGTCGTTTGGTGCGGGGTGCTGTCCCACCACCAATACGCAAAATCCCAACCCTTATCGGTTGGGATTTTTTTTGCCT
>CAZBWH010000130.1:0-4801 GCA_964495595.1 uncultured Burkholderiales bacterium | reverse complement strand
CCCCCTCTCAACGCCCAGCTAACCTTAGCTGGGCGTTTTTGTTTAGAATCGAAGCCCAGCTGCCTGCCTTGCGGGGGCTTGCGATTATCCACCTCAGGACGGCAATGCTGACCTTGGCGTTTCAGCGCATAATCTCGCTCATGTTCCCTGTTTTTTGGTAGAGCTCATTATGTTGAAGTTTGTCATTATTCCCGTTACCCCGTTTGACCAGAACTGTTCGTTGATCTGGTGTGACGAAACCAAACGCGGTGCGGCGGTTGATCCCGGTGGCGATGTTGACCGCATTCTGGCGGAGGCTGAACGCCAGGGGGTGATGCTGGAAAAAATCCTGCTGACCCACGGCCATCTGGATCACGTCGGCGGCACTGCGGCGCTGGCGGAGCAGCTCGGTCTGCCGATTGAGGGGCCGCACCCTGCCGATAAATTCTGGATCGATGCCTTGCCGCAACAGGCGGCGATGTTCGGTTTTGGCCACGCCAAGGTGTTTACACCGGATCGCTGGTTGCAGCAGGGCGACGCGGTTACGGTGGGCCATGTCACGCTGCAGGTGCGTCAGGCGCCGGGGCATACGCCTGGCCACGTGATTTTTTTCGATCCGCAGAGCAAGACGGCCTGGGTTGGTGATGTATTGTTTGAAGGCTCGATCGGCCGCACCGATTTTCCCGGTGGTGATTACCAGACCTTGATCAACTCGATCCGCGAGCAGTTGTTTACCTTGGGTGACGACGTGCAGTTCGTTCCCGGCCACGGCCCGATGTCGACGTTTGGCGACGAGCGACGCACCAATCCCTTCGTGGCTGACGCCCGTTACGGCTGACCTGGCTGCAAGCCAATGCCAGTGCGGCCTGCGGCCCGATGGCTTGGTGCGATCCCGCTCTCCAACCCCGTTTTTCGGTGATTTGATCATGTCTTCGCTCGAACAGCTGACCTTGCAGGCCGCCGTTATTCTGGCCCGGCTTGACCAGTATTTTCCGCCGCTGCCGCCACGTGAGCCGCAGTGGGAGGCTTCGGTGGCGTTTCGCTGGCACATCCGCAACGGCCACGGCTACCTGGAGCCGGTGACGCACCGGCACAAAATCACACTCGACGATCTGCATAATGTCGAACCGCAGAAGCAGGCGATCGAGCAGAACACGCGCCAGTTCCTTGCCGGCAAACCGGCCAATAATGTGTTGCTGACCGGCGCTCGCGGCACCGGCAAATCATCGCTGGTGAAAGCGGTGCTGAACCGGTTTGCTGACCAGGGGCTGCGGTTGATCGAGGTGGAAAAAGAGCATCTGGTCGATCTGCCCGATATTGTCGAGCGGATCGCCAGTCGGTCGGAGCGATTCATTGTGTTTTGCGACGATCTGTCGTTCGACGAAGGCGATGCAGCGTACAAGGCGCTGAAAGTGGCGCTGGATGGCTCGATTGCCACTGCTACCGACAATGTGCTGATTTACGCCACCTCCAATCGTCGCCACCTGCTGCCGGAATATTTCCACGAAAATGCCGGAACCCGCCACGTCGGTGAAGAAGTTCACCCGGCGGAGGCGATCGAAGAAAAAATCTCGCTGTCGGAACGATTCGGCCTGTGGGTGTCGTTTTACCCGTTCGACCAGAACCAGTATCTGGCAGCGGTTAATCACTGGCTGCGTCATTTCGGATGCACTCCGCAGGCGCCGGAGGTGGAACGCGAGGCATTGAACTGGTCGCTGGCGCGTGGCATGCGCAGCGGCCGCGTGGCGTGGCAGTTTGCCCGCGACTGGGCAGGGCGCCATGGCTGAGCCGGTGAAAGTGGTCGAGGTGGTGGCCGGGGTGCTGCTGCGGCCGAACGGCGAGTTTTTCCTTTCGTCGCGACCGGCGGGCAAGGTTTACGAAGGTTACTGGGAGTTTCCCGGCGGTAAGATCGAGCCGGGTGAAACACCCGAGCAGGCGCTGGTGCGCGAGCTGCGCGAAGAGCTGGGGATCGGGGTGACGTCTGCCTATCCGTGGCTGGTGCAGGTGTTCACCTACCCGCACGCGACGGTGCGGCTGCAGTTTTTCCAGATTACTGAATGGGAGGGTGAGCCACACCCGCACGAGGGACAGCAGTTCTCCTGGCAGCAACCGGGGGCGACTGCGGTGAGCCCGATCCTGCCGGCCAATACGCCGATCCTGCGTGGTATGGCCTTGCCACGGATAATGGGGATTAGCCATCTGGCCGGTGAGGCAAGCCCAGCGCGCTTCCTGGCCCGGCTGCAGACCGCGCTGGATAAGGGGCTGCGGCTGGTGCAATGGCGCGAACCCCAGTTGTCGCCAGCGCAAGGTGCCGAATTCGGCGCCGAAGTGGTGGCGCGTTGTCACGCCGCCGGGGCGCAGGTGGTGGTGAATGGCAACGCCGGGCTGGCCCGGCAGATCGGCGCCGACGGACTGCATCTGCCGGCCGCCGATCTGCTGGCTTGCCGTGCCCGGCCGGATTTCGCCCTGGTCGGCGCATCGTGCCACCACCCGGCCGAACTGGGGCAGGCGGCGCAGCTGGCGCTTGATTACGCCCTGCTCGGCCCGGTGTTGCCGACCCTGACCCACCCGGAGACGCCGCCGCTGGGCTGGTCGGGGCTGGCCGACTGTCTGGCGGCCGGCTATTCCCTGCCGGTATTTGCGCTGGGGGGCTTGTCCGGTACCGATCTGGCGGCCGCCCGCCGCTGTGGTGCGCACGGCGTGGCGTTGATGCGGGCGGCGTGGCAGGAATGAGGCGCCTTCTGTGGCTCGTGCTGCTGTTGGCCGGGTGTGGCCAGCCGTCAGCGCCGGCTCCCGCTGCCAGCGCGCAGCCTGCCGTGTGCGCCGATCTGGTTAAGGGCTGCCGCATCGGCCCGCTCACTGTCCGCGCCGAAACGCTGCCAACCGCGCTGCGGCCGTTCAAGCTGTGGGTGGCGGCACCCGCTGCCCGCAGCGTGACGGCCGATCTGGCGATGGTTGACATGGACATGGGGCCAAACCGCTACCGGATGCTGGCGCAGCAAGGGCGATTCGTTGCACAGGTGATCTTGCCGATGTGCGTGGCGGGCCGCAGCGACTGGTTGCTGACGCTAGAGGTTGACGGCAAGCCGGTGCAACTGCAGTTCACCATCACCGGCCAGCGTCACTGATCCGGCTCGCGTTCCGGGGTGGCCGGCTGCTCGCTGCCCTGGATGGTGTATTGCTCGTTGGCCCACTGGCCCAGGTCAATCAGCTTGCAGCGGCGCGAGCAGAACGGCCGGTAAGGATTAGCCGGCGAATATTCGGCCGGCTGGTGGCAGATCGGGCAGCTTACCTGGCGGACGGGGCGCGGCGTGGTGTCGGTCATGGAGACGTTGTCCTGGTGGTGAGTAGTGTGGCCGACGGGCGCCGGCCGTTGGCTCAAGAGGCGGCCCGTTGTGGCGGGTGGCTGCCGCTGGTCAGCCGTTCGAGCGGGGACTGGCGGTAGAATTGCGCCAGCAGCGCGTAAACCGCCGGCCATTCGTCGCGTACCCGCCACGGCAGATCAAAGAAATATTCGCTCAGCACGGCA
Source organism: uncultured Burkholderiales bacterium (assembly GCA_964495595.1). Taxonomy (GTDB): domain Bacteria; phylum Pseudomonadota; class Gammaproteobacteria; order Burkholderiales; family SCOH01; genus CALMFQ01. The sequence continues at coordinate 1,293 of CAZBWH010000130.1, read as the reverse complement.
AAAAACTCCGCCGGGTTCTGTGCCCCGTAGTGGTTGATTGGCACCGGCTCGCCGCTATCCACCCGGCGGCAGAAATCCAGATAGGCGCGCTTGAATTCCAGCGTCCAGGCCTCCTGTGACATGCCGTCGTGCAGCGGCGGAAAACCGTTGGCGTTGCCGTTCTTCATGTCCAGCTTGTGCGCCATTTCGTGGATCACCACGTTGTAACCGCCGCCACGCAGCGATTGCGCCACGTCCGGCCACGACAGCAGCACCGGCCCGTCGCCACGCGCCTCGCCCGACAGCCATTCCTGCTCCTCGTGTGCCAGCCCGTTGTGATCGGTGTAGCGTGCGCTGCGGCGGAAAGTGGTCGGATACACCACCACGCTTTGCCAATCACCATAACTGTCGATGCCCAGATTCAGGATCGGCAGACACGCCTGCGCCGCAATCGCCAGCTTTTGATACGGCGTCAGCTCGTAGTCATCGACACCGAAAATCGATTTCTCGTACAGAAACCACACCATCAACTCTTGCAGCCGCTGCTGCTCATCCGCCGTCAGCCCGGCAAACACCGGCTGCGCCAGCAAATGCCGCCACTCCGCCAGCGGCATCTCGAATTCACGCAATTGCTTGTCGCGCCGGCGCTGGCGCAGGTAGTTGAACATGGTGGTGTTGGGGTGGTGGATATGACATCCAGATTGGGATGGCGAGGGCGATTGCAAGGGGAGATTGGCTGGCATGTCCTGGAGACCGCTCTGGTGTTGCCTTGCAGGCCAGTACCAGAGCGGCTTGCAGAGGTGGTAGGGCGTGATCGAAGCGCAGCGCATCACGCCGAATGGCAAACTTCGTGACAGGCTGGCGCTGGCCATGCGGTGCAATGCGCAGGTCCGATTGCTCCTACGGTGGGTTACGGCCTTACGTGTCAGGCCTCAGCTCTTGAGTCTACGTTTGGCTTCATGCTTTGCGATGCTGTGAATTGGATCGTAGATAGTGGTGCTTATAATGAGCGTGTTCAGATCTGAATCACTCATGTCGCGCATTGCTTGTACTTGATTTTCCCATTCGGTACGTCGCTGGTGGCGTGAGCCATTGTTCCAGTTTCCAGCGTCGGGGCTTTTTTGGGGTAGAGATTCAAGATCCGGCTTTAGCTTCTCGAATCTATCTCTCGCTAGTTTCTCTAGTTCTGTATTGTGATGCTGACTTCTCCAGTGTGCGAGCTCATTGATATTCTTCTGCCCAATATTTCTGTTTAGCTCACGCGGATTCAAAAAGTAAGTGCAACAGTCAGCTGGTTTTTTGATTCAACAAGTT
>CAZBWH010000129.1:4411-4965 GCA_964495595.1 uncultured Burkholderiales bacterium | reverse complement strand
CCTCCGGGAGAGGGGCTGGGGGAGAGGGTTACACCCGCCAGGGCCAGGTGCTGTTCATCGACGCGCGCAAACTCGGCCGCATGGTCAGCCGCGTGCAATGCGAATTCAGCGAAGACGACATCGCCCGCATCGCCAACACCGTGCATGCGTGGCGCACCACATCCCCCTCTCCCTCGGGGAGAGGGGTTGGGGGTGAGGGTGACACCGGCACGGTAAAAAAGCACGCGGCCTTACCCGACGATCTGCGTCAGTTCGCCCGCCAGCTTCGCCAAACCAGCACACCTAGCGAACAATGGCTATGGCAAGCCCTGCGCGATCGCCGCATGGCGGGCGCAAAATTCCGCCGCCAGCATCCGCTCGCTCCGTATGTGCTCGACTTCTACTGCCACGACCTGAAACTGGCAATCGAGCTGGATGGCAGCCAGCACAACAGCGATGCAGGCCGGCAACATGACCAGCGCCGGGAGGCCTTTCTCACCCAGCAAGGCATCACCACCCTGCGATTCTGGAACAACGAAGCGCAGCAACAGCCGGAAGCCGTGCTGGATGCCATT
>CAZBWH010000129.1:0-4401 GCA_964495595.1 uncultured Burkholderiales bacterium | reverse complement strand
CCATTTACAATGCAGTGGCAATGAGACAGGCCGCACCCTCACCCCTGGCCCCTCTCCCGGCGGGAGAGGGGTATCGGGACATCCCCGGCTTCTGCCGCAGCGTGCCGCTGGCGGAAATCGCCGAACACGGCCACGTGCTGACACCGGGCCGCTATGTCGGCGCCGAAGCAGTGGAAGACGACGACGAAGCCTTTGCCGAGAAGATGGCGCGGCTCACCGAACAGCTTGGCGAACAGATGGCCAAGGGGGCGGAACTGGATCAATTGATTCGGCAGAAGTTGGGGGGGCTGGGGTATGAGTTTTGATCTTCCTACACTTCCAACAGGATGGCGTTATGAATCGCTGGAAAAGTGCGTTCAGAAAGACTCTGTGACATACGGAGTAGTTCAGCCGGGAACAATACAAGACGACGGAATACCTATTATTCGGGTCAATAATTTTCGAGGAACTCATATCGAGTTATCCGACCTCATGAAAATTGCGCCTGAAATTGAGGCGAAATACTCGCGGACTCGTTTGTCTGGTGGCGAAGTATTACTAACGATTGTTGGTTCCGTCGGGCAAGTGGCGATCGCCCCAATGGCAGTAGCTGGATTTAATGTCGCTCGCGCTGTTGCGGTTATTCACCCGCATCAAGACATTGGGCCAGAATGGATTTCTCTGTGCTTGCGTTCCCCGCTATCCCAACATTTGCTTAACAGCCGCGCAAATACCACCGTACAAACAACGATAAATTTAAAAGACCTGCGGGCTCTGCCAATTCCTATTCCGCCAGCAAATGAACGTCGTGAAATTTATTCAGTGATTGGCGCCCTCGACGACCGCATCGCCCTGCTGCGCGAAACCAACGCCACGCTGGAAGCCATCGCCCAGGCGCTGTTCAAATCCTGGTTCGTCGATTTCGACCCGGTGCGCGCCAACGCCGCCCGTGTTGCGGCAGAGGGGCAGCAGGCCGGCGCCACACCCGCAGCCAGCCAGCCCGACACCCGCGTCGACCCACAAGCACAGCGCGCCCCCCTCCCCCCCGACCTCGCCGCCCTGTTCCCCGACACTTTCGAAGACACCGAACTCGGCCCGGTGCCGAAGGGATGGCGGGTTGGGAAACTGGAAGATTTACTTGTATTGCAACGGGGCTTTGATCTTCCCGCATCGGAACGCACCCCCGGAGACTACCCAATCATTGCGGCCAGCGGCCCATCAGGGACACATTCAACGGCGATGGCAAAAGCGCCTGGTGTAGTCACGGGGCGGTCAGGTGTATTAGGGCGGGTATTTCTAGAGCTTGAGGATTATTGGCCACTCAATACAACCTTATGGGTAAAGGAGTTCCGAGCCGCGACGCCATGTTACGCCTACGAAGTTTTGCGCTTACTGGATTTCGCATCCTTCAACGCGGGCTCTGCCGTACCAACCCTAAACCGAAATCATATCCACTCCTTGCCTTATTTGATTCCGCCGAAGGAATGCATTGCCAGCTTTGAGGCTTTCACTATGCCACTACAAACCCGCGTGCGAGCCAACCAGAAACAAGCCCAAACCCTAGCCACCCTGCGCGACACCCTGCTGCCGCGCCTGATCTCAGGGCAGTTGCGGCTGCCGGCGGCGGAGGCCTTACTGGAAAATGCAGATGTGGTTTGACCGCCATACACTCAGATGCAATGGATACGTTATCAAGCGCCGCATGCGGGCAGGAGAAAAGTAGTATGACCATTCCCGACAAAAGCCGGATTCTGGCCCTGATCGATCAGCTGGAGCATGGCATTGCCGACGACCTGGAAAGCCAGTATCTGGATTTCAAGCCCTGGCAAGGGGCCAAGGAAGATTTGAAACTGGCTTGTGAATACGCATGCTGTTTTGCCAATGCTGCCGGCGGCGTATTGGTGTTTGGCGTAGCCGACAAGGTACGTGGCCGGCAACAGGCGATTCAGGGCGCCAGGGGCTACGATCTGGATGCGTTTCGTTTTGGCATTTTCAATGGCACTCGCCCCGGCATTGAGGCCGAAATTGAAGAAATCGAGGTGCCGGAGGGCACTGGCAAGCTGCTGGTGATACGTGTGCAGGAAGGTAGCCGCAAGCCTTATGGCACGGCCGCCGGCTTGTTCAAGCAACGCATCGGGAAAAACTGCATGCCTTTGGACCCGGTTGCCTTTCAGCGCAGCCAAATCAGCACTGCGGCGCTGGATTGGAGCGGTGCGCCGGCAAATGGCCTGTCGTTGCAAGACCTTGATCCGCTGCAAATCGCGCGAGCGAGACAGATTTTGCGTAGTAAGGCGCCCTCGTCCGCTCTGATTGATCTGCCGGAGCTGGAGTTTCTGCAAGGGCTGGAGGCCGTGCGCGGTGGACTTGTTACGCACACCGGCATGGTGTTGTTCGCCCGGCGCGATGTGCTGGCCCGCCATTGCCCGCAGGCACAGTTTCACTATGTTTTGCACGATAGTGAAACCAGTGTGGCGAGAAATGACATTGATCGGCTGCCGCTGTTGGAGGCGGTGGAGCGGATGGAGCAGATTTTCCAGGGGCCGCTTAATCCGGAAAAAGAAATCGAGCTTGGGTTATTCAAGCTGCGTATTCCGCAGTTTCCGCTGGAGGGGGTACGCGAGGCGGTGCTAAACGCGTTGACGCACCGGGATTATCAACATCCGGGAGAAATTCTGGTGCGGCATTCGTCGCAGGAACTGGTAGTGACAAGCCCAGGCGGCTTTGTCGATGGCATTACGCCAGAGAATATTCTGCGCCACGAAGCAGTACCGCGAAATCGTACCTTGGCCAATGCACTGGTCAAGCTACGCTTGGTTGAATCTTCTGGCATCGGTCGCAAGCGGATTTTCCGGTCGGCTCTGATATATGGCAAACGTCGCCCGGAATACACCACAGATGGCCATTCGGTGACATTGCGCATCTTCAATCAGGGGGCACATGAAGCTTTGGCAAGCCTGATCGCGCGTTTGGATGCGCAGGGTGCCGACATTGGGCTGGATCAATTGCTGGTTCTGGATGCATTACGCGGGCAGGATTTTATTGACGTCGCCCAGACCGCCGAGGTTCTGCAACTGAACAAAACGGATGCGCGCCGGATTCTCGACGCGATGTGCCAGCCACCGCTTAACCTGATTGAGCGCAAGGGACATACGGCATCCGCCACCTTCCATCTGGCGAAAGGCATTGCCAAGGAGTTGAAAGGCAAGGCCGCCTATACCAAGACGCGCGGCCTGAATCCCGTTCGTTATGCGGAAATGGTGCGCGAATATTTGGGAGATCATACACAAATCGGCAACGCGGAACTGCGAGAGTTGCTGGGCTTGGGAGACTCGCCTTCTGCCCAAGTGGAAGCATCCAGATATCTGAAGAAATGGACCCAGCCAGACGGTTTTCTGGATCGCCAAGGCGGGGGAAACAAATTTGTCTACGTGCTACGTAAGCCTGCTTAACAATTGCTTAGCATTTGGTGGCCCCTTTAAGCGAAAATAACAAATAATCCCACCAATTCAAACACTTCAATTCTTATCAAACTAATAGCAATGCTAAACGAAATAGCTGAAATAGTAACCGGCTCACGAATTGAAACAGGCGTTCTCGCATATGTGCATGTTTTCCTGCCGTGACCACAGCGAGCTGGCGAAGCGGATGGATCGCCGCAGGTGAAAGTCGGCCAACTCCGGCACAGGTATTTGTCGGGCCAAGTCTGTCGAGGCAATGGCTACGAGTATTTATAAGCTGCTCCGAACATTTCGGCGCCGCAGAAAATGTGCCTTCGCCAATTTGGGCAGCAAGTGGCTGCCCAATTGCAGCACTGTTGATGAACATTTTTCGGCGAAATTTATACATATCGATCGGGATGTGTATATAAAAAGCGATTTTTTATACACATTGGGCGCAGGCCTCTTGTAAAGAAATGGACCTGTTTTTTTTACATGAGCCGGCGCTCATAACAACACTTTTGCAGTGACACGATGACCGAAGACCAACTCGAACAAGAAGCGCTCTCCTGGCTGGTGGATACCGGCTATCGCCATATTTACGGCCCCGATCTGGCGCCGGATGGCGAATTGGCGGAACGGGTGGATTATCGGCAGGTGTTGCTGGTGGAGCGGTTGCGGGCGGCGATCAACAAGCTGAACCCGGATATCCCGCTGGTGGCGCGCGAGGCGGCATTGCGGACCGTGCAGAACCTGGACATGCCGGCACTGTTGTCGGCCAACCGGCTGTTTCATAGTTTGCTGGTCAACGGTGTGCCGGTGGAATATCAGAAGGATGGCGAAACACGCGGCGATTTTGTGCGGCTGATCGACTTTGAGCAGGTAGACGCGAACGAGTGGCTGGCGATCAACCAGTACAGCATCAAGGGGCCGCACCACAGCCGCCGGCCGGACATCATCCTGTTTGTGAACGGCCTGCCGCTGG
>CAZBWH010000128.1:0-5037 GCA_964495595.1 uncultured Burkholderiales bacterium | reverse complement strand
ACTAGGAAAATTATCCGGTTCCTTGTCCTGTTTTTTCGTCGCTTGAAGAGTGTGCCGACCTCCGGCACTGGGAAAACGAGCATTATCCCCCGCGAAAACAGCCATCTCAAGTTTCGACGCAGGTTTGTGCGAGAAGATCGCTGGAGTGATGTACATCACTCCGCATCCAATTCGATGTTATTCATGCCTGCAGGCCGCTTTTTGACTGGCTTGTGCGTTCGGTGATCTCGTCTAAATGCAGCTAAATCCAAGTCGGCAACATTGATCGAAATTTGATCTGATCCGTGTGCATGTGAAATCAATCGATCAAAGTGCTCCCGGTAAGGCGCCTGGATAGTCGTGCCACCGAATTCACCCTTGTTTACTAGCGCGACATGCTGGTACATGTGGTAATTGAGTGCAGATGCCATCGTGTCAAAGGTTGCGACGTCTCTGTTGTGGGCACACACGATGAATAGGTCTGTCTTGCCTTTCAGGTCTGCTGCAAGTTTTAGATCTGTTGCGTCATAGCAAATCGCTCCACTGAGCTTGAATGGTCCTTCCTTGTCGCCGACTATCTCGATGATGTGCTGACAGGGGCGATGGCCAGAAATACCAAGTGCAGTTTCAGGTGCCGTCATGTGTCGCTTGCCTTGGTCGCGGATAATCCAACGGCGGCCTGTAAGCCGATAGTCTGGAATAAACCAGCGTGCGACATTGACCAACTTTTCCTCGTGATCCTGGAAGATCAGTCCCGCGAAAATGATCGCCTTGGTTTTATCTGCCAATCGCTTGAGAATGTCTTGATCGTCAGGATGAACAGCCACCTCGGGGAATACGATCAAGTCAGCACCAACCTTGGAGTCGTCGTTGTCTGCCTTAAGTTTTGCAACGAGAGTTCGATAGGTCAGTAGTGATATCCGGGACAGGTGATCACGATCATCTGATCGTGCCCTGGTGTTGCTGAGTGTCGGATCAGCTTTCGTGAAATCTTTGCTTCTGGGCAGAATTTGCTGAACGGTGACAATACGGAAACCGCCAGCTAGCCGGCCGCGAGGACGCTTAACGCTCGTGACGAGCGTAGGCATCTCAGATGTCCGGCAGCAAAGCTGGTCAAGTTTCTCAAGTCGTGATTTGAGCGCAGCCCGCAGGGTTGCCAAATCATCAATCGCTGAAAGCTCAGTGTACTGAATATGCGTAGCCTCGAAGCCTGGCCACTGGAGGCATGTCATCAATAGCTCCGTGAACCAATTCGAAACAGTGGCATATTCGCCGACGAGGGATTCTGCAGAATGCATCATCCCCATTCGGCGTTTGTACCAGCCAGTTCTGAGCCCTTTGTAACTTTGCGTCGAGCCAGTCTTCCATCGATTTCCGGTAAAGTCGTTGCCGCCAATTGCTGCCGCTCGAAGTATTGAGCCAATCCAATAAATCACAGCAGTGTCGGGGGAGTCGCGACGAATCCACTGTGGCATTGAGAATCGTGGGTCTTTCGCGGAATTTCTTCGCATAGGTAGCGCGCATGTAATTTTTGTTACTTCAGGGCGCCATAGCTCCATCCAATTGCCGTGGTGATCTGCCTCGACGTCTATATCGTTTGGTGATAGCGACAAGACGTCGTGTCGTTTTGCCGAAAAGTCAATCAAGCCCAGCGCAAGCTTGACTAGCGCAGCCTCATGCTCGAATCCATTCTTGTTGGACGTAATGACCTTAGATACCTTGCGTGTCGAACCCGCCTTGCTGGCATCGAACAGAATGAAGTTCTCGACGATATCGAGCAGCCGATCTTTGGCCAGCATGCCATTGAGCAGGACTTCGGCTGCCACGCTGCCCTTGTCGCGCTCGTCCAGCCGCTTCCACTCGCCAAAGTGTTCCCAGGTACTCGTGATCGAGCCATAGCGGGCATTATCGCCATTGCTCACGATCAGAAACGCGTTGTGGTGGAAGGCATGGGCGATCACGTTCTCGTCGAGGTAATCGCGCAAGTTGCCTTCAAAGCCGGCACGGATATTTTTGTAGACCGCTTTCAGTTCGATGAACACCAGCGGCAGGCCATTGACGAAGCAAACCAGGTCCGCTCGCCGGTTGTAGTTCGGGGTACGCAGCCCGGTAATCTTGAGTTCACGCACGGCCACGAAGCGATTATTGGTGACTTTGCCGAAGTCGATCACTCGCGCCTGGCCGTGGCGCAGATTACCTTGAGCATCACGATAGCTGACCGGCACGCCGTCGCGGATCAGTTTGTAAAATCCTTGGTTATGCTGGGTCAGCGAGCGGGAAAAATCATGGTGAGCCAGCTTGATGATGGCTTCATTGACAGCCGTCTCCGGCAACTCCGGGTTAAGCCGTGTCAATGCCGCCCGCAGGTCGCGCACCAACACAACCTCACGTTCGCTGGCTCTCCCCAGCATTCCTTCCGGCCCAAAGGTCTCTTGATTCCATGCGTAGACGCTCTCCCAGCCCAGCACCTTTTCCAGATGCTCGGCAAATGTTGCCTGCACGAGGCGGTCTTCGCTATTGATGTCTGTATAGGCCATGGATTGCTTTCTATCGGACAACCGCCCCTTGCATAAAGGACATTGCCGCGCCTCGTCCTTTATAAATACCACAGAGAATCAGTACATTACGATCCATATCGGGCTGCCGGGTAATTAGCATCATGAAAACTTCCCCGGTTCTTGTCCTTTATGGGACGGATTGTCGAGGCGATATCGCCTCCAGCGACGCTCCCCCTCGTAAATGACAAGCCGTTGTAGCGATGTCACGTCGATTTGCTCCCTTCAGCAGGAATTTTGAAAACCCGCTCGACGACTTTTCCGTTCTCGGAGTAAATCAATGGCGTGCCGCTGCGAACGGCCAGTTCGCGAGCACGCTGCGCAGCGCGGGCCAGTGCTGCCGGTGCCGCCTGCATGTCGGCATCGGGCAGCTGCGAAGTGGATTGCGGGATCGTGGCGGTGCTCATGAGTGGGTTCCTTCCTCAAGTAACAGCGGGGATTCACCGCTATTGTCGAACAGTTGCCAGAAGTCGACGCGCTGTCGGTAGGTCTGGCGAAAATGGCTCAGGCCGGCCGCAAAGCGACGCCGGATGGTTTCCTCGGAAATATTGTGTCCGCCCTGGCGAACGCGAGTGGCCACACGAGCGATCGCCTCCTCGGGTGTCGCCAGGGACAGGAAGATCAGCTTGACGGTGTAGCCATCAGTCCGCCAGCGGTCGATCATCCGCGCGTAGGTCAATCCGGACAACGTCGTCTCGAAGGCAAAGCTACGCCCCTCAGAGGCGTGGCGGGCGATTTCATCCAGCATTAGGCGGCCAGCGCGAAAGGCCACCGACTCTGGCTGAAACGGCGCAATGCCAGCGGCGATTAGGTCAGCGTTGACGAACACAGGGCAGTCCGCTTCGTTGGGCAGAAACTCGCGAGCAAAGGTCGTTTTCCCCGCGCCATTGGGGCCGGCAATGATGACGATCTTCTTTTGCTGACTCATACGGCAATCTCCCCACTCATCAGGCGCGGCAATAGCAGATCGCGGGCGGCGCGGAGTTTTTGGTTTTGCGCATGCAACGTCTTAATCTGCTGGAAAGCCTGTTTGACCCACAGCGGCTGGCCATCGGGCAGGCGGTGCACGTCGTCGTAGAAGGAATTGGCTTCGCGGATATCGCCTTCGAGGCCATGCACGGCCAGATTCATCTTGGCCAGCCGAATCGTGGTGGCCGTCTTTTCCTGGCCGAAGAAGGTGACACGCTTCATGGTGTCCAGGCCTTCATGCTCGATGAAGTGGCTGGACTGGACAAACATGCCGCCGGAGCCGCAGGCCGGGTCGAACACCACGCCATGGTCGGGCTCGATCACATTGACGATGGTCTGCACCAGCGAAGGCGGAGTGAAGAATTCACCGTTGTCCTGCGCGCCCTGCATCGCGAACTTCATCAGGAAGTATTCGTAGATGCGGCCGAACACGTCGCCGGAGGCATTGCGCAAGGCTTCGGAATCGAAGTTGCGCAACAGGTCTTCGAGCAACTTGTTCTCGAAACGATCATAGTCCTTGGGCAACTGACCGGCGAGCGGCTCAAAATCAGCCTCGATGGCATTCATGGCATCGACCAGGGCATTGCCGAGATTGGCGCCGGAAGGTAGCTTGAGCAGGTAGTCGTAGCGAGCGATCTCTGGCAGCAGGAGGGCACGGCGCTTGATGAAATCGCCCTTGACCAGTGGCCGCTTAGGCATCTTGCCGGCGACCTGATCCGCTTCGATGGCTTGCAGGGCTGCCTGATAGCGGTTGGTGGCATGGCGCAGGAAGATCACGCCCAGCACCGGCATGCAGTATTCGCTGCTGGTCAGCTTGGAGTTGGCGCGCAGTTGGTCAGCGGCCTGCCACAGACTGTCTTCAATCTGGGCGATGTTTTTCAGTGCGTCGACGCTCATGGGCTATTTTTTGTTGGTCTTGGTTGTTTTGCCAGCTTTACTGGGCTCCTTGATGCCCAGGTGATCGGCGTGCGCCATCACCAGCACTTCCAGCATGGATGCGACGGAGCGGTGCTCACGACCCGCCGCTTGGCGGATCAGATCCTTGATTTCGGCAGTGGTCCGAATGGAAAGTGTTTCAGAGTTGTGGCGGGGCATGGCACGATCCTTTGCTAAGGCCGTGCCAATGTGCTGCCTTTACGCCGCTATGGCAACGTTAATGCTTGGAAACTATCATTTCGCAAATGTTATCCGGCAGCTTATCCGGTTTTTTGTCGGCTGTCACCGAATGCGGGTGAAAGTCAGCGAAGGCAGTAATGACGGTGATTACAGGGTGATAGCGTGTTTCTGAATGACCGAAAAAGTCGGCGAATGCTAATTACAATTCTCGATCATCAGCAGCATATCGCGGCTATCCTCTTGTTCTGTATGGCTATGGTTCCAGAGAATCCGCCTTGATACCCGCTCAGATACCCGCTATTTCTTTTGATACCCCCGCGCCGATGGTCTGGAACCGAATGCACGAAAGCCGCTATTGTCCCGCATATCGGCCCCGGCTCAAACCACCCCCGCACCGCTCGGTCACGGTGCTTGAAGG
>CAZBWH010000127.1:0-5110 GCA_964495595.1 uncultured Burkholderiales bacterium | reverse complement strand
CGTCTGGCGATGTACCTGCAGGGCGTGGAAAACGTCTACGACCTGGTGTGGACCAAGGGCCTGAGCTACGGCGACGTTTACCACCAGAACGAAGTGGAACAGTCGACCTACAACTTCGAACACAGCAATGCCGAAGCACTGTTCCGCCATTTCGGCGATTACGAAGCGCAGGCGAAAAACCTGATGGAACAACAACTGGCGCTGCCGGCCTACGAGCAAGTACTGAAGGCCGCGCATACCTTCAATCTGCTGGACGCGCGCGGCGCGATTTCGGTAACCGAGCGCGCCGCCTATATCGGCCGTATCCGCAATCTGGCGCGCAGCGTGGCGCAGGCTTATTACGAGTCGCGCGAACGTCTTGGTTTCCCGATGGCCCCGCGTGAGTGGGTGGCAGATCTTCCGAAGAAAGTTGTACCAGCATGAGCACCAAGAATCTCCTCGTTGAACTGTTTGTTGAAGAACTGCCGCCAAAAGCGCTGAACAAGCTGGGGGAAGCGTTTTCGACCACCCTCGCCGACAGCCTCAAGGCGCAAGGTCTGGTTGCTGCCGATGCCAAGGTGGAGGCGTTTGCTTCGCCGCGCCGCCTGGCAGTGCATGTGGCCGATGTCGCCGCTGTCGCCGCCGACAAGCCGGTCACGCTGAAACTGATGCCGGTGAACATCGCGCTCGACGCCAATGGCGAGCCGACCCAGGCGCTGATGAAAAAACTCGCCGGCATGGGGCTGGATGCCAGCATCGTGCCGCAACTGAAACGCGCACCGGATGGCAAAGCCGAAGCGCTGTTCCACGATAGCGTGGTCAAGGGCGTAGCACTGGCTGAGGGTCTGCAGAAGGCGCTGGAGCAGGCGCTGACCAGCCTGCCGATCCCGAAAGTGATGACTTACCAATTGGCCGACGGCTGGAGCAGCGTCAACTTCGTGCGCCCGGCGCACAAGCTGGTGGCGCTGCATGGTGCCGACATCGTGCCGATCAGCGTGCTTGGCCTGCAGGCCGGCCGCGAGACCCAAGGTCATCGTTTTGAAGCTGCCGTGTCGCCCGTGGTGCTGGAAAACGCCGACAGCTACGCGCACCAGCTGCAAGCGCAAGGCGCCGTGACCGCCAGCTTCGCCGAGCGCCGTGCCGAAATCGTACGCCAGTTGCAGGCGGCTGCAGCCAAAGCGGGTAGCGGCTTGCAGCCGCTGCAGGACGATGCGCTGCTGGACGAAGTGACCGCACTGGTCGAGCGCCCGAACGTGCTCACTTGCCAGTTCGAGCCAGAATTCCTGCAAGTGCCGCAGGAATGCCTGATTCTGACCATGAAGGCGAACCAGAAATATTTCCCGCTGCTGGAAAGCTACGGCAAGCTCAGCAACAAGTTCCTGGTGGTGAGCAACATCAGCCCGGCGGATGCCAGCGCGGTGATTACCGGCAACGAACGCGTGGTGCGCCCGCGCCTGGCCGACGCCAAATTCTTCTTCGATCAGGATCGCAAGCAGAAGCTGGAAACCCGCCTGGAGAAGCTGCGCAACGTGGTTTACCACAACAAGCTCGGCTCGCAATTGCAACGCGTTGAGCGCATGCAGAAGCTGGCTGGCGAAATCGCCCAGCGTCTGCACACTGACCCGGCCCAGGCGCAACGCGCCGCCTATCTGGCGAAAGCCGATCTGGTGACCGACATGGTCGGTGAATTCCCCGAGCTGCAAGGCATCATGGGCGGCCATTACGCGCGCCACGACGGCGAAACCGCGTCGGTAGCGCAAGCGGTGGAACAACACTACTGGCCACGTTTTGCCGGCGACAGCCTGCCGGCCGACAACATCGGCGCCTGCGCCGCATTGGCGGACAAGCTGGAAACGCTGGTCGGCATCTGGGGCATTGGCCTGCAGCCAACTGGCGACCGCGATCCGTTTGGCCTGCGCCGTGCCGCTTTGGGCGTATTGCGCATCCTGCTGGAAACCCCGCTGCCGCTGGATCTGGTGGAATTGCTGGAAGTTGCCAAGGCCGGCTTCACCGAAGTCAAACTGGCCGACGACACCGTCAGCGGCCTGTTCGACTTCATGCTCGACCGGCTGCGCAACTACCTGACCAGCCGCGATTATGCCGCCGATGTGGTCGAAGCAGTCGTCGCGCAGAAGCCGCGCCGCATCGACCAGGTATTGCCGCGCGTCGAAGCCGTGCGTGCGTTCCGCGCGCTGCCGGAAGCCGAAGCGCTGGCAGCCGCCAATAAACGCATCACCAATATCCTGAAGAAAACCGAAGTGGCCGCCGGCGAGCCGGATTTTGCGCTGCTGCAGGAAAGCGCCGAGAAGGCACTGTTCGAAGCACTGAGCCTGGCGCGGCCGGTAGTGGCATCGCACCTCAACAACGGCGACTACACCGATGCGCTGAAAGCGCTGGCAGCACTGCGCAGCCCGGTAGACAGCTTCTTTGAGGATGTGATGGTAATGACCGAAGAACCCTTGCTGCGTCAGAACCGCCTCAACCTGCTTGCACAACTGGGGCAGTTGCTCAACGGCGTCGCCGATATCTCGCGACTGGCTGCGTGACATCATGGGCTTCGTCAGCATGAAACTGGTGATTCTCGATCGCGATGGCGTGATCAACTACGACAGCGCCGAATTCATCAAGAACCCGGACGAATGGCAGCCGCTGCCCGGCAGTCTGGAAGCGATCGCCAACCTGAACCAGGCCGGTTTCAAGGTGGTTGTGGCCACCAACCAGTCCGGTATTGGCCGCGGGCTGTTTGACATGTCGGCGCTGAACGCGATGCACGAAAAAATGCACAAGCTGCTGAGCCAGGTCGGCGGCCGGGTCGATGCGCTGTTTTTCTGCCCGCACACCGCCGAAGCCAACTGCAACTGCCGCAAGCCCGCCACCGGCATGCTGGAAGACATCAGCCAGCGCTTCGGCGTGCGGCTTTCCGGCGTGTATGGCGTTGGCGACAGCCTGCGCGACCTGCAGGCCATCGCCACCATGGGTGGGCGGCCGATTCTGGTGCTCACCGGCAAGGGCGAAAAAACCCGCGATGCCGGCGAACTGCCGGCAGGCACGCTGATTTTCGCCACCCTGCGCGATGCAGCCAAGCACATCATCGACAATCCGTAGTTCCTGCCCGATGGCGCTCCGCCCGCCTCGCCCGGCCATCCAGGCGGAACGTCATCGCCTGCTGCTGGCCGGCGAATCGATCGAATACACCCTCAAGCGCAGCGCGCGGCGCAAATCCATCGGCCTGCGCGTGGATCGCCACGGCCTCACCGTCGCCGCCCCGCTACGCGCCAGCCTGGTCAGCATTCACGACATCCTCGGCCAGCACGCCGAATGGATCAGCGCCAAGCTCGCCACGCGCCCGACGCAACCCGAATCCGAACCGCTCACCGATGGCACCGTGCTGCACCTGTTCGGCCAGCCGCTGCAACTGGTATTGATGCCAGCGGCAAAAATCCGCATCAGCGTGCAGGAAAACCAGCTCTGGCTGAACCTGCCACACCCGCACGACCGCGAACAGATCGCCCACGCGCTGGAACGCTGGCTGCGACAACAGGCACGCAGCCATTTTCTCGGCCGCCTGCAGGCACTGGCACCGCTGATGCACGCGCAACCAAGCAAACTGCTGCTCAGCGGCGCCCGCACCCGCTGGGGCAGCTGCAACAGCAAGGGCGAAATCCGCCTCAACTGGCGGCTGGTGCAGGCGCCGGCGCACCTGATCGACTACGTCATCATCCACGAACTGGCGCACCTTCACGAAATGAACCACTCGCCCCGCTTCTGGGCCCACGTGGCAAAACTTTACCCCGACTACCGCGCCGCGCGCGCCGAACTGCGGCAAAATGGCGGGGATTATCATTTGATTTGATCGTTTGAAAATCTTGAACCAGAGAGAGCACTGAGAGCGCGGAGAATGCACAGAGAAAGTCCATAAAACTTTTTCTGGTTTTCTCTGTGTCTGCTCTGTGTTCTCCGTGTTCTCTGTGGTTCGAGGTTTTCTCCAGACTTGATAGGGACATTCTCGATGCGCATCCTCCACACCATGCTGCGAGTCGGCAATCTGCAACGCTCGCTTGATTTCTACACCCAGGTACTCGGCATGCAGCTGATCCGCCAGAAAGACTACCCGGACGGCCGCTTCACCCTCGCCTTCGTCGGCTACGGCGCCGAAAGCGAAACCGCAGTGCTGGAACTGACGCACAACTGGGACACCGAAAGCTACGAACTGGGCAACGGCTTCGGCCACATCGCCGTCGAAGTCGACGACGCCTACCAGGCCTGCGACGCAGTGCGCAAACTCGGCGGCAAGGTCACCCGCGAAGCCGGCCCGATGAAACACGGCACCACTGTCATCGCCTTCGTCGAAGACCCGGACGGCTACAAGATCGAATTCATCCAGAAAAAGCCGGTTTCCGGCGCAGCCGACTGAGGCGGAGCGAACATGGGCAGAGTGTTATTGTTCCTGCTGTTTGGCGCGGTGGCTTGGCTGCTGATCAAAAAACTCAAACAGATCAGCGCCGCGCAGGACGACCAACCGCCAGCAGCCAAGCCAGCCGAAGCAATGAAGCGCTGCGCGCAATGCGGCGTATATCTGGCGGAATCGGAAGCGCTGCAGAAGGATGGGCGGTATTTTTGCTGCGCGGATCATCGGGATAAGTTCAAGGGCTGAATGACCAGACAAGTAGCGGAAAGAGCCCCAATTGCCCATACAGCAACATATTAACAACTGAATGCCGATGTTTGGCAGGCAGCTTCCCAGCTATGGCTGATCAGGAATCAGAAGCGGCGAGGATATTTGTCGGACATAATTCCTACATTGAATTAGATTGTCTCCGATTTTTGTCGCAACATGAAAATACAACCGAAAGTTTCAAAGCACGAGCCGGACCCAGAACTTGTTGGGAACAATGAAAGTTCAAGCTGGGTTGTTGGTCGTAATTGTGTCTACCATGATCAAAACACCACCTCATATCGAGTATCCATAAAAACAACCTCTGGATGGAAATCATACGGCCACTTCAACGATCTTGAGACGGCAACGTACGTGGCGAATATTGCAATTCTCGCTGAAGGCTGTGAAAAGAAATATGAGGCGGATTCAACGAGTAAGTGCAACTGACAGTAATTGGAAGAGGTTCGGCGAAAT
>CAZBWH010000126.1:0-5118 GCA_964495595.1 uncultured Burkholderiales bacterium | reverse complement strand
GCTGGTGTTCACCCTGCCGTCTTACCCTTATGTGTTCAAGGTAATCAAGGACGTATTCGGTGCTACCAAGGAGATCACCCGGCAAACGGTGCTGGAGAAATACCGCTTGGTGAAGGAGCACGATCGGGTCGGGCGGATGGCCGATACCCTGGAATTTTCCGACGTCGCCTTCCCGCGTGCGCGGATGACCGAAGAGTTGCTCAACGAGCTTCGCATGCTGGCGCCGTCGGTGCTGGACGAGCGTGACGATACAATCGTTGTTCGCCATCTATACATCGAGCGCCGGCTGGTACCGCTGAACATCTATCTTGACAAGGCGCTGGCCAGCAATGACGAGGAGGCCATTGAGCTCGCGGTGCGTGAATACGGCAACGCGATCCGTGAACTGGCTACCGCCAATATTTTTCCCGGCGACATGCTGTTCAAGAATTTCGGCGTAACCCGCTATGGGCGGGTGATCTTTTACGATTACGACGAAATCGAATACATGACTGACTGCAATTTCCGTGATGTACCCGAAGCCCCTTCTCCTGAATACGAAATGATGGCCGAACCCTGGTACCCGGTAGCGCGCAACGATGTCTTCCCGGAAGAGTTTGGCGCTTTCCTGCTCGGCGCTCCCCAGGTTCGCCGGTTTTTCATGAAACATCATGCCAACCTGCTGCAAGCTGAATTCTGGCGTAATCGTCAGGCGCGCATTGTCGCCGGCCATATCGAGAGCTTTTACCCTTATCCCGAGTCCATCCGATTCGGCAACCGGTTTGGCTCGAACAAGCACCCGCAGGGTTGACCGATAACGCAGGCCTGCATTTCTGTCTGGCTGCTGCCATAATCCGCGGCCTGACCTACATTACCTGACTGTACCGGGATCATGAGCACAATCTGGAAACCGAATGTTACTGTTGCCGCCGTCGTTGAGTGGGAAGGCCGCTTTTTGCTGGTAGAAGAAGAAACCGATTCGGGCATCCGCTTTAATCAGCCCGCCGGCCATCTCGATTGCAATGAATCGCTGATCGCAGCCTGTCGTCGGGAAACGCTCGAGGAAACCGCCTGGGAATTCGATCCGCAAGCGTTGCTGGGGGTTTATCAACTGCCTGTTGCAGGTTCCGGGCTTACCTACCTGCGCTTTGCGTTCTGCGGTGAGCTGGGCCGCCACCAGGTAGACCGCCCCCTGGATCAGGGTATCTTGCGCGCAGTCTGGCTCACCCCGGACGAGATCCTCGCCTGTCGCAACCGGCACCGCAGCCCGCTGGTCCTGCAGTGTATCGAGGATTACCTGGCCGGGAGACGCTTTCCCCTGGATCTGATCACCGATTACCCGCGACCATTATCATGACCCGGAAAAAACGCATCGTTGTCGGCATGTCCGGTGGGGTGGATTCGTCGGTTACGGCCTGGCTGCTCAAGCAGCAGGGGCACGAGGTCATCGGCGTCTTCATGCAGAACTGGGAAGACGACAACGACAGTGAATATTGTTCGATCAAGGAAGACTCTCGGGACGCCATTGCCGTGGCCGACGTCGTGGGTATCGACATCGAAATCGTCAATTTTGCCCGTGAATACAAAGACCGGGTGTTCAGCTATTTCCTGTCCGAGTATTCTGCCGGCCGCACACCGAATCCTGATGTCCTGTGCAATGCTGAAATCAAGTTCAAGGCATTTCTGGACTACGCGATGCAAATGGGTGCGGATTGTATCGCCACCGGCCACTACGCACGCAAGCAAGAGCGTGCTGGCCAGCACTATCTGCTCAAGGCGGTCGATGTTGCCAAGGATCAGAGTTACTTCCTTTACCGCCTTAGCCAGTTACAACTGTCGCGGGCGATGTTCCCTTTGGGCAATTTGTGCAAGCCGGAAGTCCGCCGCCTCGCCGAACAGGCTGGCTTACCCAACTTTGCCAAGAAAGACAGCACAGGCATTTGCTTCATCGGCGAGCGACCCTTCCGGGAGTTTCTCAACCGATACCTGCCCCGGCAGCCGGGTGAGATGGTGACGCCAGAAGGCAGAGTCATGGGCGAGCATCTCGGCCTAATGTACTACACGCTCGGGCAGCGCAAGGGGCTGGGTATCGGTGGTCAGGGAGAGCCCTGGTTTGTTGCCGGAAAAGAAATCCCCAATAACCGGTTGATCGTGGTTCAGGGGCACAACCACCCGATGTTGCTGTGCTCGACCCTGCAGGCCGGGCAACTGAGCTGGACACTCGACACACCGCCGCAGCCTGGCCGCTATTGTGCCAAGACCCGTTATCGGCAGCAGGATGCCGCATGTGAACTGGATGCCTGGGATGGCGGCCGGATCAATGTCCGGTTTGATGAGCCGCAATGGGCGGTTACGCCTGGGCAGTCCGTCGTTCTCTACGATGGAGAGATTTGCCTGGGGGGGGGGGTGATTGACTGAACGGGTTAGCTCGATGTCAACAGAATCTGGTGCCTGACTCCTGTCGTCTGTCACGATTGAAGAAAAAACGCTAACCAGCTATAATTTCGCAGTTTTCGCACACGAATGCGGGGTAGGTCGAGAGGCCTACCCCGCTTTTTGCAAAGACCGTCGGGAGTCGAGCTTTTGTTCTGTTTTCAACGCCTTCCGGCCGTCAATCGTGCGCTCTATCCGATCAGAACGTCTTACCTCAGGAGCCGCTGGTGTCTCAATTCAAGTCTGCTCTTCTCGCGCTGGCCGACGGTACGCTGTTTCATGGGGTTTCCATTGGTGCCGATGGTCATACCATCGGTGAAGTGGTGTTCAACACCGCGATTACCGGCTACCAGGAAATCCTTACCGACCCTTCGTATTACCAACAACTGGTTACCCTGACCTATCCGCACATCGGTAGTGTCGGTGTTAACGCCGAAGACGCCGAGTCTCGCCAGGTATTTGCCAGTGGCCTGATTATCCGCAACCTGCCATCGCTGGCGTCCAACTGGCGCTGTGAGCAGACGTTGCCGGACTACCTGCAAGCCAACAACGTGGTAGCAATTGCTGAAATCGACACCCGTAAATTGACCCGCATCCTGCGTGAAAAGGGTGCACAGCCGGGCTGTATCATCTCCGGCGACAATATCGATCCGGCCAAGGCCGTGGAAATGGCCAAGAGCTTCGGCTCGATGGTCGGCAAGGATCTGGCCAAAGTGGTCACTACCGACCAGGCCTACACCTGGACCACCCAGGAGTGGAAGCTGGGTCGCGGCTACACCGAACAGACCGAAGCCAAATACAACGTGGTTGCATTCGATTACGGCGTCAAACACAACATCCTGCGCATGTTGGCCGAGCGCGGGTGCAGGTTGACCGTGCTGCCGGCTACTGCTACCGCCGAAGAAGCACTGGCACTGAATCCGGACGGGATCTTCCTGTCCAATGGCGCAGGTGACCCGGAGCCGTGTGATTACGCAATCAAGGCGATTCGGACTTTCCTGGACAAGAATCTGCCAGTGTTCGGCATCTGTCTTGGCCACCAGCTATTGGGCCTGGCCGCCGGCGGCAAGACCAGCAAGATGAAGTTCGGCCATCACGGCGCCAATCACCCGGTGCAGGATCTGGATAGCAAGCAGGTCATGATCACCAGCCAGAATCACGGCTTCCAGGTTGATGAAGCGAGCCTGCCGGCCAATGTGCGCGTGACGCATCGTTCCTTGTTTGATGGCACGGTACAGGGCATCGAGCTTACCGACAAGCCTGCGTACAGCTTCCAGGGCCACCCGGAAGCCAGCCCGGGCCCGCACGATGTGGCCTACCTGTTCGACAAGTTCATCAAACTGATGGCTGAACGTAAGTAAAAGGACCCGACATGCCAAAACGTACAGACATCAACAGTATCCTGATCATTGGCGCCGGCCCGATCGTCATCGGCCAAGCTTGCGAATTCGACTACTCCGGCGCGCAGGCCTGCAAGGCGCTGCGTGAAGAGGGTTACAAGGTCATTCTGGTTAACTCCAATCCGGCCACGATCATGACCGATCCGAACATGGCCGATGTGACCTATATCGAGCCGATCACCTGGCAGATGGTCGAGAAGATCATCGCCAAGGAGCGTCCGGACGCGATCCTGCCGACCATGGGCGGCCAGACCGCACTGAACTGCGCACTGGATCTGTGGCACAACGGTGTGCTCGACAAATACAAGGTCGAGCTGATTGGCGCTACCCCGGAAGCAATCGACAAGGCCGAAGACCGCGGTAAATTCAAAGAGGCGATGGCCAAGATCGGTCTGTCGTGCCCGAAATCGATTATTGCCCATACCATGGAGCAGGCGCTGGCTGGCCAGCTGGAAGTCGGTTTCCCGACACTGATTCGCCCGTCTTTCACCATGGGCGGCTCCGGTGGCGGTATTGCCTACAACAAGGAGGAGTTCCTGGCCATTTGTGAACGCGGCTTTGAGGCTTCGCCAACCCACGAGCTTCTGATCGAGCAGTCGGTGCTGGGCTGGAAAGAGTACGAGATGGAAGTGGTGCGCGACCGCGCCGACAACTGCATCATCGTTTGCTCGATCGAGAACTTCGACGCCATGGGTGTGCATACCGGCGACTCGATTACTGTGGCCCCGGCACAGACGCTGACCGACAAGGAATATCAGATCATGCGTAACGCCTCGCTGGCGGTGCTGCGTGAGATCGGCGTCGATACCGGCGGTTCCAACGTACAGTTCGCGATCAACCCGGCCAACGGCGAAATGATTGTCATCGAGATGAATCCGCGCGTATCGCGTTCGTCGGCGCTGGCATCGAAGGCCACCGGTTTCCCGATCGCCAAGATTGCTGCCAAGCTGGCTGTCGGCTTCACGCTCGATGAGCTGAAAAACGATATCACCGGAGGCAAGACCCCGGCTTCGTTCGAGCCGTCGATCGATTACGTGGTCACCAAAATTCCGAAGTTCGCGTTCGAGAAATTCCCGCAGGCCAACAGCCGTCTGACCACGCAGATGAAGTCGGTGGGCGAGGTGATGGCAATGGGCCGCACTTTCCAGGAATCGCTGCAGAAGGCACTGCGTGGCCTGGAAACCGGCAAGGTCGGCCTCGACCCGACCGAGCTGGACCTCAGCAACGAAGACGACATCGCCACCATGAAGCGCGAGCTCAAGGCCCCGGGCCCGGAGCGTCTGTTCTTCGTCGGTGATGCATTCCG
>CAZBWH010000125.1:0-5223 GCA_964495595.1 uncultured Burkholderiales bacterium | reverse complement strand
TTCGGGGTTCACCCGGTGCTGGTTGGTCAGTGGAAGAAAGAGATTCAGGTGCGTGCGGCCTCGCTGTTCGACACCAAGCGCGGCCCGAAGCCGGTGGAAGAACAAAGCTCGCCCGAGCGCCTGTATGGCGAAATCGGGCGGCTGAAGATGGAATTGGACTGGCTCAAAAAAAGTCTGGACTGGGCCAGTAGTCGATAGGTTCAGCAGGGAAGAAAAGGCAGAAACGGGGCAGCGCCGGTCCGCTGCGAGTGAGGAGCGCGTTATAACTTAAACTCGATATTTTTCTGTCTTGACGGCGGGGTCCACTTTAATCCGCTCCGGATCGCCCCCGTGCGCACGCAGATCCTGAGCAAAAGCCTGCAGCGTCGAGTGGTCTCGTCCGGGCGTGGCGAACAACAGGCGTTTGCCCGTGTCGAGCTCAACCCGGGTGACGTGCCACGGCGGCTGCAAGCCGAGGGCGGTGGTGAAAAGAGTTTCGATCTGGTTGTTCATGAAATATCAGGTCAGCAGCTGGGGAGGCGTGTTATATCTCCTACCGTCATGTTTGCGGTTGAGTCAAATTCCACTGGAAACGGCATAGAGCCATCCAGCCAGGTAGACCTGAGCCATCGATCCGGCATTTGTTGCCCATTCAAACAAGGCGGCTCACTCAAATACACCCCGGCAAAACGCCAACAATCCATCGGCCTGCAGCCCGCTCTGGCATTGGCCTGCAGCCCGGCCTGCGGACCAATACCGGCGCCGCTTGCAGGCCGGCAGTCAAACCCTCCGCGAGCGATCGAACCGGTCAAAATACAGATACAACGCCGGGGTGATATACAGCGTGACCAGTTGCGAGAAGATCAACCCGCCGACGACGGCCAGGCCGAGTGGCTGGCGCAGTTCGGCGCCGGCGCCAAGGCCGAGTGCGATTGGCAGCGCGCCCATCATGGCGGCCAGCGTGGTCATCATGATCGGGCGGAAGCGTACCAGGGCGGCTTCGCGGATGGCCTGCTGTGCGGTGATGCCGGGTTGCTGGCGGGCTTCGATGGCGAAGTCGATCATCATGATGGCGTTTTTCTTGACGATGCCGACCAGCATCAACACGCCGATGGCGGCGATGATGGTCAGTTCCTGGCCGAACAGCAGCAGCGTCAGCAAGGCGCCGATGGCGGCCGACGGCAGGCCGGCGAGGATGGTCAGCGGGTGGATGAAACTTTCGTACAACACGCCGAGCAGCAGGTAGATCACCGCGATGGCGATGCCGATCAGCGCCAGCTGGCTGGTCTGTGTCTCCTGGAAGGCGGCGGCGTCGCCGGCGTAGCTGGTGACGATGCTGGCCGGCAGGCCGATCTGTTGCTGCAGCCGGTTGATGCGTTTGGCGGCGGTGCCAAGCGGCACGCCCGGCGCCAGGTTGAACGACAGCGTGATCGCCTGCAGCTGGCCCTGGTGGTTGACCGCACTGGGCCCGGCGCTGCGGTCGAAACCGGCGATGGCATCAAGCGGCACCAGCTGGCCGGCCTTGCTGCGCACCTGTAACAGGCCGAGATCGAATTCGTTGCGTTTGTAGCGTTCGTCCACTTCCAGCAATACCGGGTAATCGCTGCTGCTGGTGTAGATGGTGGAAATCTGCCGTTCGCCGTAGGCCGAATACAGGGTGCTGCGGATGTCCTGGATCTGCACGCCGAGCAGGTTGGCCTTGTCGCGGTCGATGCGCAGCTCGGCCTGCAGCCCGCCCTGTTGCGAATCGCTGGTCACGTCGCGGAACAGCGGGTCGTCGTGCATTGCCCGCATCAGTTTTTCCGACCACTGGTACAGCTGGTCGCTCTGCACGCTCTGCAGCACATACTGGTAGCGGCTCTTGCTGGCGCGGCCGCCGAGGCGCAGGTTCTGCACCGGGTTGAAATACACTGCCACGCCGGGCACGGCCTTGGCATCGTGGCGCAGGCTTTCCAGCACCTGCGGCAGTTTCGCCCGCTCGCCGCGCGGCTTGAGGGTGATGAACAGCCGGCCGGTGTTGCTGGTGTTGTTCGGCCCGCCGAGCCCGACGGTGGTGGTCACCCTGGCCACGTTCGGGTTGCGGCGCAGTATCTGCAGCAGCTGCAGATCGAGTTTCACCAGCTCGGCGTAGGGGATGTCCTGCCGCGCTTCCATGGTGGCGTTGACCTGGCCGGTGTCTTCTTCGGGGAAAAAGCCTTTCGGCGCGGCGTTGAACAGCCAGGCGGTAAGCAGCAAGGTCGACAAGGCGGCCAGCAGCATCAGCGGGCGATGGCGCAGGCTCCAGTCCAGGCTGCGTTGGTAGCCGTGCAGCACGGCGTCGAAGCCTTTTTCGAATAGCCCGAGCACCCCGCCCGGCTTGTGTTCGGCGGCCTGGCGCGGCGGAAGCAGGCGCGCGGCCAGCATCGGGATCAGCGTCAGCGATACCAGCGCCGACACCAGGATCGCCAGCGACACCACCACGGCGAATTCGTGGAACATCAGCCCGATCACGCCCTGCATGAAAAAGATCGGGATGAACACCGCCACCAGCGAAATCGAGATCGAGACAATGGTGAAGGCGATTTCCTTCGAACCGGTCAGCGCCGCCTGCAGCGGTGTCTGGCCCTGTTCGATGTGGCGCACGATGTTTTCCAGCACCACGATGGCATCGTCCACCACCAGCCCCACCGCCAGCGTGATGCCGAGCAGCGAGATGTTGTCGAGGCTGTAACCCATCCAGTACATCAGCGCCAGCGTGCCTAGCAGCGACAGCGGCAAGGACAGCGACGGGATCACCGTTGCCATCAGCCGGCGCAGGAACAGCAGCATTACCAGCAGCACCAGCGCGATGGTCAGCGCCAGCGTCAGCTTCACATCGTGCAGCGCTTCGCGCACCGAGCCGGAGCGGTCGTTCATCGGCTCCAGTCGCACCGAGGCCGGCAGTTGCGCGCTCAGCCGTGGCAAGGCGGCCTTGACCGCATCGACCACCGCGACGGTATTGGCATCCGGCTGGCGCAGCACCGACAGCACAATGGCACGGCGGCCATCGACCCAGCTGCCGATGCGCAGGTTTTCGACGCTATCCTCGACGCTGGCCAGCTGGTTCAGCCGCACCGGTGCGCCATTGCGGCTGGCGACGATCAGCCGGCCGAATTCGGCGGCATTGCGCAGCTGGCGGTTGGCTTCCACCGTCAGTGTCTGCGATTTGCCATCGATCACGCCCACCGGCGAATTGCCGTTGGCAGCACGCACGGCCTGCGCCAGCTCGTCCAGCGTCAGATCGCGCGCCGCCAGCAGTTGCGGGTTGACGCGGATGCGCACCGCGTAACGCTTGGGGCCGTTGATGTTGACCTGCGCCACGCCGGGCAAGGTGGCAAGGTTGGGCAGAATCCAGTTGTCGGCGTAATCGTGCAGGTCCGACAACGCCAGCGACGGCGATTCGAGCGAGAGGAACAACACCGGCGAATCGGCCGGGTTGACCTTGCGGTACGACGGCGGCGTGGTCATTTCCACCGGCAGGTTGCGCTGCGCGCGCAGCAGGGCGGCCTGCACATCGACCGCGGCAGCGTCGATATCGCGGCTTTCGTCGAATTCCAGCGTCACCGAGGTGCTGCCGCGGGTGCTGGTCGAGCTGATCACCTTGACCCCGGCAATGGTGGAAAACTGCCGCTCCAGCGGCGTGGCCACCGACGAGGCCATGGTGTCCGGGCTGGCGCCGGGCAAGGTGGCGCTGACGTTGATGGTGGGCGAGTTGTAGCTCGGCAGTGCAGCAATCGGCAGCCGGCCGTAAGCAACGATGCCGGCAATCACGATCGCCAGGCTGAGCAGGATCGTCATCACCGGGCGGCGGATACACAGCGCCGGCAGGTTGGTCATGGTCTGGCTCCGGTCTGGCCGGCGGCCTTGTCGCCGATGAGCTTCGGCTTGATGGCGTCGCCGGGGCGCAGATTGGCGCCGGCTGCGGCCACCACCGGGGTATCGGCGGCCACGCCGCTGACAATGGCGCGTTCGTCGCGGATCGCCAGCACGCTGACCGGCTGCGCTTGCAGCTTGTTGCCGGCACCGACGACAAACACGAATTTGCCGTCCGGCCCGCTCTGCAACGCGGTCACAGGCAGATGGCGCGCATCGCGCCAGACGCCGGCCTGCAGCTGCAGCGTGACATACATGCCCGGCCACAGACGGCCGGCGGCGTTGTCGAACTGCGCTTTCAGCCGGATGGTGCCGCTGCGGCTGTCGACCGTGTTATCGATGAATTCGAGCGTACCGGACAAGGGTCTGGCGTCGGCGCCCTGCCCGGCCGGCCAGGCCCGCACCGGCAAGGGCCGTTGGGTTCCGGCGGCCAGCAGGGCCGGCAAGGCACTTTCCGCCACGCTGAAACCGACCGCAATCGGATCGAGCTGGGCGATGGTGGTCATCGGCGTCGCCTGGGTCGGCGTGACCACGCTGCCGGGGTAGACCTGGATCGCGCCGCTGCGGCCGCCGATCCGGGCGCTGACCGTGCGGTAGCCCAGCTCGACCTCGGCCGCGCGAATGGCGGCGCTATCGGCGGCAATCGCCGCTTTCAGGCTGTCGACCTCGCTGGCAGCGCTGTCGACCGCACTCGGCGCGACATAATTCTGCTGCAGCAGGCTGCGGTTGCGCGCCAGAGTGCGCTGCGCCTCGGCCAGCAGCGCTTCGTTACGCGCTTTCTGCGCCCGCGCCTTTTCCAGCGCGGCACGTTCGCTGCCGTCTTCGAGCAGGAACAGCGGCTGGCCGGCTTTGACCTGCTGGCCTTCGCGGATCAGCACCTGTTTCACCTGCCCGGCCAGTTGCGGCCGCACTTCGACCAGCTGCAGCGGCGTTACCTGACCGGTAGCGCCGATCTGCTGCGGCAGATCGCCGTGTAACACCCGGGCCACCGGCACACTCGGCGGCGCTTTCGGCTTGTCTGGCTT
Source organism: uncultured Burkholderiales bacterium (assembly GCA_964495595.1). Lineage (GTDB taxonomy): Bacteria > Pseudomonadota > Gammaproteobacteria > Burkholderiales > SCOH01 > CALMFQ01. The sequence continues at coordinate 328 of CAZBWH010000125.1, read as the reverse complement.
GAGTGTGCTGGCCGGCTGACCACATCCCGCCAGCAGCACACCCGACACCAGACACAACAGCCATTTATGTTTTTGCATAAGAGAGCCCATCCAGCAATCGATCTGCCGTAATCGTGCCAACCCAGCGATGACACCTCCGGCCGGCGGTCAGCATACCGATTCAGGATCAGATCATGCAATCAAGCCTCCACCCGCCGGGGCACTCCAGACAACCAATGTACCGACAAACGCTATCACTGATAAGCACGAAAAAGCCCGCAGTGACGCGGGCTTACGGTGGTTTTATGCCGTCTGGTGCCAGACGGTACGAGACATTAAATCACTCCCA
>CAZBWH010000124.1:0-5270 GCA_964495595.1 uncultured Burkholderiales bacterium | reverse complement strand
CGCCCATCGCGATGCTGCGGCCGCCGTTACCGGTCGGGTAGTCGACCCTGGCGGCGAACGAGTTGGTACCGGTGCCCACGCCGTTGCCGATGCCGACCACCGCCATCGTCATGTTGTTCAGTGTCAGCGGATCCGACGCCGCGGAGGTGACGCTGCCCGAGGTCGACGCCCGCCCCAGCGCGGTCGCGAGCGCGGCCACCGACACCGTCATGCTGGAGCCCGTCGCGAGGTCGCCGGTGTTGCAGGTGATGGTCTGGCCGCTGCCGCTGCAGGATCGCACGGTTGTCGGCTGGCGCGAGCAGATCGGTGGCCGGGGCTTTCAGCGGATGATGCCGGGTACCCAGGTAATCCACGATCAGCCGTTCGGTAGCCGGCTTCCCGCTGCCGGCAAAGCGGGCGTAACCCAGTTGCTCGATGCTGATCCGTCGGCGGGAAAACTGCAGCCGGTCCAGCGCACGCTGGAAGGAAAGCGGGTTGATGGCAGGAGAGGCTGCCAGTTGCGCTTCAGTCTGTCGCAGCACCTCGGTGTAGTCATCCAGCTGGGTCTGCAGCCTTTCCCGCAGGTAGTCGGCCTGGTGTGCGCGCATGGCCTCCCGCTGCTGATCCAGCGAGAGCTGTTGGGTGAGCCAGAATCCTCCGGTCACGACCAGTCCGCCGAGCAGGATGGCAGCAGGCCAGAGCAGCGGAAGGCCGGATTCGGATTGAGGGGGATGGCTCAAGTTGGTGTGCCAGTATCGTTGCGGTATCGGGTTTCATTATTGGCAAACAAACGCCCGACTGCCAAACCGGTTCAACAGCGCCTACGCTATATCCTGTAGTCGCTGCCACTGGCCGTCGATCAGCCCCTCGATCGGCCGGAAGCGGGTTTTGTAGGCCATTTTCCGGCTGGCACCGATCCAGTAGCCCAGATACAGGTAGGGGTGCTGCATCTGCCGGCACAGTGCCAGCTGCCAAAGGACATTGAATGTTCCGTAGCTGGCTTGGTCGTCAGGCTGGTAAAAAGTGTAGACCGAAGACAGGCCGTCAGTCAGTTCGTCGATCAGGCTGACCATTTTCAGCTCGCCGTTCAGCCGGAACTCCGCCAGCATGCTCGACACCTGGCTTTTGAGGATGAAGTTGCGATACTGCTCGCGACTGTCTTCATCCATGCCGCCGCCCGCGTGGCGGGATTGCTGGTACTGGCGGTAGAGCCGGTAATGCTCTTCGCGGTAGCTCAATCCAAGCAGCTGCACCTGCAGATCCTGATGTTCGCGCCAGGCACGGCGCTGCGAGCGATTGGCGACAAAGTCCGCTACCGGAACCCGAACCGGCACACAGGCCCGGCAGCGATCGCAGTGAGGGCGATAGGTAAACACGCCACTGCGGCGAAAGCCGGCCCGCACCAGCTGGCTGTATACCGCGGCATCGATCAGGTCGCCGGGAATCGCTACCTGCGATCGGGCTGATTCGGTGTCCAGATAACTGCAAGGGTAGGCAGCCGTGGTGTAGAACTGGATCAGGGATAACCCCTGTTCATGCGGCCTGCTCACGCGATTCTCCGGTTACAAGAGACGAGGAAAGGCAGCCCTGCAGCCTGCCGGACTTAAGACTGCTCTGCTGCGCCAGTGAGTGACACTGTCCATGCTTGCCTGTCTTTCCACTCGGCCCGGAACGATCACTCAAGTCCCACGGGCTACCGGGGGTGAGCCTGGTTGTATTGCCAGCCTGCCGGCATCTGCCAGTGGTCGGTCGGTGCGGGGGCGGCGACTAACGCTTTGAGTGTAGCAGCGAATTGTTGCCGGGCAATGGTGCGCCCGCCCAGCGAGGCCAGGTGATCGGTGCGCATCTGGCAGTCGATCAGGCCAAATTCCCACTGGCGCAGTGCCGCCACCAGATGGACGAACGCGATCTTCGAGGCGTCGGTACGGCGGGCAAACATCGACTCACCGTAAAACATCCGCCCGATCGCTACGCCGTACAGCCCGCCGCACAGTTCGCCATCGATCCAGGTTTCTACCGAATGCGCATGGCCTGACCGGTGCAGGCGGCCGTATCCGTCAAGGATTTCCGGGCCGATCCAGCTGCCGCCTCCCGGCTCGCGGGGGGCTGCACAGTACTGCATCACGGTGGTGAACGCCGTGTCGAAGCGGATGTCGTAAGGTTTGTTGCGCAGGGTCTTGGCCAGCGAGCGGGTGATGCGCAGTTCGTCTGGAAACAGCACCATCCGCGGGTCGGGGCTCCACCACAGGATCGGCTCGCCGGCAGAGTACCAGGGGAAAATGCCTTGCCGGTAGGCTGCGAGCAGCCGCTCCTGGCTCAGATCGCCACCGGCCGCCAGCAGCCCGTTGGGTGAGTGCAAGGCGGATTCTAGTGGCGGGAATGGGGAGTGGGTGTCCAGCCAGGGCAGCGTCAATCGGGGCTACGCCGTTTTGGGTTCGTGGCAGTTGCGGCACAGGCCGTACAGGTACATCGAGTGCGTTTCAACCCGGAAACCATGCCGCGCAGCGATCTGTTCCTGGCGACGCTCGATTTCCTCGTCGAAGAATTCTTCCACCAGCCCGCACTTCACACACACCAGATGATCGTGATGGTGCCCGTGGTTGAGCTCGAAAACGGCCTTGCCACTCTCGAAATGATGGCGAACCAGAATCCCGGCCTGTTCAAACTGGGTCAATACCCGGTAGACCGTCGCCAGGCCGATGTCCAGATCCTCGGCGATCAGCAGCCGGTAGACGTCTTCGGCAGTCAGATGGCGCTGCGGGCTGTTTTCGAACAGGTTGAGGATTTTCAGCCGGGGGGCGGTGGCCTTCAGGCCCATGTCTTTCAGATCGCTGGCTTTGCTCATGGCTCGCTTTTGAGGCGTGAAGTTTCTCGGTTATGATATCGGCTTTGCCTGCCTTTGCAAACTTGGCCTGGCGCCATTGCCAACAGAACCCCGGAACGGACTCCTCTTGAAACACGCATTGCTCGCCCTTGGCCTGCTGTCGCTTGCCGGCTGCTCGGTACCGCAGCTTTACAAGCTGGAAATCCAGCAGGGTAACTACATCACCGAAGACATGACCGCCCGGCTCAAGCCCGGCATGACCCGCAACCAGGTTCGATTCCTGCTGGGGACGCCATTGCTGGTCGATGTCTTTCACGTCAATCGCTGGGAATACCTGTACCGTACCTCACGCGATGGCCAGGTGCTCGAAGACCGGCGGTTCACCGTTTATTTCGAGGGGGACAGCGTGACCCGTTTCGAAGGTAGCGTCATGCCGCCGATCAAGGGGTTTGTCGCCACCGACAACGCCCTGTCGCCACGCCAGCAAACGCTTGAGCAGGCGCGTGAGGCCGAAATCCGCAAAATCCAGAACGAGGCGAAGCAAGACGGCGCCGATTCCACCAGGAAAAACACACCATGACCCTGAAAATCGCCATTGCCGGCGCAGGCGGCCGCATGGGCCGCACCCTGATCGAAACCGTTACCCAGGCTGACGATTGCGAACTGCATGCCGTGCTGGAGCACGCTGGCAGCAAGCTGCTCGGCTGCTCGGCTGCGGCGCTGGTTCCCGGCGCCCGCGATATTGCCGTTACCGCCGACCTGCGTAGTGCGCTGACCGGGGCCGATGCGCTGATCGACTTTACCCGCCCGGAAGGTACGCTGGCGCACTTGGCTGTTTGCCGTGATCTGGGGGTGAATGCAGTCATTGGCACCACCGGCCTCAGCGATGACGACAAACTGCAGCTTGCCGCTGCCAGCACCGATATCGGCATCGTGTTTGCCCCCAATATGAGTGTGGGCGTCAATCTGACCTTCAAGCTGCTGGAAATCGCCGCCAAGGTGCTGGCCACCGGCTACGATATCGAAATTGTCGAAATGCACCATCGCCACAAGATCGACGCGCCGTCTGGCACGGCGTTGCGGATGGGCGAGGTGGTGGCGAACGCCATTGACCGTGATCTGAAGCAGTGTGCCGTGTATGGCCGCGAAGGCGTTACGGGGGAGCGTGACCCGTCCACCATCGGTTTTGCCACCCTGCGCGGCGGCGATGTGGTGGGCGACCACACCGTGGTGTTTGCCGGCGTCGGTGAGCGGGTGGAAATCACCCACAAGGCCTCCAGCCGCGCTACCTTTGCCCAGGGTGCTGTCCGGGCCGCCCGTTTTCTGGCTGGCCGCAAGGGTCTGTTCGACATGCAGGATGTCCTGGGGCTGAAATAAGCCGCCAGTCAATCCCGCCTTAATCAAGGGCCGGCCAGCCATGGCGCCGGCCCTGTTTTCTTGTAAAATATATTGCGCACAATTTAATTGTGAGATAAATTATTTCACACAACATTCATTGCAGGAGTGCCCACATGACCGCCGCCATCTACCAGTTCAGCGCCAATCGTCTCAATGGTCAGCCGCAATCGTTGGCCGACTACGCCGGCAAGGTGTTGCTGATCGTCAATACCGCCAGCAAATGCGGCTTCACGCCGCAATACGAGGGGCTGGAAAAGCTGTATCAGCAATACAAGGAGCGGGGGTTGGTCGTGCTGGGCTTCCCCTGTAACCAGTTCGGCGCCCAGGAGCCAGGCGAAGGCGAGCAGATTCAGGAATTCTGCCAGCTCAATTACGGCGTGTCGTTCCCGATGTTCGACAAGATCGATGTCAATGGCCAACAGACCCACCCGCTGTACGACTATCTGAAAAAGCAGGCTACCGGTGTGCTCGGTAGCGAGTCGATCAAGTGGAATTTCACCAAGTTTCTGGTTGATCGTGATGGCAAGGTCATTGACCGCTTTGCCCCGACTACCAAGCCGGAAGACATGGTGCGCGACATCGAGCCGCTGCTGTGAGTGATGGCCTGCGGCTGGACGAGCAATTGTGCTTTGCCCTGTACGCCGCATCGCGGGCGGTTACCCAGGCGTATCAGCCTTTCCTGGTGCCGCTGCAGCTGACCTATCCGCAATATCTGGTCATGCTGGTGCTGTGGGAAGGCGATGGCCTGCCGGTGAAGGCCATCGGTGAGCGGCTGCTGCTCGATTCCGGCACCCTGACGCCGCTGCTCAAGCGACTGGAGGCGGTGGGCTACCTGCATCGGCGCCGTAGCGAGGCGGACGAGCGCCAGGTATTGATTTATCTGAGCGACACCGGGCAGGCGCTGCGCCAGCAGGCCGTCAGTATGCGCCAGCAATTGCAATGCCGCTTTGCCGAGCTGTTGCCACAGGCCGAGGGCTTGCGCGATGCCTTGCAGCAACTGCTGCGTCTGCTGCGCTAGGGAGACGCTGAACAATTCGATTTTCCACGACCCATCGTCTGTTTTTCTGGT
>CAZBWH010000123.1:0-5328 GCA_964495595.1 uncultured Burkholderiales bacterium | reverse complement strand
GCAGCGCGGATGTCCTGGTAGCTGTCGACCGGCGGAACCGGGAAGTAGCCGCCTTTTACGTTCGGGCGGTGGCCGGTGTTGCCGCCTTCGAAATCGTCAGCCGACGACCAGGCGGCTTCTTCCGATTTGATTTTCACCGAGCAGCCGGACATGTCGGCATGCCAGGTGATGCTGTCGAAAATGAAGAATTCCGGCTCCGGACCGAAGTAAGCGGTGTCGCCCAGACCCGAAGCCTTCAGGTAGGCTTCAGCGCGCTTGGCGATCGAACGCGGATCGCGGTCGTAACCTTTGCCGTCGACCGGATCGATCACGTCACAGGTCAGGATCAGGGTCGGCTCGTCGAAGAATGGGTCGATGTTGGCCGTTGCCGGATCCGGCATCAGCAGCATGTCGGAAGCCTGAATACCCTTCCAGCCAGCAATGGAGGAACCATCGAAAGCGTGGCCGCGCTCGAACCACTCTTCGTCAACAACGTGCGCCGGAACAGTCACGTGCTGTTCTTTGCCACGGGTGTCGGTAAAACGCAGATCGACGTAGCGAACTTCGTTTTCCTGGATCATTTTCAATACGTTGGCAACCGCCATTTAATTCTCCTATCTGCTAACTGTGTGGTACTGATAGAAATCGTCCGGATCAACGGAATGGATGACGCACGACGATGATTGCTTGCAGAAAAGCATGAACCATGCCAGGCAATTAATCAAAGCAAGTTATTGTGCCACAAGAGGGTTAAGCCAAGCCAGCGCAACCATAACGCACCGTAACAGTGCACTCCACACACCACGCGCACCACCACGGTGCAACTCGATAGCTTGGCTTGGGCTCGATCCGTTTGCGATAATGAATTTCATCCTTTCAACCGGGAGCACGACATGAGCCGGACCAACGACATCCTGATGGCGGCCAAACAGCGCGCCGACCAGCTGCAGTTACCCTATTCCGGCGCCGTGACGCCCGACGAAGCGGCCTACCTGCTGCAAAACCTGCCGTCTGCCAAACTGGTCGACGTGCGCAGCAACGCCGAATGGAATTTCGTGGGCACCATTCCGGGGGCGGTCAACATTGAATGGAAAACATTTCCCGGCATGATCGACAACCCGAACTTTCTCACCCAGTTGCATCACCAGGTAGACCCGGAGTCACTGGTTCTGTTCATTTGCCGCTCCGGTGTTCGCTCTGACCAGGCCGCCCGCGCCGCCGCGGCCCATGGTTTCAGCGATTGCTTCAACGTGCTGGAAGGCTTTGAAGGCGACAAGAATACCGACCATCATCGTGGCAGGGTCAATGGCTGGAAAGCCCGTCAGTTGCCTTGGGTGCAAAGCTGATGCGGCTCTGGCCGGTGGGGGTACTGGTAGCGGTTGGCGCAGCCATTTACTGGCTCAACCCCGCTGGTGTGCTGCAGCGCGTTGGCTGGATGCCGCCCGCGCCTGCGACCCAGCCCGTCGTTCGCTGGGTCGATGCCAACGGCCAGCCGGCATTCGGCCACCCTGGCGATGCGCCAGCCGGGGCCATTGTCTCGCCAGTCGGGCTGGCTGCGCCCAACGTCGTTGGCCTGCCCAAACCGCCTGCTGAACGGCCGGCACCTCGCCAGCCCCTCCACTCACCAGCCGACCCTGAAGCCATGCCTGCGCCGCCCGCACCGCGCAATCTGGCACTGGAACGCATGGCCGACACGTTTTCGTCTGCTTCATCTGCAAGGAAATAATCCTCATGTCCTTTGATCGCTACGCCGTGATCGGCAATCCGGTTGAACACAGCAAATCGCCGCTGATCCACGCAGCCTTTGCCAGCCAGACCGGCCAGCAACTGCGCTACGATCGCATCCTGGCGCCGATCGACGGCTTCCGCGCCGCCGTCAACACCTTCTACAAGGGGGGAGGCAAGGGGCTGAATGTCACCGTGCCATTCAAGGAGCAGGCCTACCAGCTGGCCACCCGCCTGTCGCGCCGCGCTCAACTGGCTGGCGCGGTCAATACACTGCGGTTTGACGACTCGACGATCTTTGGCGACAACACCGATGGCGCCGGCCTGTGCACTGATATCCGCGACAACCTTGGCGTGCCGTTGCAAGGCAAGCGCATACTGCTGCTGGGCGCGGGCGGCGCGGCGCGTGGCGTACTACAGCCTTTGCTGGCCGAACAACCGGCCAGCCTGACCATCGCCAACCGCACCGACAGCAAGGCCGGGCAACTCGCCGAACAGTTCGCCAGCCTCGGCCCGATCACCGGTGGCGGGTATGCGGCGCTGGCCGGGCAGTCCTTCGATATCGTCATCAATGCCACATCGGCCAGCCTGGCTAACGAACAGCCACCACTACCGGCCGGCTGCTTTGCCTCCGGCAGCCTGGCCTACGACATGATGTACGGCAAAGGACAGACTCCGTTCCTGCTGTTTGCCGAGCAACAGGGTGCAGCCCGACAGACTGACGGTCTGGGTATGCTGGTCGAACAGGCAGCAGAGTCATTCCTGTTGTGGCGAGGCATCAAGCCACGCACCCTGCCGCTGATTGCACAGATCAGGGCCGGCCTGTTGTGATGAAATGGATCGGCCGCGGCCTGCTGGCATTGATCGTTGTCGTCCTGCTGTATCAACTGTGGCTGTTCGGGCATGTCTGGTGGTGGGTTGATCATAATCCTGCCGCCAGCGCCTTCATGGAACAGCAACTGGCCCGCCTGCAGGAATCCGACCCCGACGCCGAACTGCGGCACAAATGGGTACCGTACCGGCAGGTCTCGCCCAACCTCAAGCGCGCCCTGATCGCCTCGGAAGATGCCAAATTCCTCGATCACGAAGGCTTCGACTGGGAAGGCATCCAGACTGCCTGGGAAAAAAACCTGAAAAAAGGCCGGATCGTCGCCGGCGGCTCGACCATCAGCCAGCAACTGGCAAAAAACCTGTTTCTCTCGTCGCGCAAAACCCCCTGGCGCAAAGCCGAAGAGGCCATCATCACGGTCATGCTGGAAGGCATGATGAGCAAGCAGCGGATATTCGAAATTTACCTCAACGTGATCGAATGGGGTGATGGCGTCTTTGGCGCCGAGGCCGCCGCCCGGCATTATTACAAAACCAGCGCCAGCAAGCTGTCCGCCTCCCAGGCAGCCCGGCTGGCCGCCATGGTGCCCAATCCACGCTATTTCGACAAACACCGCACCGACCGTAAATTATCGCGCAAGGCGGCCATCATCCAGCGCCGGATGTGGGCGGCGGATTTTCCGTGAGCGGCACAACGAGCCGATGTCGCAGCGCAACAAAATGCCCGCCCGGGACTGAATTGCCGTAACATCTTCCGGCCAGACTTGGCATTGCCCCCCATTACCTTTCGGATGACAGGAAACAGCATGCGTCGCTCTCCCTACCGCCCCGTTACCCCTCAAGGCTGGCACCAGATTCGTGGCGCGGTGGCGCTGGCGGGGGCCGGGTTCGAGCGGATTACCCAGCGGGTTCAGCAAATGCACGAACGGATTGCCGATCTGTCATTCCGCAATCTGGCCCGCGCCCCAGTCGCCAATGCCGGCAGCGCCGTCGTGCGGCCGGTGCACGACAAGATCACCCAAGGCGTTTACGGCGCAGTGCGCGGGATTGGTGGCGCGGCCTTCAAGGCGCTGGATGTGCTGCTGGCGCATGCGGAAAAATCGCGTACCCCTGCCCTGCAGCCGGGGCAGCTACCCAGCCAGCTGGTCAGCGCAGTCAACGGCGCATTCGGCGATTATCTGTTGCGCAACCGCAATCCACTGGCGCTGCGAATGGGTTTCTACACTCATGGCCAGCCACTGCTGATTGAGCGCAGTGCGCTGGCTGCGCAGTTTCCGACAGCCAGCGGCAAACTGGTGGTATTCATTCACGGACTGTGCTGCGACGAAACCTCGTGGTCCTTTTTCAGCACCGGCGAACACGCACACAACCGCCCGTATGCCGAACAACTGCAGCAACAGGGCTTCAGCCCCTTGTTCGTGCGCTACAACACCGGCATCCGGATCGAGCAAAACGGCCGGATGCTGGCTCAACTGCTGACTCGCCTGTGCGAAGCCTGGCCGCAGCCGATCGAGCAACTGGTACTGATCGGCCACAGCATGGGTGGACTGGTGGCACGCTCGGCATGCAGCTACGGGGTAATGGGCAAGGCCGACTGGGCGGGCAAGATCAGCCACGTGTTCTGCCTGGGCTCGCCACATCTGGGCGCTCCGCTGGAAAAGGCAGCGCATCTGGGGGTCAGGGTGCTGCAGGCGTTCGATGTAACCGAACCGCTGGCTGACCTGGCCGACGAACGCAGCACCGGCATCAAGGATCTGCGTCACGGCAAATCGCATCACCCGAAGCGGCCACGGCCACCGCATGTCCCGCTACGACCGCCGCAGGCGCATTTTCACTTTGTTGGCAGCGTCATGAGCGGGCACAGCACACTTGGCAGGCTGCTGGGCGACGGTCTGGTACGGATGCGCAGCGCCACCGCCGATCATCTAGCCGACGACAGCACCGAAATCGACGGACTGAACCACATTCAACTGCTCAATCACCCCGAAGTGTATGCGGTGATTGCAAGCACGCTCGACCTGCCGCAGACACGACAACAGGAATTTACAGCTGGCTGAACGGCATGCCGCTTGCTGCATGTATAATTCACCCCGGTTTGCCGCGCCGTAGCGCGGTATGAATGGATATCCAGACAATGGACTCTAGCAGTAGTCGCTCGAAACTTTCTCAGCAGCAGACACACTATTAACCCCGCGGGCGTCTGAGCCGTTGCCCGCGTTCGACGGGTAGACAGACGCCATGAACGTCAACGACCAAAAGCCGCAGGAAAGCCTGCAGGACAGCCTGCATCAGGTGCAGCGCCTGCTGCAGCGCCACAAGCTGGTTGAAGAACTGGTCCACAAGCAGGACATGCCCAAGCATGACCTGGTGGAAACGCTGGTTCACCGGCAAAACCTCACCGAACTGCAACACAAGCTGCAGCAACTGCATCCGGCTGACGTTGCCCACATTCTCGAAGCCCTGCCACCGGTAGAGCGGCTGACGGTCTGGGAACTGGTCAGCCCGGACGACGAAGGCGACATCCTGCTGGAAGTGTCGGATGCGGTGCGTGAAACGCTGCTGGCGACAATGGACAGCGACGAAATCATCGCCGCCGCCGAACAGCTGGACGCCGACGAAATCGCCGACCTGGCGCCGGATCTGCCGCGCGAGGTGGTTCACGAGCTGATGGATTCGCTCGAACAGGAAGAGCGCGAACAACTGCAATCGGCGCTGTCCTACGACGAGGATCAGGTCGGCTCGGTGATGGACTTCGAGATGGTCACCATCCGCGAAGATGTGACGCTGGAAGTGGTG
>CAZBWH010000122.1:0-5701 GCA_964495595.1 uncultured Burkholderiales bacterium | reverse complement strand
TGACGCAGGAGCAGCAAAGCCTAAGGCCCAACAAGGCGCTCAAGCGGACAGTCCCGCCTTCAGCGGGTCTGCCGCTTAGCTTGAGCGTTAGTCCTTCTCCCGGTTTTTCCCTGTTTGGGTTCCGGGTTAACATCGCCAGAAGTGGCTCTGGTAGCGGCCTGTGGCCTTGCCTGTAGCCCGCTCTGGTGGCGGTTTGTAGGCCAGTGGTTTTCGTGCCTTCGTGGCTGTGCGGGTCAACCCGGCTGCGGTGGGCGTTTTAGTGGCGTGGTGGTGCCGGCGGTGTGCGTCCCAGTGGACGCTGGGTTCCGTGGTCTGCCACTGCCTGCCCGCTCCGCCCATCCGACAACCCATCGCCGCAAAAACAAGGTCGTCGGACTGAAGTCCGACCTTCAAAGGCCGCTTATTTTCGCGGCAGTAATCCGACAACCGGGCAGCCCCAAATACGCCCCCTTACCCGCAACGCCAGCACCGTGCGGCTCGCAAGCCGCTCTTGCATCTGGTCTGCTTGCGTGACAACTACCGGCAATCACACCGGCTGCAGGTAGCGGTGATTGACCCAGCCTTCCAGATCGGTCGGGCCGGCGACTTCGACCTTGCTCCAGCGTTCGCCCGGCTGCAGCAGCTCGACTTCGGTGCCTTTGCGCAGCGGCGGCGCTACGGCAGGGAACTCGGCTCCGGGGCCTGAGCGGATGTTGAGGCCGTCGTCGGCGATGACGCGGAACCGCTGCGGTGCGTCGTTTTCCCGGCCGAGGATGCGGCTGCGGATCGATGCAAGCGGGAAAGCCGGGCCTGGGTCGGTCTTGCGGCCGGGGGCGATGTCTTCGTGGCCGAGTACATCCTGCAGGCCATAGCTTGCGGCCAGCAGTTCGCCCAGCTCGAGTGCGCGCTGGATCTGGATGTCGGTATAGGCATGCCACGGCGCGACCGGGCCGCCGTTCTTGTGTGCGGCAAAAATCACCTGATCCTTGGGATAGTTGCCGCCGAACCATGCGGCGTAATGGTCGCCTACCTGCCGCAACTGGCCGGCATTGTCCATTTCGATGCCGATGCTGTGCTGATTCAATCCGGTGAGCCCCTGCCAGGCGCTGACGCCGGCATGCCAGGTCACGCGGTTGAACGGCGCCAGCTGTACGATGCGGCCGTCGCGGCCAAGCACCAGATGCGCCGATGCCTTGGCCTGTGGCGAACACAGGTGTTTGACCGAGCTTTCCAGCGAGCTGCCGGCGGTGAAGTGGTAGACCAGATAACGCGGCGTGAGCGCGCCGCCGAGATTGGGGGTTTCCTGGCGGCTGATGTTGTCGCCCTGCAGCCAGTGATTTTTGATCTGCATGGTGCCTGCTCCTTGTCCGAACCGGGTTTCAAACCAGACCCTGCAACTGCCAACCGCTACGGGAGCGGTATTGGACAAGTTAACCCTTGCCGCGAAAGGGTGGCAAATGGTTTCGGATCGGCAGATATGGCGCGGACCGGATCAACCGGATCGCTGCCGCGAAAACTAGCGGTCTTTGCAGGTCGGGCTGAAGTCCGACGCGGTGCCGAACGCAAGCGACTGCGTCGGACTGAAGTCCGACCTGCGACCATATTTTCGCGGCAGCGATCAATCGGACTGGCGGGTGTGGCGGATGGACATCGGCGGCGAGGCGGTGCAGCAAGTTCAGCTGGCAGGCCTGCAGGCCGCTCTGGTACTGGCTTGCAGCCCTGCCCTGCAGACCAGTACCAGAGCGGTCTGCAGGGCAGCTCATGCGACAGTCAAACCACCGATGCCAGCCACTGCTGCAGCTGTGCTGCCTGCATTGCGCCGGCCTGGCGCGCGACTTCGCGGCCGTTCTTGAATACGGCCAGCGTGGGAATGCTGCGGATGGCAAACTGCTGGGCCAGCACCGGATGGGCTTCGGTATCGACCTTGGCGAAGCGGTAACGGGTGCCGAGTTGTTGCGCCACCTGCTGGAAAATCGGCGCCATTGCCCGGCAGGGGCCGCACCACGGCGCCCAGAAATCCACCACCACCGGCAGTTCGTTGCGGCTGACGAAACGCTGGAACGTGCCTTCGTCCAGCGCCAGCGGGCCGCCGCTCAAGACCGGCTCGCCACATTTGCCGCATTTGGGGTGATCGTTCAACCGCTCCGGCAACACGCGGTTGACCGCATGGCAGTGTGCGCAGACCAGTTCCATGGTCAGGCCGCCAGCAACGGGTCGAGGCCGCCGGCGCGATCCAGCGCGGCGAGGTCGTCAAAACCGCCGACATGGGTGTCGCCGATGTAGATCTGCGGCACGGTACGGCGACCGGTGCGGGTCATCATTTCTTCGCGCAGCTGCGGCTCGACATCGACACGGATGAAGTTGATGTCGGTCACGCCTTTCTTGCGCAGCAGTTGTTCGGCGCGCTGGCAATACGGACAGACGGCGGTGGTGTACATGGTGATATCTGGCATGGAAGTTCCTTTCAGCGATGAACGGGCAGGTTCGATTGCAGCCATGCGGCAATCCCGCCCTTGAGGTTGTAGATATCGGTGAAACCGTGGCTTTGCAAGATCTGGCAGGCCGATTGCGAACGCCCGCCCAGCTGGCAGTTGACGATGATCGGCTTGTTTCGATACGGCTCCAGCTCGAACAGCCGCGCTTCCAGCGTGCCGAGCGGGATGTGCAGCGCATGTGGCACCCGGCCGCTGGCCACTTCGCCGCCGTTGCGCACATCAAGCACGATGGCGTCTTGCTCGGCAATCAGTTGATTGGCTTGTTCGGGGGTGAGTTGTTTCACCGGGAGTGCTCCTTTCTTCAGCAACATGGGCGGGAACAGCAGGCCGACCATCAGGCCGGCAATCAGCAGTACGCCCCAGTATTCTGCTATCCAGCTCATTGCGACTCCATCATTTGTCCAGGCGCGAGATGCCGAGCGCCTTGAGTACATATTTTTCGTACACTGGCTCGGATGATCCGGATTTCATCTTGTGCAGGAAATATTTCTCGAACGCGACTTTCGCCAGATGCACCCATTTGCCCTTGGCAAACCAGTTGACGTTGCGCGGCGGGATTTGCGGCAAGGCGACGAACACCGCGCCGGTATCGCCCATGTCGGCGAGACAGATGGCATTCCACGAGCCCTTGGCCGTGGCCGGCTTGCCGGCAAGATCGGCGGCGATATTGTCGACAATGGCCGATACCATGGTTTCGATCATGTAGCCGGTTTTCGGCGCACCGGTGGGCACCGGCGTCACTTCCACGGGCGGGATCGCCACGCATACGCCGGCGGCGTAGATGTTCGGATATTTCCTGCTGCGCTGATGTTCGTCGATCAGCACAAAGCCGCGTGGATTGCACAACCCTTCGACGGCGGCCACCGGATCGACGCCCTTGAACGCCGGCAGCATCATCGAGAACTTGAACGGCAGCTCGTGTTCCTTGACCAGATTGCCCTGCATGTCCAGCTCGCTGACGAACATCTTGCCGTCTTCGACCTTGGTGACCTTGGCGTTGGTAATCCATTTGATGTCGTGACTGCGGAATTCCGATTCGAGCATGGTTTTCGAATCGCCGACACCACCCAGCCCCATGTGGCCGATGTACGGTTCGCTGGTGATGAACGTCAGCGGCACCTTGTGGCGCAATTTGCGTTTTTTCAGGTCGGTGTTGAAGATGAAGCTGAATTCATAGGCCGGGCCGAAACAGCTGGCGCCGGGCATGGCGCCGATGATTGCCGGGCCGGGATCGTCGAGGAATTTCTGGTATGCGGCCCAGGTTTTCTCGGCATGATCGACGGTACAGATCGAATGGGTGAAGCCGGTGGCCGGCCCGGCGCCGGGCACTTCGTCGAACGCCAGCTTCGGCCCGGTGGTGATTACCAGGTAGTCGTAACGCAGCCGGCGGCCATCGGTCAGCTCCAGCATGTTTTCATCCGCATCGATTCTGGCAACCGGGCGGGCAATGAAATCGATGCCTTTCTTTTTCAGATACGGCTCGATCGGAAAACTGATGCCATCACGCTGGCGCCACCCCACCGCCACCCACGGGTTGGAAGGGACAAACTGGAAATAATCCACCGAGTTGATCACGGTGATTTCATGCGCCCGCCCCAGCTTGTCGCGCAGCTCGTAAGCCGCGGGCATGCCACCGGTGCCGGCGCCGATGATGACGATGTGTGCCATTTGCTGTCTCCTTCGCCCGCTGCTGCGGATCGTGATTCAGGAAACCGGCGGCGCCGGCCCCTGTTACCTGTTTCTGGTCATTTGGTCTTGCAGGTATTGATGCCGAAAATCGCGTACGGCGGGCACCAGCCAAACAGGCCAGTCGCCAGCGGCACCAGCCCCAGCAGGCCCCACGGCGTTTGCGGGCCGATCACGGTGAGGCTGAGGATGCCCAGGCCGGCGACGATACGGATGATGCGTTCGGGATTGCCAATATTGTGTTTCATGCTGCGCTCCTTCAAAGTGGTGCGGGGTTATTCGCTGACCGGCCGCTTGATGCTGATGGCGCCACGCAACATGCCCAGTGTGTAGCCGGTGGCCTTGTCATGCGGATAGTCACTATTCAATTTGGCCTTGATGCCGGCACCGATATCGTTCGGTCCGCCATGGCAGCTCAGGCAGAACGCCTGCACCGGAATCGCCTTGGCGTAGCGGTAATAGCTGCCGGCCGGCTCCTTGACGATTTCACCGATTTCCAGGGTTTCCGGCTTTTCGCCCTTGGCGGCTCGCGCTTCCAGCGTTTGCAGCGCCTGCTGCTCCCAGGCATCGGCGCTACCCAGTAGCGGGTTGCGCGGTTTGAGGCTGACGCGATTGATCTTCATGCCGGTCTTGCGCGATTGCTCGGCCGCTACCTGTGGCGCCATGGTCTTGCACACCCCAACCGCCGACTCGGGGCCCTTGGCCTCAAGTTCACGCTTGAGCTCGCCGCTGAGCGCCTGCATCAGCGATACGGCGGCAAGGCGGGAGTCCTGCAGATAATCCGGCTTGTCGGCCAGTACGGTGGCGCTCAGGCCGGCGAGTGTCACACCCAATATCCAATGTTTCATCGTGTTTTACCTTTCGTGGCAACGATTAATTACAGCAACTTTTGTTCGGATCTTCCGGATCGACCATGCCCAGCTTGCGCAGGATGGTCGCCAGCGGGCAGAGCTGGGTGAAGCCGCTCTGAAACAGGTTGGCGCCGACAAACAGGGTGAGCCAGAGGAAGTTCTGATTCACGAAAATCGGGCTGCCCTGCACGCCCAGGCCCAGCGACAGCATCACCATGAAGCCGGCGAAAATGCGGATGAAACGGTTAACAGTCATGATTCAGGCTCCTGTGTAAAGGCAAAAATCTTGAACCACAGAGAGCGCTGAGAACACAGAGGTCACACAGAGAAAAACAAGGAACAGGTTTTCTCTGTGACATCTCTGCGCTCTCCGTGCTCTCTGCGGTTCAAGGTGTTCTCCGACGATAAGCGGCGAAATACATCAGCGGAATCAGCACCAGCGTCAGCAAAGTCGACACCAGAATGCCGAAGATCAGTGCAATCGCCAGCCCGTTGAAAATCGGGTCGTCGAGGATGAAAAACGCGCCCATCATCGCCGCCACACCGGTCAGCACAATCGGTTTGGCACGGGTGGCTGCGGCATCCACCACCGCTTGCTTGAACGACACACCCGACGCCACCTGCAGGTTGATGAAATCCACCAGCAGAATCGAGTTACGGACGATGATGCCGGCCAGCGCGATCATGCCG
>CAZBWH010000121.1:0-5703 GCA_964495595.1 uncultured Burkholderiales bacterium | reverse complement strand
GCAGGAGAAAGGGAATTCCTGCAGGCATTCGATGGCCTTGCCAATCGCGTTTCGTGCCCGTCGCGCCGCGTGCAAATCGTGTTCCAGCAGGAATGCGTACAGCCGTTTCAGGTCATCCCGGGCGGCACGGGCAAAGCGGATGCGGTAGCTCACCGGGCGGCTTTGCGCTCAGCGTCGGCCAGCATGTCATCCAGCTCCTGCAGGACATCGCTTGCGGCAAGGTAGTCACCATTCTCCCGCGCCTCGTCACGCGCCGTCAGGCCTCGGGCAATAAACGCCTGTTGCTGCCGGCGGCGCTCGATGTTTGTCCGTACCGACTGTTCAACGAAGCCGGACAAGGTTTCGCCTGCCTGCAATACGTCTTCCGCCGCCTGCCGCAACGCGGGATCAACCCGCAGAGCGGGAATCGTTGCCGTTTTCATGACTTATCCTTTGCATTACATTTGTAATGCATTATGGCATCAAGCGCCGTGTGGCGGAAATCGGCATAGGGCGATGGCTACAACAATTGCAGGCCAAGATGCCGGGCAAACGGTTCGAAATCGCGGTCGTCGGCCAGCAGCGGTACACCTTCGGCAATACACCAGGTGGCGATCAGCACGTCGTTGCTTTTGCACACGGTGTAACCCACGCAGGCAGCCAAACTGATTTGGCCCGGCATCCTCAGCGGGCTTGCAATTTACCCTGTCGCCGCTAAGATAGTAATCACTCACTATCTTTTGGCGGAGCTTATGGATACCCCAGGCAAACATCTGTCGGCCGATGCGCGGCGGGCGGTGACGGTTGAAACCGTGATCCGGCTGGCCGGGCGGCAGAATCCGGGCTCGATTACTACGGCGGCGATTGCCGCCGAGATGCAGGTGACGCAGGGGGCGTTGTTTCGCCATTTTCCGAGCAAGGAAGCGATCTGGGAGGCGGCGATGAACTGGGTCGCTGCCGAGTTGCTGGGCCGCATCGATCAGGCGTCGGCCGATCTGGCGCCGTTGGCTGCGTTGCGGGCGATGTTCAACGCGCATGTCGGGTTTGTGGCCAGCTATCCGGGGGTGCCGCGCATGTTGTTTGGCGAATTGCAGCACCCGGAGCCGACGCCGGCCAAACAGGTGGTGCTGGCGCTGCTGCAGCAATACCGCGCCCGACTGGCGGCGCAGATCGAGCGTGGCCGTGCCGGCGGTGAGATTGCGGCCGAGGTGGATACGCCAACGGCGGCGATGTTGTTCATCGGCACCATTCAGGGGCTGGTGATGCAATCGCTGCTGACGGGCGAGATCGAACACATGCCAAAACAGGCGGATGCGGTGTTCGGCCTGTATCAACGGGGGCTGACATCATGCCGCTGAAATCTCTGGCGCCGGAAAGCCGGCGCACGCTGCTGCTGATTGCCGTGTTGTTGCCGCTGCTGGCGGTGTTTGGCTACGTGGCGCTGAATTCCGGGCCGCTGGCGCCGGTGGCGGTGGTGCTGGGCAAGGTGGAAAAACAGCCGCTGACGCCGGCGTTGTTCGGCACCGGCAACGTGGTGGCGCGGGCGACGCACAAGGTGGGGCCGACCAGCGCCGGCCGCTTGAGCCGGGTGGCGGTGCAGACCGGCGACCCGGTGCGGGCCGGGCAATGGCTGGCAGAGGTCGAGCCGGTGGATCTGGATCAGCGGGTGGCGGCGCAGCAGGCGGCGCTGCAGCGTGCCGATGCGGGAATCGTGGCGGCCCGTGCGCAACGCGACGAGGCACAGGTGCGGCAGGAATTCGCCGCCCAGCAGGCGCAGCGTTACGCCCAATTGCAGGCCAGCGGTTTTGCCAGCCCCGAGCTGACCTTGGCCAAGCGGCAGGAATGGCAGGCGGCACAGGCCGGGTTGCGGGTGGCGCAGGCGGCGCTGGCCAGTGCCGAACAGGAACGGCAGCGACTGCAGGCCGAGCGCGAAGCCAGCCGCCGCCAGCGCGACAATCTGACGCTGCGTGCGCCGGTGGATGGCTGGGTGGTGCGCCGCAATGCCGATCCGGGCACCACGCTGCTGGCGGGGCAGGCGGTGCTGGAGATCGTGGAACACGGCGGGCTGTGGCTGGATGTGCGGTTTGACCAGCAACGCGCCGCCGGGCTGCAGGCGGGGCTGGCGGCGCAGATCGTGCTGCGCTCGCAGGGCGATGCGCCGCTGCCGGGCAAGGTGGAGCGAATCGAGCCCTACGCCGACGCGACCACGGAAGAAATCCTGGCCAAAGTGGGCTTTGCCGGGGCGATCACCCCGCCGATCGGCGAGCTGGCGGAAGTGACGGTTACGCTCGCCAGCCTGCCGGCCGGCCCGGTGATCGACAATGCCAGCATCCAGCGGCAGAACGGCCAGGTCGGCGTGTGGCTGGTGGATAACGGGCGGCTGCGCTTTCAGCCAGTGGCGCTGGGTGCCGGCGATCTGAACGGCAAGGTTCAGGTGCGCCAGGGCTTGCGCGGCGGCGAACAGGTGGTGGTTTACAGCCAGAAGGCGTTGAGCGCCGACACGCGGATCAAGCCGGTTGAGGCGCTGCCCGGTGTGGCCGGTGCGGGAAGCCGGCGATGATCAGCCTTGCCGGACGCGACATTCTGCATGCCTGGGGCAAGTTTGTTTTTACCGGGCTGGGGCTGGGGTTGCTGATCGGCGTCACCCTCACCATGGCCGGTGTGTATCGCGGCATGGTCGACGATGCCAAAGTGCTGCTCGACAACAGCGGCGCCGATCTGTGGGTGGTGCAACAGGATACCCAGGGGCCGTATGCGGAATCGTCCAGCCTCGACGCCGACCTCTACCGCAGCATCCGCGCCATGCCGGGTGTGGCGCGGGCGGCCAATGTCACCTATCTCACCATGCAGATCCGCCGGGTGCTACCGGGTGGCCAGACGAGCGGCAACGACGTGCGGGCGATGATTGTCGGCGTGGCAGCCGACGGGCCGGGCACGCCGGGCCACCCGCGCTTTTTGCTGGCCGGGCGGCAGCTGGTGCGCGGCCATTACGAAGCGGTGGCCGATGTATCGACCGGGCTGCAACTGGGCGAGCGGATTCGCATCCGCCGGCAGGTTTACACGGTGGTGGGCGTGTCGCGCCGCACGGTGTCGTCGGGCGGCGATCCGATGGTGTTCATTCCGCTCAAGGATGCGCAGCAGGCGCAATTCCTCAAGGATAACGATGCCATCGTGCGCCAGCGCACCCGCACCGAGCGCAACCCCGTGCTCAACAACCCGGCCCAGCCCGGCCTGCTGCCGGCAGTGCAGGCGCTGCAGGACAGCTACCCCTACGTCAACGCGATTCTGGTGCAGCTGGCGCCGGGCAGCGATCCTGACAACGTGGCCGAGCCGATCCGCCGCTGGAAGCGGCTGTCCGCCTACACCCGGCTGCAAATGGAAGACATTCTGGTAGCCAAGCTGATTGCCACCTCGGCGCGCCAGATCGGCATGTTTCTGGTGATTCTGGCGATTGTCAGCGCCGCCATTGTCGCTTTCATCATCTACACCCTGACCATGGGCAAAATCCGGGAAATCGCGGTGCTCAAGCTGATTGGCACCCGCAACCGGACCATTGCCGCGATGATCGTCCAGCAGGCCGTGGCGCTGGGGCTGATCGGCTTCGTGGTCGGCAAGACCGTTGCCACTTTCTGGGCGCCGGCGTTTCCCAAATATGTGCTGCTGGAGCCGGCCGACGCGGTGCGCGGTCTGGTAGCGGTGATGGTCATCTGCATCGTCGCCAGCGCGCTGGCGATTCGTGCCGCACTCAAAATCGACCCGGCGGAGGCAATCGGTGGCTGACACGCACAACGGCATCATCATTGAAGGCCTGCGCAAGCGCTACGGCCAGGGCGATACCGCCGTCGATGCGCTGAAGGGGGTAAACCTGCGGGTGGCGCCGGGCGAAGTCGTCGGCCTGATCGGGCCGTCCGGCTCGGGCAAAAGCACACTGCTGAAATGCCTGGGCGCGGTGATCGAGCCCAGCGCCGGGCGCATGACGCTGGGCGGCAAGGTGATTTACGACCAAGGCTGGCAGGTGGCCGATCTGCGCGCCCTGCGGCGCGACCAGATCGGTTTCGTGTTCCAGGCGCCGTATCTGATCCCGTTTCTGGATGTGCTGGACAACGTGGCGCTGCTGCCAATGCTGGCCGGCCAGCCCAATGCGCAGGCACGGCAACAGGCGCTGCAATTGCTGCAGGCGCTGGACGTGGCCCACCGCGCCAGCGCCATGCCCACCCGGCTGTCCGGCGGCGAGCAGCAGCGGGTGGCGATTGCGCGGGCGCTGGTCAACCGGCCGCCGGTGATCCTGGCCGACGAGCCAACCGCGCCGCTGGACAGCGAACGGGCGCTGGCCGTGATCCGCATCCTCAACCAGATGGCGCAGCAGTTTCACACTGCGGTGATTGTCGTCACCCATGACGAAAAAATCATCCCCACCTTCAAACGCATTTACCAGATCCGCGATGGCCAGACCCACGAGCAGCCGGGCCAAGCCGCCCTGACACCTGAACCGGGAGCTTCAGCATGAACCACACCACGCCGCACATCGTCATCCTCGGCGCCGGCTTTGCCGCACTCAAGGCCGCCCGCGAACTGCGCCGGCAGGCGCCGCACGCCAGCATCCGCATCGTTTCGCCCAGCCTGACGTTCGTCTACCTGCCCAGCCTGATCTGGATTCCCACCGGGCTCCGGCAAGGGGCCGACCTGAGCCTGCCGCTGCAGCCGTTTCTGGATAAACACCGCCTGCAACACACCCAGGCCAGCGTTACCGGGCTGCGCGACGGCGGCCGCATCGTGCAGACCGATCACGGCGAGATTCACAACGACGCGCTGATCATCGCCACCGGCGGCCGCTTCATCAAACAACTGCCGGGCATCGAACACGCGCTGACCCTGTGCGAGGGCATCAGCGCCGCCGAAACCATCGGCCAGCGCCTGCGGCAAATGGCAGGCGGCCGGATTGCCTTCGGCTTCGGCGGCAACCCGCAGGAACCCTCGGCGATGCGCGGCGGGCCGATGTTCGAATTGCTGTTCGGGGTAGACACCTGGCTGCGCCAGCAAGGCAAGCGCCAGTCGTTCGAGCTGACCTTCTTCAACCCCGCCGCCCAACCGGGGCAGCGGCTGGGCGCCAAGGCAGTGGCCGGTTTGCTGGCAGAAATGCAGCGGCGCGACATCCACACCCATCTGGGCCACAAGCTGAAAAGCCTGTCTGCCAACGCCGTGCACACCGAAGGCGGCCAGGTGCCGGCCGACCTGATCCTGTTCATGCCCGGCCTCACCGGCCCGCAATGGGCCGAAGCCAGCGGCCTCGCCCGCTCGGCCGGCGGGTTTTTCCAGGCCGATGAATACTGCCGGGTAGTGGGCAGCGAGCGGGTGTTCGTCGCCGGCGACGCCGGCAGCTACCCCGGCCCAGACTGGCTACCCAAACAGGCCCACATGGCCGAAATCCAGGCCAAAGCCGCCGCCGACAACCTGCTGCGCGCCCTCGCCGGCCAGCCACCCCACACCCGCGCCGACGCCGAACTGGCCTGCATCGTCGACAGCGGCAACAAGGGCATGCTGGTCTACCGCAACGCCCAACGCACCCTGGCCCTGCCAGCCTCCCGCCTGTTCCACTGGGCCAAACGCGCCTTCGAACGCCAGTACCTGCGCCAGCTGCGTTAAAGCCAATCACCCTGCAGCCCGCTCTGGAAGCGGCTTGCAGCCGGCCTGCAGGCCGCGCCCCTATTGGCTTGCAGGCCAGTG
>CAZBWH010000120.1:0-5958 GCA_964495595.1 uncultured Burkholderiales bacterium | reverse complement strand
CACAGTCGCTTGTTCCGACGGACAAGGCCAGCCAGGACTTGATCAACACGCTGGCTAAAGTCAGCAATGCATTTGCCTATGTGCAGACCGCAGCCGCCACGGCAGCGCAAGTGGCGAAGGACGCCGCAGAAACTGCGCGCCAGACGGCGCTGAACAACGCCAACGCCGCAGCACGTGGCTATTTCGCCAATCTGGATGCGCTGAGCAACGCCGCATCGCTGGCGAACGATGGCCAGGCCGCCATCGACCGCATGTTCGGTGCGGTGGAAGACGGTGCGCTGAACACCGCTCAGATGGCAGCTGACGCCGCCGCCAATGCCGCGCAGGCGTGGAAATCGGCCAGCCAGTCAATCAAGTCTGCGCTGGATAACCTGCGCACCGGCAGCCTGTCTGGGCTATCGCCGGAGGAGCGGTATCGTCTGCTGCAATCGCAATTCGCCACCACCAGCGCCGCAGCTCAGTCGGGCGACCCGACTGCAGCCGGGAAACTGGGCGACATTGCCACGCAGTTTGTCGAGGCCAGCCGCGACTACAACGCCAGCAGTGAGGCGTTCCAGCGCGACCGAGCTGCAGCCGATACTGCCCTGGATAAGTCGCTCAGCTACGCGTCGGCGCAAGCCAGCCTGCAGGACACCATCGCCAAAGCCAGCCGCGATGCCGTGAGCCAGCTGCAGACGCTCAACACCAGTCTGACCGGGTTCGCCGCGAAAGCGCTGGAGCTGCTGCAGAAAAGCTACGGCGGGGCGGATCGCGCGACGTCTACCGAGGCGGTGAGCAAGCTGGCCGACATCCAGGCGATGGCGGACCAGTGGTTTGCCAATGCGCAGTCAGGATTCAGCATGAGCTACGCCGGCGGAACCCTGACCCGGCTCAATGACAATTACGCACAGTTTGAAAAGAACGGCACCGCGTGGGCGTTACGCGCCGGAGAGTCGGCGCTCGATCTGGCCAAGCGCATTGAGGCATTCCGCACGCAGTGGTCGGGCGACTTCGGCATCAATCTGCCGTCTTACGCCGTCGGTACGGCCTATGTGCCAGAGGATCAGATTGCGCAGGTCCACAAGGGCGAGATGATCATCCCGGCATCGGCTGCCGAGCAGTTGCGCAAGTACGGCGTCAGCAATCAGCCTGACAACAGCCTGCAGGCCGAAATGCTGGCCGAGCTGCGTGCCAATCGCCAGGCGCTGCAATCCGGCAACGTCGCGCTGCAGCAACAACTGGCGGCGTCCAATGCCAAGCTGGCGGCAGTCGAAAAACGACTGGCCGCGATTGAGGACGGCAACCGACTGACGAGGGCCAGCCTGTGAGTCAAATTTATATAGCGGAAATCACGGCCTACGATCCGAGCATCCCCGGCGAGAAAACCATGCGCTTTTGCACTGGCACCGGCTACACGTCCGGCGCCAGCGACAGCCCGGCGCATGCGTTTTTCGAGCCGCGCATCGAGCAGCCTGCCAACATGCAGCGCAGTTTGGCGAGTGGCGCCGGCACTCGTGGCGCATCGCGTGTTGGCTATGGCGAGCTGGTGCTCGTCAACATCGATGGCGGTCTGGATGATCTGGTGGATTACGGATTCGACGGTCGCAGCATCGCCATCAAGCTCGGCACCATGCGCCCGTGGCAGTCGCCGGTCTGGACGACGGTGCTACAGGGCACGATGGCGCGCGCCGATTTCAGCTGGTCGCAGTTGACCATTAGCCTGCGTGATCGGCAGGCGGAGCTGGATAAGCCACTGCAAACCACCTTTTATGCAGGCAGCAACAGCCTGCCGAATGGCGTTGAGGGGGTGGCTGGCGACATCAAAGGCCGGGAGAAGCCGCGCTTGTACGGATATGGCTGGAATCTTGAACCGGTTTGCGTGAATACCAGCAAGCTGATTTATCAGATCAGCGATGCCGCGCTGCAGTCTGTGTCTGCGGTATATGACCGTGGCGCATCGCTCACTGCCGGGGCGACCTATAGCAGCCAGGCAGACATGGAAACCAACGCGCCCAGCGCTGGGCAGTATCGCGTCTGGCTCGCTGGCGGCATGTTCCGGCTCGGCTCGTCGCCGGTTGGGCAGATCACCTGCGACGCCATCGACGGCGCAACGGCAGCAGATCGCACCTCGGCGCAGCTGGCCAAGCAGATCATGCTCGATGCTGGTATCAGCATCGGCGACATCAGCAGCAGCGATGTCGCCGCGCTCGATACCGCTACGGCGGCGGAGGTGGGCTATTGGCTCAACGGCGGTGCCAGCGGCAAGCAGGCGCTAGACGATGTGCTAGGCAGCGTCGGCGCATGGTGGGGCGTGGATCGTCTTGGCAAATTCCGCATGGCCCGCTTCGAAGCCCCCAGCGGCACACCGGTGGCCACGCTGACCAAGGTCGAAATCATCAAGATCGACCGCATTGCCGGTGGCGACGCCGACATCCCGGTGTGGCAAGTCAGTCTCAATTACAAGCCTTTTGCCACCACGCAAACAAGCGATCTGGCCGGCAGCGTCACTGCTGCGCGGCGTGCCGAATTGGCACAACAATCGCGCAAGACTACCGCCAGCGATAGCAGCGTCAAAACCATACATCCGCTGGCCGAAACGCTGGATATCGAAACGTCGCTGATCGACGCAACAGCAGCACAGAACGAGGCTACTCGGCTGCTGAACTTATATAAAGTGCGCCGCGACACGCTCAGTGTACGTGTGGCGCTCGATGCGGCATTGGCGGCGGCTATCGATCTGGGTTCGGTCGTATCAGTACAAGTGCCGCGTTACGGCTACGACGCTGGCCGGCTGATGCGCGTCACCAGCATCCGCACCGATCTGCGCGGCGGCATTCTTGATTTAACTCTCTGGGGCTAACTGATGGCATCCCGCACTCTCATCGCCTACGGCAACCGCTGCGACGAAGCCACGCTATCCGGTGGCTCGTGGCTGGCCGGCTTGCCGCTGGCAAATCTGCAAAACCGGCTGATTGCCAAGGTTGCCCGCAGCAGTGGCGTGACCACTGCCGCCACGAAGTTCGACGTTGACCTAGGCCGCGCTCGCCGTATCGGCATGATGGCGCTGATCGGCCACAACTTTACCGTTGTCGCCAAGGTGCGCATTCGTGGCGATGACGCTGCCGATTTCGCCACCCCGCTGTATGACTCTGGCTGGGTCGATGTGTGGCCTTACGGGATGATCCCTCCTGAGCTGCTAGAATGGGAGGAGGATAACTTTTGGCTCGGCACACTCAGCGATCAGGCCCGCGCCGGGTATCAGTCGCCGTTTATCCATCGTGTTACCACGTTGCCGAGCCTGCGCTACTGGCGAGTGGAAATTGACGACACCACCAACAGCGATGGCTACATCCAGATCGGGCGGTTGTTTCTGGCCGATGTTTGGCAGCCGACATTTGGGCCGGTTGTTGGCGCAGCGATCAGCATGGACGACACCACCATCATCGAATCCAGCCTGGGCGGCAGCGAGTACTTTGACGCTCGCGCCAAGCCGCGAGTGCATCGGTTTGACCTTCGCGCAATGAATAAAACGGAGGCGTATACCCGGGTGCTCGACCTGCAGAACCTGCTGGGCGTGGCGGGCGAAATCCTCATCGATCCGGATTACGCGGATCAGGAAAACAAGCCGCGCCGCGCATTCGTTGGCCGCTTGCGCAGCCTGGCTCCAGTGGTGGAGAGCAGCCCCGGCATTTTTGATACCAGCTTCGAGATTCGCGAGGTGTTTTAATGAGTTCGGTCTATTTCGATCCGGCGGTCGGTGGCGACGGCAGCACGGTCAGCGACGATAGCAATCCGTCTACCGGGCTGGCGAACGGCGGGCATCGCACTCGGTTTGTACCGGCGATGGCAAATATTGTGGGCGTCGGTACTTTTGCGCTTAACAAGGCCACGGCGGCATCGTCAAGTGCAACGCTAGCCAATGCCTGGGCGGTCCAGCTCGTCACGCCCGTATCGGGTGGCGAATACAGCGCCAAATACCATGCGCAGGCGGCAGCATCAAGCAGCAGCAGCGCTAGCGGCTACGCCACTACTGCGCAAGCCTGGGCGGTCCAGCTCGTCACGCCCGTGTCGGGTGGCGAATACAGCGCCAAATATCATGCGCAGGCGGCAGCAGCAAGCGCATCAAGCGCATCGACGTCGGCGGCATATGCAAACACGTTCCTTCCGTCGCAGCCTGGAAATGCCGGCAAATTCCTTAGCACAGACGGCTCTGGCCCGTCTTGGCAGCTTCCGATCCCAGACCAGTCTGGAAATGCCGGGAATATTCTGACAACCAACGGATCGGTCGCGTCGTGGGCAGCGCGATATACATATGCAGGCGTGGTGTCGAGGTCGTCAAACGTAGCCCTCACAGCGTCTGATTCGGGAAAGCTGGTAGACATAACGTCTGGCACTTTTACGCAAACATTTGTCGCGGCAGCAACGCTTGGGTCGGCTTGGTACTGCTACCTGCGCAATAGCGGGACGGGGGATATTACGCTCGACCCGAACGCATCCGAGCTGATTGACGGGCTTACCAGCTATGTCATGTACCCAGGAGAGGTTCGACTGGTGATGTGCGACGGGTCTGGATTTAAGACTATTGTGCTGTCCGCATATTACAGAGCATTCACCTCATCCGGGACGTGGACCAAGCCACCCGGATATGCCGCACATAGCGGGCTTCTGTGGGGTGGCGGCGGCGGCGGATCCAAGTGCAACCTCGCAACTGGTGGAGGGGGCGGCGGATCATGCGTGCCCTTTTTATTCAAGGCATCTGACTTGTCGTCATCGCACGCAGTAACGATTGGCGCAGGCGGATCGGCAGGCGGTTTGTATGGCGTTGGTGGTGCCGGCGGAAGCTCAAGCTTCGGTACGGTTACAGCTTACGGCGGCGGAGGTGCGAACGGTGTTTCGGGCGGCGGAACTGGCGGAAGCGGGGGAGGATCGCTGAGTAGTGGAGTCAACGGAGAATCTACAGGGTCGGTTGCGCCTGGCGGTAAGCCGCAGGGGACAGCGCAGACGATTGTCGCGCCCGGGACAGATGGTTTCGGCGGCGGTGCAGGAACAGATGGGGCAGGAGGTGACAGCGCATATGGCGGCGGCGGCGGCGGATATACCTCTGGTGGAAAATCAGTTTTCGGCGGTGGTGGAGGCGGCGGAAATGGAGTTTCCGGGGCAAGTGTTTTCGGTGGCAATGGCGGAGCCGGAGCATATGGAGGGTCTGCGAACGCCGGAGATGGCGTCGCGCCGGGCGGTGGTGGAGGCTCAGTCGGAGGCAACGGGACAGGGGCTGCAGGATCGGGAGCACGCGGCGAATTTCGGATATGGGGAGTGATTTGATGCGCGCGCATGAAATCGAAAACGGAGTAATCGTTAACACAATCGAGGTAGACGCGCTGGCAGATTATCCAGGGGCGGTGGCTGCGGTTGGCGAAGAGGGGATCGGCTGGCGATACAGCGACGGGACGTTCGTTCCGCCCGCTGTCGATATCGACCTGTTGAAATCAAGCTATTGGGCGTCGATCAAATCCGAGCGTGACCGCCGCACACAAACGGGCGGGTATCAGGTGGCTGGCAAGTGGTATCACAGCGATACGTTCAGCCGCACGCAGCAGATGGGCCTCGTCATGATGGGTGCAGGCATTCCCGGCGGGCTGCAGTGGAAAACCATGGACGGCTCATTTGTGGCCATGACGCAGACGCTGGCAAATCAGGTCTTCGCCGCAGCAGCCGCCAGCGACGCCGCGCTATTCGCTCGGGCAGAACAGATTAAGGCGGCCATGGAATCTGATCCGGGCAATTTCAACCTCGCCAGCCAAACGTGGCCGGCGGTGTTCGGGGAGTAATCCATGATCCAACTCGCGCTCTACAAGGGGCAGGGCGATTGGTTCAACGCCCTGATCCGCTGGTGGACCCGCTCGCCTTACAGCCACTGCGAGCTCGTCATCAACGGCACCTGCTACAGCAGCAGCATCCGTGATGGCGGTGTACGCGGCA
>CAZBWH010000119.1:0-6102 GCA_964495595.1 uncultured Burkholderiales bacterium | reverse complement strand
TGTTGCCACCGCTAGGACCTGAACCTAGTGCGTCTACCAATTCCGCCACCTGGGCCTGTATAATCATCAGCCGACTAAGCGCCGGCTTCAGAGAGAGCGCATTATAAAGAGGGCATTTATTTTGTCAATTGAAAAAGCAAAAAAACCAAAAAAAACCAGAGGTACTACTCAGGCCGGCATTCGGGCTCTTGATCCATTTTTGCTGCGCGAGCAGGAAAAATACCCCAACCCGTTGCCCAGTCGTGAATTCATTCTGCAGCAGATAGCTGCACAAGGCCCGCTGTCGGCCGAGCAACTAGGCGATCTGTTGACGATTAATGAGAGCGAGGCCGGCAACTTTTCCCGTCGTTTACGGGCGATGGAGCGCGATGGCGAGGTCATGACCAACCGAAAGGGGCTGATCTGTGTGGCGGAAAAACTGGATCTGGTCAAAGGCAGGGTGCAAGGGCATTCAGATGGCTTTGGCTTTTTGATTCCGGAAAACGGAAGCCCGGACATGTTTCTCAGTCCTCGTGAAATGCACAAGGTATTGCATGGCGACATCGTGCTGGCCCGGGAGGCGGGCAAAGACTTCAAGGGAAGACGTGAGGCCAAGATTGTCGAAATTCTGGATCATGTGAACAAGCGGCTGGTTGGCCGCTTGTTCAGTGAGCACGGCGTAAGATTTGTCGTGGCAGAGGATAAGCGGGTCAACCAGGATATCCTGGTTGCGCCTGGACAGGATCGTGGCGCCAGGGATGGCCAGGTTGTCGTCGTGGAGATACTCACCCAACCTAGCCAGGCCACCCAGCCTGTGGCGTGTGTGCTTGAAGTCTTGGGGAATTATGCCGATCCAGGAATGGAAATCGAAATTGCGCTACGCAAGCACAGTTTGCCGTTCAAGTTTTCAGAGCCTGCAGAGCAACTGGCTAGCAAGACACCGAAGAAAGTGCGCAAGCTCGATTGGAAGCCCGACGAGGGCCTCAAGCGGGAGGATGCCCGTGACCTGCCTCTGGTGACCATCGACGGCGAAACTGCCCGTGATTTCGACGATGCGGTCTATTGTTGTGCCGATGGTAAGGGGTATCGGTTGGTAGTGGCCATTGCCGATGTCAGCTATTACGTTCGCAACGGAGATCCACTCGACGCTGATGCGCGGCAACGCGGGAACTCGGTCTATTTCCCTCGCAGGGTGATTCCGATGCTGCCCGAAGCGTTGTCTAACGGAATTTGCTCTCTCAACCCTGATGTTGAGCGCCTGTGCATGGTCTGTGACATGAGCATCAACACGCAAGGCAAGATCAAGAAGTATCGTTTCTATCCTGCTGTGATGCGTTCGCACGCGCGCTTTACCTACAACAAGGTTTGGGCGATGCTGGAGCAGCCGGAAGGACCGGAAGCCATGGAGCATGCTGCCTTGTTGCCGCAAGTGCAGAAGCTGTACGAGTTGTTTCACGTTTTGCGTCGGGCGCGGCAAAAGCGGGGGGCTATCGATTTTGAGAGCAACGAAACTCAGATGGTCTTTAACGATCAGGGCAAGATAGAGCGGATCGTGCCGGTCGTTCGCAATGATGCGCACAAGCTGATAGAGGAATGCATGCTGGCAGCCAATGTGTGCGCCTCCGATTTTCTGGAAACCCACAAACACCCAACGCTTTACCGGGTTCACCAAGGGCCGACACCGGAAAAGCTCGACAACCTTCGTGTGCTGCTGCGTGAAATCGGTTTGACCCTGCCGGGTGGCGACGAGCCGCACGCCAAGGACTACGCCCAATTGCTCGACAAGATCAAGAGCCGCCCGGATGCTCCGCTGCTACAAACCGCCATGTTGCGTTCTTTGCAACAAGCCGTTTACAGCCCCGACAATGTCGGCCATTTCGGCCTCGCTTATGAGGGCTACACCCACTTCACTTCGCCGATTCGCCGTTATCCTGATCTGCTGGTTCATCGTTCGATAAAGGCGGTATTACGGGGCGAAAAATATCGGCCAGGGGGTAAGTGGCCAGAACTGGGTGAGCATTGTTCAATGACAGAACGTCGCGCCGATGATGCCACGCGCGACGTGGAAAGCTGGTTGAAGTGCTTTTTCATGCGCGACAGGATCGGCGAGGTGTTCGACGGCAGTGTCAGCGCGGTTACCAGTTTTGGCATGTTTGTCTTGCTCGACAACGTCTATGTCGAGGGGCTGGTACATATCACCGAACTGGGGCAGGACTATTTCCACTTTGATGCTGCAATGCACTCTTTGACCGGCGAACGTAGCAATGTGCGTTACCGGCTAGGTGACCGGGTGCGGGTAAAAGTCATGCGGGTCGACATGGAATCGAGCAAGATCGATTTTGCGCTGGAATCGCCAGTTGCCCACAGCTTGCCCACAGGAAGGGCGAAAGCCAAGCAGCGCAGAGGGTAAATTCACAGATTGCGGGGATGTTAATGTGAATCTGCTGTGGATAAGGTTATATTGCGCTGCAGCAACAACGGATTGCCTGAGTTGCCTGTTTTTTAGGCAGCCAGGCTTTTCTTACTGCCAATTACTGCAAGCCATGCCTGCCAACGGCCGATTCTGCCTGGCAGATTGCTTCGGCCGGGGAGTTGCCCACAGACTTCCCTAACGGTATCAGTAAAACGCTATTTGCGATGATCGGGTGCGATGCGGCGGGCGCCATTGAATCGTTGTGCCCAATAGCGGGCTTTCATACTGGCGATCTGCACGGCACCTCCCGAACTGGGGGCGTGCAGGAAAAGGTCATCACCAACGTATATCCCAACGTGGGAAAATTGCCGGCGCAGGGTATTGAAAAACACCAGGTCTCCCGGCTTGAGCTCGGTCGGGTTGACGGATTCCCCGATCCTGCTGATGGCCAGCGCATTGTGTGGCAGCGCCATTTGCATTGATTGCCGAAATACATATCGAACCAACCCGGAGCAGTCCAGCCCGGTTTCCGGTGTTTTTCCGCCAAAACGATAGTTCACGCCGAGCAGTGAAAACGACTGCAGCAGCAGATCCTGAACTCTGATGTCTACCTTGCTCATGTTGATTTTGGCGCCACGGGTTCTGGCTGCACGGGCGGGAGAGAGCGGGGTAACGGGCGCTGCCAGCTCGGCAGACGCCCCCACTGGCTCTGCAGCGGGGGCCCGCTCTTGGTCTGCCTGTACCGGGCAGTTGATTGCGGCCAGAAACGCCGACATGATCAGCAGTTTTCGCATATGAACAAACGATAGCCCAGTTGTTTTGGGCTGTAAACCGTACCTGAAGCGCGGAGGCGGCTAATGCAGTCGGGCGGATCGGTCAGGGGTCAGTGTGTCTTCACGTAAGCGGCGCTAATGAATCGACATACTGCGGCGGGCGGGGAGTTGTTTCGGGTGATTGACACCAGCGAGACGGGTGTCTCGCTATCCCGCCAGTACGGCGATAGACTCAGGATGGCAACCCGTTGCACTTATGCAAACAGCCGGGCCTTTGAGCCCGGCTGGCAGCCATTTTTGTGTTGCGCATGAAACTGATATCAGGGCGCGACGCAATCGACGTAATACTGATCGCGACCATTGACGTCCTGTTTGACCAGTCCATGAATATCGGTTTCAAAACCAGGGAAACGCTCATTGAAGTCACGCGCGAATTCCAGATAGCGCACGATGGTTCGATTAAAACGTTCTCCCGGGATCAGGAGCGGGATCCCTGGCGGATAAGGGGTCAACAGTACGGCGGTGACCCGGCCTTCCAGCTCGTCGATCGAGACCCGTTCAATTTCCTTGTGTGCCATCCTGGCAAAGGCATCAGAAGGGCGCATTGCACATTCCATCGGCGACAGGTACATCTCGGTGGTCAGCCGGGCGACGTCGTTGTCTTTATAAATGCCGTGAATCCTGTCACATAGATCGCGTAAGCCGATACGCTCGTACTGCGGATGCTTGGCGACGAATTCCGGCAACACGCGCCACAGCGGCTGGTTGCGATCGTAGTCGTCCTTGAACTGCTGCAGCTCGGTGACCAGCGTGTTCCAGCGGCCCTTGGTGATGCCTATGGTGAACATGATGAAGAACGAGTACAGGCCGGTTTTTTCGACGATTACGCCGTGTTCCGACAGATACTTGGTCACGATCGCAGCCGGGATGCCGCTGTCGGCAAAATCGCCGTCCACATCCAGCCCCGGTGTAATGATGGTGGCCTTGATCGGGTCGAGCATGTTGAAATTTTCGGCGATATCGCCGAAACCATGCCACTTGTCGCCGCTGCGCAACATCCAGTCGTCACGCTCTGCCATGCCTTCGTCGGCAAGAAAATCCGGACCCCAGACCTTGAACCACCAGCTGTCGCCGAATTCCTCATCGACCTTGCGCATCGCGCGGCGGAAATCCAGCGCTTCGAGAATCGATTCTTCCACCAGCGCGGTGCCGCCCGGCGGCTCCATCATCGCCGCAGCTACATCGCACGAGGCGATGATCGCGTATTGCGGGCTGGTCGAGGTGTGCATCAGGTAGGCCTCGTTGAACACGTCGCGGTCGAGCTGGCGGGTTTCCGAGTCCTGCACCAGAATCTGCGATGCCTGACTCAGGCCGGCCAGCAGCTTGTGTGTCGACTGGGTGGAGAAAATCATCGCATCCGGGCTGCGCGGACGATCCTTGCCGATCGCATGGTAGTTGCGATAGAAGTCGTGGAAAGTCGCGTGCGGCAGCCAGGCTTCGTCGAAATGCAGCGTGTCGATATTGTCGCCGAGCATTTCCTTGATCATCTCGACGTTATACAGAATGCCGTCGTAGGTGCTCTGTGTGATGGTCAGGATGCGCGGCTTGGTTTTCACGTCCTTGGCGAACGGATGTGCGGCGACCTTTTGGGCAATGGTTTCAGGCTGGAATTCGGACAGCGGGATCGGACCGATGATACCGAAGTTGTTGCGCGTAGGCATCAGGAATACCGGAATCGCACCCATCATCATGATCGAGTGCAGGATCGATTTGTGGCAGTTTCGGTCGACTACGACGATATCTCCCGGCGCTACGGTGGAGTGCCAGACGATCTTGTTCGAGGTCGAGGTGCCGTTGGTGACGAAGAATAGGTGGTCGCAGTTGAAAATACGTGCCGCGTTGCGTTCCGATGCCGCCACCGGGCCGGTGTGGTCGAGCAGCTGGCCGAGTTCATCCACTGCGTTGCACACATCGGCGCGCAGCATGTTTTCGCCGAAGAACTGGTGGAACATCTGGCCGACCGGCGATTTCAGGAACGCCACGCCGCCCGAGTGGCCGGGGCAGTGCCACGAATACGAGCCGTCCGAGGCGTAATGCGTCAGCGCGCGGAAGAACGGCGGCGGCAGGCTGTCGAGATAGGCCTTGGCTTCGCGCATCACGTAGCGGGCGATGAATTCCGGCGTGTCTTCGAACATGTGGATGAAGCCATGCAGCTCCTTCAACACATCGTTCGGGATATGGCGCGAGGTGCGGGTTTCACCGTGCAGGAAGATAGGTATGTCCGTATTGCGGAAACGAATTTCTTCAACAAAGCTGCGCAACTGATTGATGGCATTGTCTGCCGCTTCCGGAGACAGAAATTCTTCATCATCAATCGAAAGGATGAACGTTGACGCTCGGCTTTGCTGTTGGGCAAAGCTGGAGAGGTCGCCGTAACTGGTGACGCCGAGTACTTCCATGCCTTCGGCTTCAATGGCTTCGGCAAGTGCACGAATGCCCAGACCACTGGCATTTTCGGAGCGGAAATCTTCATCGATGATCACGATGGGGAAGCGAAACTTCATCTGGGTCTCCTCGATCCTCGGCGTCCAGCCAGATAAATAAGGCGCGGATTGTCGCATAGAATAGCCACCATGCGTGATTTACTTATACGCTATTGAAACAGGCTAATTTTGCAGAAATATGAATGGCTTGCCGGATGATCGGGTGCGCCGCAGGATTGCCTGTCCGGCAAAAAGAAGCGCAGATCGGAATCTGCGCTTTTCCAAAATACAAAGGAGAAATAGAGGAGAAACTATCAAGAACAAGTCGTGCTTGATAATCAGTATTGTCTAATATGCGGAACGATGTGTCAATTGCATTTTGTGCCTTGCACAACGATTCTCCTGATTATGCCCCTATCTCAGTCTCACCCAGCAAAGTCTTTCTAGAACAAGG
>CAZBWH010000118.1:0-6160 GCA_964495595.1 uncultured Burkholderiales bacterium | reverse complement strand
AACCCGGGCAACTCCGGCGGCCCGCTGTTCAACATGCGAGGCGAAGTGGTCGGCGTCAACTCGCAGATTTATTCGCGTTCCGGTGGCTACATGGGCATCTCGTTCGCCATCCCGATCGACGTGGCGATGAATGTCGCCAAACAACTGCAGACCACCGGCAAAGTCAGCCGGGGTCGGATCGGTGTGCAGATCCAGCCCTTGAACCTGGAGCTGGCGCAATCGTTCGGCCTGAAATCGACCGACGGCGCGCTAGTGTCGATGGTTGAACCGAATTCGCCGGCAGCCAAGGCGGGCCTGCAGCCAGGTGACGTGATCCTCAAGTTCAACAGCCAGCCGGTGAAAAGCTCCAGCGAACTGCCGCTGATCGTCGCCAACGTACGCCCCGGCAACACAGTGCCCCTGCAGATCTGGCGTCGCGGTGAACAGCTGGCAATGAAAGTCACGGTTGGCGAGATGCCCACCGAGAAAGTCGCCGCCACCGAAACGACCCCACAAAAAAACGCCAAGATCCAGCGGCTGGGATTGCAGATCGCTGATCTGGACGCGCAGGAGAAAAGCGAACTGGGTCTGCGTGGCGGCGTGCTGGTCGAACGGGTCGAAGGCGAGGCGGCCAAGGCTGGCGTTGAAGAAGGCGACGTAATTCTGGCCCTCAACGCGATCGCCACTCCGAATGTCGCCGGCTTCAACCAGGCGCTGGCCAAGCTGCCAGCCGGCACCGTGGCACTGCTGATTGCCCGCGAGGGCAACACGCTCTACCTGCCAATCAAGATCCGTTGATCCGCCCGGCCGGCGCGGCGCCGCAGCCGTTCCGGCCTGGTTTCAGCGCCTTGGAGATCTGCACCTTGATCGCCAGCCGTACGGCCGGATCACGGCGCCCGCAACTCCACCAGCTGTAATCCGTAGGCCGGCACGGTCAGCGTCAGCTGTACTTGCCCGCCCTTTACGACCAGTGCCGAGCGAGTTTGCTGGACAGGGAATGCCAGCAGGCTGTTCAGCGCTGTGGGGTCAGGGGTCAGCGGATTGCCTTGGGCTGCCACGTCCTGCGCTGAACCCGGCGGGGTGTAGACCACGGCATTGATCGTGCCGCTGGCAAGGTTGTTCACCTGCAGGGTATAGGCCACCGCGCTCGCGCTGTCGTTGGTCACCACGGCCCGACGTACCAGGCTGCTGCCCGAACCGCTCTGTGCGCCAAGTGCCACTACCGGCGCCCCTTCGGCTGCGTAGCCTGCCACACACCCGGTGCCGGCCGGGCAAACTTGGGTCGCCAGCAGGCTGCCGCCGGACAGGCGCCGATGTGCCCAGAAGGCCCAGGCTGACGGGTTGATGCGCACCGCATTACTGGCCAAGGTGAAATCAAACAGCGCCATGATCGGCATGCCGGCGTAGAAATGTGCCGCCTCGATCGCCTGCGCCGGATCCTGCATCAGGGTCAGCACTCCGCTGGCATACGACGCCATGCGTGGCTCGCCATACTGCGCATTGCCACACTGCGAGCCAAGCCCGATATTCCATTCCGAAATATGCAATGGTTTGTTGCTGCCGCCCTGGCTGTCGACCAGCGCCCGCAGGTTGCGCAGGAAAGCCGCAGAGCTGGCCAGCGTTGCCTTGCTGGCGCAGGAATCGTACAAATGCGCGGAATAGAAATCGAGCGTGCCGGCGCCGACATTGGCGATGAAGTTGTTGGCCGGGTTGCCCGCTTTGGTCGAGCTGGTCAGCACGCTGCGGGTAAATCCCGCTCCACCCAGTTTTACCGTGCGCCCAGCCGCAGTGGCTGCGGCACGCACACGGCTGGCGGTTTCGGTGAACAGGGTGTTGAAGGTCGCCTGACTGCCACGCCAGAAGCCGCCATCGGGCTCGTTATGCACTTCGACATAAGCCGGATCGACGGCGATGCCGCTGGACGGTTTGAACTCACCGATGACGTGGCGATAGATATTGCTTGCCACCTTGGCCCATGCCACCGGGTCGTCCGTATCATTGGGGCCGTTGTAGCTTTCGCCCAGGCGCAGATAGATGCGGGCCCCGGTCGCCAGCGCTTCGTTGATCGCGGCATCCACTTCGGTAAAGTCGTAATTGGCCGGATTGTTCAGATCGGCATCGGCCGACGAAGCCGGCGTCCAGTTGAAATGCGGCACCGATCCGCTGCCCCGCAAGGTACAGCCCGTGACGGGCTGCGCGGGCGACACCCCTGTATTCAGTTTGATGGCCGCAGTGTAAGTGGTGCACAGATCCACTCCGGCATCGTGCAGCCGTACCTGCGACACGCCAAAGGCTTGGTACAGCGAACGACCATCCCAGCGGCTACCGGTCGTCTGCGCACCTGCGCTGGCCTGCGCACTGGCTGTCGGCCGCTTGTTAACCCCCAGTAAATCGCGCACACTGCCGGAAACGCTCCCTGCATCCAGCTTGACCAGTGCTGCCGCCGAGCTGCCATCCACCACCGTCAGCAGCGCGCTGGTGCTCCGGCCTTCGACGGTAGCGGTAATTGTTACATTCCCTGCCGCCAGCCCGGTCACCGTGCCGCTGTCGGTGACGCTGGCCACCGCCTGGCTGGAGGAAGTCCAGCTCACGTTACGGCCAGTCAGTGGCTGGCCCGACGCATCGCTCAGACTCGCCGCCAGAGAATAACTGCCGCCTACGTCAAGGGTGTTGCTGGCCGGGCTGAGGCTGACACTGGCGACGGCCACCGCCGTTCCTGTTCCTGTTCCTGTTCCTGTTATGGTTGTGGCTACCCCGCCATCGTCACCCCCTCCGCCTCCCACACACCCGGCCAGGATCCAGACAGCGGCCAGTACCGTCACCTTGCTGCGCTGCGATACACCACACAACCCTTTGAATCGACGACAATCAGCCATATTTAACTCCGCAATCAAGGTCGCTTCTGCCGCGGCTCGGCCGGTTCACGTTTCACCGATGCAGCACGCACAATCCGGCACCAGGAATTCACACCCAGATCTTATTTTTTGCGCTGGCCATTGCCATCGGCGGTGAATCCAGCATTTTCACGGCGCAAGGCAAGCCAAGGCACCGGCCTGCAAGCCGCTCTGGTACTGGCTTGCAGCAGGGAGATGCACGCTTGTGCCGGACATGCCTGGGCACAAGGCGGTTTCCGCATTAACGCCTTTCCAGGCTCGGCGGCAATTTTCTGGCGACTGAATTAAGGATGGCGGTCAGGCTGAAGTCATATTTTTTCACATCCGGGTTAGCGGACTTCGACAGCTTGCGAAAATCAATTTTGTCCCAGCGCTGATCACCCAGCGCCTGCCAATAGGCCTGGACATTGGCTTGATGGATGACCTGCATTCTCGACCTGAGGATGACGCCTTCGGCAGCAAAGTCGATGCCGCGGTGATGGTCATTCAATAGCACCAGCGCCAGCCCGCCCTCCATGAAGTGCCCACCGACGGTAGCCACCAGATTCCCGTCGCGAACGGCAACAATGCCCTCGTTGGTCCAGTCGATGCCGCCAATCAGCAGCGGCGCCCCGGATGTCGCACCCTCCGCTGCACCCAGCGCCATCCCGTCGCTGGCGGTCCACACCACTGCCGTATCGGGAAAACGCTGAAGCAGCGCCGGCATTTGCTTGCGGGTCAAGTCCGGGTCCCAGTTATTGAACAGCAGTTGCTGCAGTTCAACATCAGGATGCGCCGCGAGCGCTTGCTCCAGCCCCTTGTTACGATCCAGGGCGGCTGAAGAATCCCTGCTTCCGCTCAACGCCACAACCCGAATGCGTTGATCACCCGCCCACCGACCTTTCTCCCTGGCGGCTGCAATCAGTTGTTCAGCCAGGTCTTTCCCGGCCTTGATATCGTCAGGAGACATGTGCCCCAGCCAGTAACGGTATTTTTCCCTTGGCTTGCCGACCAGTGCCTTTTCTCCATCGACAATATCGGTGTTGATTATGTACGAATACACCTTGGCCGATTCTGCCGCTTTCAGCACCTCCGGCCCCTGTCCCGCCTGATACACGAAGATCAGATAGTCCGGTCTGGTCGCAGACCGGACCGCCTGAATGGCTCGCCTGGTTGCCAGATAGCGGTTTTTTTCGCCGTAATGGACTTGCAACTGGATATTCAAACTTCGCGCAGCCGCTTGCATGAAGTGTGTCACCGCGTCCCAGAACGGATTGCCCGGACTATCCGGGTTAACGAAAGCCACTCGCAGCTCGGCTTTGGCATGACACGCGACGGAAAAACACAATACGCAGATCACCCATGCCATGTTTGACATGCGGCGCCAGCGAAGTCCGGCACCCGAGTAAATCATGGCTCGCCTCCCTCAACGGTGATCGATGGCTGCTGCACGCGCAAGCTTCGGCAGCAGCTTCGTTTACTTGCTCGCCGCAGCTAGCGCTGCGGTCACTTTGGCGACATCGTGCGGAGGCGTCAGAAACTCGACAAAGGCCTTGTTGCCAGCCTCGGCTAGCCGGGGTGATGCGTTGCGGTCGAAGAAGAAACTGATGCCCGTCGCGCCGTGCAGCAAGGTTTTGCCGGTGGCCAGGACGGCGCTCTTGCTTGGCGGAGCATCCAGCCGTGGCGAAATCAACTGCGTGGCTTCGTTGAAATCATTGAACGCCGGATGCTCGGACATGAACTTGATAAACCGGGCCAAGGCGCCCGGATTCTTGCCACTGGCCGGGAAGACCAGAATATCCAGCGGAGCATCTTCGCTCTTTTCCTTGCTGCTCAGGCTGGGGAAGGGGAAAAAGCCGATATCCGCAGCCACTTCGGGAGCGAACTTGGTGGCGGCAAACGCGCCCATCAACGACACGCCGATCAAATCCCGGTACAAGTACGGCAAGACCTCGTCCCAGTCGAGCTTGGGGCTCTTTTCTTCAAAATAGCCACTGGCCAGCATGTCTTTCCAGGTCTCGAAAACCTTCACCACCTTGGGGTCGTTGAATGATGCCTTGCCGCTGAGCAGATCGTGATGGAACTGCAGGCCGTTGATGCGCATATTCAGGTAATCAAACCATGCCATCGCCGGCCAGCCGTTCTTCGCACCAACCTGAGTAGGCTTGATACCCGCAGCCTTCAGTTTTTCGGCCATGGCCTTGAATTCGTCCCAGGTCTTGGGCGGGGTCAGACCGTGTCTGGCAAACAGGGATTTCTTGTAGAAAAAACCCCATTGGTAGTACGACAGTGGCAAACCATACACATCGCTGCCAAAGCTCACCGCCTTGACGGTCGCCGGGGCAAAGCGATTGCTGACCATTTGGCTACCGGTTTCATCGATCGGTCTGAGCAAGCCGCTGTCCTTGGCTCTGGACAACTGCGCGCCAGCAAACCAGAACGCCACATCCACTTTGGTGGTTTTGATTCGATCGTAGAAATTCTTCTTGTAAGCCTCCTGCGGATGCTCGCTCTGCTTGACCTCGACGTCCGGATTGGCTTTTTTGAAAGCACCCAGCAGTTTGTTCCATTCGGTTCGCTGCGGGCCACTCGACACCATGAAGTCGATGACCAGTTGCTCGCCGGCAAAGGCCGCTCCGGCCAAACTGAAGCACGTACCGACCAGCAAGGATTTCAGTATGTTGCGCACGACATGTCTCCTCGATTCAGTGATCCACCCGCGTTGGCCGACCCCTGGCCGGATGAGCGGTTATGCGCAGGCGGTCAGTGACGCCAAGCAACCTGCCCCCGCCTTGACCAGGCCCGCAAAATCCAGTGTAGACCGCAATGGCGGGCGAGCAATGTTCAAGGGCGGATGACCACTGCGCGAATGGGGCGCCGATCACTCTGGTCCGACAGGCCGCCAGAATCATTGGCCACCTCCATCAAACAAATCCTGATGCCGGCCCGCAGCCAGCGCCGCGTTGAACGTTTGCGCTGCCTCCTTCAGATGGGCATACGCCTCGGCCTCTTCGGCGTAACGCACTGATGGAAAATACAAGATTAACACCTTGTCGCGCTGTGAATGCCGGACGATGTACTGCCAGCCACGCATGCTCAGTCGCATGTCGGGATTGACCGAATCGCCGGGCACGGATGGCACGATCGCCGCGCCGAACCGTTCCGCCAGAAAAGCCAGCAGCGCATCCCGCAGCTTTGGCGAGGCCTCGTCAAGACGGTAATCCACCTGGTAGCCGCCAAACTGGACAATACGCCCAAGCCTGGGAATCGCTGGCGCCCCCTCCCGGCGCACCAGTCTTTCCCTGCCA
>CAZBWH010000117.1:0-6174 GCA_964495595.1 uncultured Burkholderiales bacterium | reverse complement strand
GGTGAACATGCGGCCGAGCTGGCCGCCGCCGAGGATGCCGAGCATTGCATTAGGCAGGATATGGTCCGCCATCATTCCACCTCCGGCAGGGTCATGTTGAGCACGGTCAGGCGCTGTCTCTCGCGGAACGCCTCGAGTTTGTCGCGCATTCCGGCATCCTGGTTCGCCAACATCGCCACGGCAAACAGCGCCGCATTGGCTGCGCCTGCTTCGCCGATGGCAAAGGTGGCCACCGGAATGCCTTTCGGCATCTGCACGATCGAGTACAGAGAATCCTGGCCTTTCAGGTATTTTGATGGCACCGGCACGCCCAGCACCGGTACGGTGGTCTTGGCTGCCAGCATGCCCGGCAAGTGAGCCGCGCCGCCAGCACCAGCGATGATGGCCTGCAGGCCTCGTTCACGCGCAGATTCGGCGTATTCGTACAGCAAGTCCGGGGTGCGGTGTGCGGAAACCACCCGGGTTTCGCAGGCCACGCCGAACTCGCGCAATATTCTGGCGGCATGCTGCATTACTTCCCAATCGCTGTTGCTGCCCATCACGATGCCGACTTGAATCATAAGCTGTGCCAACCGTAATCAATCGTAAACCCGGCATTCTAAACCGAATGCCTGAATTGGTCATGGGGCGGGTTTGCGCCTATAAACCAAGCTGGATTGGCCGGTGCGCCTGTGGGCTTGGCCATTGTCATGCTTGAGTACCGGAAATCATTTGATGCCGCCTGACCCGTCTTCTCCGCTTCGTTCGATCGCCAGTCGGGCATTGCTGCAAATGGCGCTGCGCATTGGCATTGTCGTGCTGGTCATTACGCTGGTGGCATACGGGGTGTTGTATTCACATCTCAAGCAAACTGCGCTGGCGGCATTGCAGGATCATGTGGTGTTGCGTGGCGAACTGGAGAGCCAGCAATTCCTGCTGGCAGAAACCCAGACCCGGATGCTGGCCGACGAGTTTCTGCAACGCTACCGTGCGGCACAGGACGAGGACTTTGCTGCGATCTTCCAGCAGCGATTTGCCCGCTCAGATGACGGCTTGTGGCGGGTTCGGCCGCCATTGAACGATTATCGCCGCAAGGCGACGGCTTATATCCGTCACGATGTGCCGATTACTCCCGATCTGCAACGGCGTGTGGTCGTGGGCCAGCAATTGCTGTCCGACTGGGGGCGGCTGACCACCAACCGGTTTCTCGACAGTTTCATGAACATGCCGGAACAGCTGTCGATCAACTATGCGCCGTTTGTCGACTGGAGCGCCCAGGCCCGGCCGGACACCGATATTTATGCCTATGAAACGGTCTGGCGCTCGACGCCGCAGAAAAACCCGCAACGCAAGCCGTTCTGGACCGGTGTCTATTTTGACGAAGGGGCGAAGAAGTGGATGGTGTCGCATGTGACGCCAGCCGATGATCAGGGCCGGTGGGTTGCCTCGGCCGGGCATGACATCGTGATCGACGATCTGCTGCGCCGGACGGCCAATCAGCAGCTGGCCGGCACCTACAACCTGATTATCCGGGACGATGGTGAGCTGATTGCCCATCCACGATTGATGGACAAGATCATGGCTGCCGGGGGTAACCTGAAGCCGGAGGCGCTGGGCGACCGCGGATTGCAGCAGTTGATCGCCGAGGTGCTGGCTCACCGGCAGGTGCCGGCTGTCGTGTTGTCAGACGGCGGAGATCATTATCTGGGCCTGACCCGCATTCGCGGGCCGAACTGGCTGTTGGTCAATGTCTACCCTGCGGCGCTGATCCGGGACGCCGCCTTTGCCGGTGCCCGGCACATCCTGGTGCTCGGTGCGCTGTCCCTGCTGCTGGAGCTCTGGCTGGTGTGGCTGGTGTTGCGTCGGTATGTCTCGGCACCGATTGCGCAATTTACCCAGGCGACCGACCGGTTGCGGCAAGGTGACATGAGCGTTGAACTCCAGGGCGGGCGGGATGACGAGCTGGGATTGCTGGCGTCGTCTTTCAATGCCATGGTGCGGGCACTTGCTGAGCGCGATCACCAGCTGAGCGAGTCGTCGGCCGAATTATCGCGCGAGGTGGCCAAGGCCCGTGCCAATGAAGCGCGGCTGCATGCAATCAGTCAGGCGGTGCCAGACCCGATTTTCGTGCTGGCGCATGATGGCGTGGTGCTCGACGCCCTCGGCAACCGAGATCTGTATCTGCATCGCACTCCCGCCGGGCGCTATGTGCAGGAGTTGCTGCCGCGCGAGATTGTCGCCCAGTGTCTGGAGGTGATCCACCGCTGCCTGGAAAGCGGTGAGATCCAGATCCATGAATATCCGCTCAGCATCAATGGCGTACCGCACTGGTTTGAAGGTCATGTTGCGCCATTGCCGCCGCTGGCCGCACCTGTCCCGGCGGTGGTGTGGCTGGCGCGTGACGTTACCGACCGCAAGCGGGCCGAACTCGGCCTGATCCAGGCGCGTGACGAGCTGGCGCGGCAGGTACGGGAACAGACCGCCGACCTGCAGGCAGCCAAGGATCGGGCGGACGAGGCCAATCAGGCCAAGACCCAGTTCCTGTCCAATGTGTCGCATGAACTGCGTACCCCGATGCACGCGATCCTCAGCTTTGCCCGGCTGGGGCTGGATCGTGTCGACAGCGGGCCTCCCGACAAATTGCGGCGCTTCCTGAAAAACATCGTCGATGCCGGTGAGCGGCTGCTGGCATTGGTCAACGATCTGCTGGATATCTCCAAGCTGGAGTCCGGCAAGATGGTGTATCAGTTCGCGCCGCACGATCTGTGGGCGGTGGTGGGCGAGACAGTACGGGAAATGGCCGAGCTGATCCGCCGGCGTGACCTGCAATTGCAGTTGCTTCCACCGTCTTGCCGTACCGAGGCGGAGTTTGACAGCCTGCGAATGGGGCAGGTGCTGCGCAACCTGTTATCAAATGCGATCAAGTTCACCCCGGAAGGCGGGCAGATTGCGGTGTCAATTACCCTGCGAACGATGCCAGTGCCGGGGTTGCAGGTCGAGGTGAGCGATGAGGGCAGCGGGATTCCTGACGCCGAGCTGGAGTCGATTTTCGACAAGTTCATCCAGAGCAGCAAGAACATCGGCCATGGTGGCGGCACCGGGCTTGGATTGCCGATCTCGCGCGAGATCATCCGCCATCACGGCGGGCAGCTCTGGGCCCAGAACCAGTCCGGGCAGGGGGCCTGTTTCATCTTCTGGATTCCGCTGCGCCAGCCTGACGAGGCCAGTGCGCCGGCGGCACTTAACCCACCGACTGGGCCGACAGGTTGATCAGTTGTTCGCGCAGCCAGCGATTGGCCGGGTCGGCGTCGGCGCTGGCATGCCAGTACAGGTGCGCATCCAGCGGCTGGGTTTGTAGCGGAAAGGCGTGGATGACGTTGCCGAACTGCGCGTTGGCAATCCGTGCGTATTGCTCGGGCATGGTGAGCAGCAGGTCGGTTTCGCTGACTACCCGGCAGGCGGCGAAATAATGCTGGCAGCGCAGGCCGATGCGCCGGCGCTGGCTTTCACGGTTCAGCTCGAAATCTTCCAGCCCCATGC
This sequence comes from uncultured Burkholderiales bacterium, assembly GCA_964495595.1. Taxonomy (GTDB): domain Bacteria; phylum Pseudomonadota; class Gammaproteobacteria; order Burkholderiales; family SCOH01; genus CALMFQ01. Next base: position 2,655 of record CAZBWH010000117.1, on the reverse strand, counting down.
CTTTGCGCCGCGACGACACCAGCACATGCGACTGCGCCAGATAAGTGGCCAGATCCAGCTCGCCGTGAATTGCCGGATGCCCGGCGCGTGCCAGCACGATCAGCCGGTCACGCGATACCCGCTGTTGGCGGATGCTATCGCCTACCGGCACCGGAATATCCAGCGCCAGATCGATGCTGCCGCCCGCCAGCTCGTTTTCGATATCCCGCCGGTCGATGCGCACGCTGGCAATTTCGATTCCGGCCGCCTGCTGGCGCAACTGTGCCAACAGCGGCGGCAGCGCGGTGGCCTCGAACACATCGCGCAATCCCAGCCGGAACAGCCGGTGGCTGCTGCCCGGATCGAATTCCACCTGCCCCTGCAGGCTCGATTCAAACAGCGCCAGCGCCTGGCGTACTTGCGGAATGATTTTTCGGGTAAGAGGAGAGGGCGTCATGGACGCGCCCTGGCGCACAAACAGCGGGTCGTCGAACATCTGCCGCAGCCGGGCCAGGGCGTGGCTGATGGCCGGCTGGGTCAGGTTCAGCTTGCGGCTGGCGCGGGTGATGTTGCCCTCGCTGAAAATGGCATCCAGTACGACAAACAGGTTCAGATCGAGGCGTGAGATATGCATGAAATTAATTATGACATATTCAAACTATTCATTTGATGGATTGTAAGGCCGGCCGTATCCTCGGCTTCACTCAATGACGCTGCCTGAAGGAGCTTACCGCATGGACTTCGCACATTCCGCCGCCGCCCGCGACACCATCGAACGTATGACCGCGTTCATGAACGAACACGTGATTCCGGCCGAAAAGACCTATTTCGAGCAACTCAAGCGCGGCGCCGACTGGACCCGGTGGAACCAGCCGCCGGTGATGGAAGCGCTGAAAGCCAAGGCCAAGGCCGCCGGATTGTGGAACCTGTTCCTGCCCGAGCCGGAATATGGCAATCGCCTGTCGAATGTCGATTACGCGCCGCTGGCGGAAATCACCGGCCGTTCGGTGATTGCGCCGGAGGTGTTCAACTGCAATGCGCCGGATACCGGCAATATGGAAGTGCTGGTCAAATACGGTTCGGAAGAGCAGAAAGCGCGCTGGCTTAAGCCCTTGCTCGACGGCACCGTCCGTTCGGCATTCTGCATGACCGAGCCAGGTGTGGCTTCCAGCGACGCCACCAATATGCAGGCCACCGCGATTATCGAAGGCGACGAAGTGGTGCTCAACGGCCGCAAATGGTGGAGCTCCGGCATCGGCCATCCGAACTGCAAGGTGGCGATTTTCATGGGCCTGACCGACCCGACTGCCGACAAACACAAACAACATTCGATGGTACTGGTGCCGCTGGATGCGCCGGGGGTAAAAATCGAGCGCATGTTGCCGGTATTCGGCACGCTGGACGAGCCTTACGGCCACGGCGAAGTCAGCTTTACCAATGTGCGTCTGCCGCTGTCGGCATTTATCGCCGGGCCGGGGCGTGGTTTTGAAATCGCCCAGGGCCGCCTTGGACCTGGCCGTATCCACCACTGCATGCGTGCCATCGGCGCTGCCGAATACGCGCTGGAACTGATGTGCAAACGTGCGATGACCCGCGTTGCGTTCGGCAAGCCATTGGCCAAACTTGGCGGCAATATCGACGTGGTCGCCAACGCCCGCATGGCGATTGAACAGGCACGCCTGCTGACGCTGAAAGCCGCATGGATGATGGATACCGTTGGCGTTAAAGGCGCAATGAGCGAAATTTCGCAGATCAAGGTCGTGGCGCCGAACATGGCGACCCAGGTGATCGACGCGGCGATGCAGATGCACGGCGGTGCCGGCCTGTCGGAAGATTTCCCGCTGACCGCGCTGTATGCCTACACCCGCGTGTTGCGGCTGGCGGATGGTCCGGACGAGGTGCATCGCCTGGTGATTGGCAAGCTGGAGTTCAAGAAGCAAGCCGCGAAATTCGGTGTGAGTTTGTGATAACAGCAAAACCTTGAACCACGGAGGGCGCAGGGGGCACAGAGAAAACACAGAGAAAACCGAAATGGAGAGCTTTTCTCTGTGTTTTCTCTGTGTTCTCCGTGTTCTCTGTGGTTCAAGATTTTAAAAGGGTCTAAAGAATGAGCCAATTACTCGATCAACCCGGCGTAGTCCGCAGCGGCGAAGAGCTGGATGTTGCCAGAATCGACGCCTTCCTCAAGGCGCAGATCGGCGATCTGCAAGGTACGCCGGAGATCAACCAGTTTGCCGGCGGGGCGTCCAACCTGACCTATATGCTGCACTACCCGCAGCGCGATTTGATTCTGCGCCGCCCTCCGTTTGGCCATCGCGCCAAGTCGGCGCACGACATGCTGCGCGAAGCCAATATCATGACCGCGCTGAAGCCTGTGTACCCCTACGTGCCGAACGTGGTTGCCACCTGTTCCGATCCGGCGGTGATGGATTGCGACTTCTACGTGATGGAGCGCATCTGCGGCATCATCCCGCGTCAGAATCTGCCGGAAGGGCTGAACCTGAGCGTGGAAGACACGCGCAAGCTGTGCCTGAGCGTGATCGACAAAATGATCGAACTGCATCAGGTCGATTACAAAGCGGCCGGGCTGGACAGCCTGGGCAAGGGCGACGGTTATGTTGCTCGTCAGATCGACGGCTGGAGCGACCGCTTCCGCAAGGCCAAGACTGACGACGT